>DHVB01000071.1 GCA_002412425.1 Bacteroidales bacterium UBA5219 | reverse complement strand
TTTTTTAGGCACATGTTGGACTAATATATAATTCAAATTGGTATTAAACATAATTGAAGTGTTAATAGAGGATTTTTTTATTTCAGATTTAATTTAGTTAAAAGTTTTTTTTATTTTTGTTTTCTAATTATATGTTTTTCAAATTTTAAAGAACGATGTTTAAAAATTATCCTAAAACAAGAATAGAGCTTCCCGAAAAGTTGGAAGCAATTTATAATCAGCATTATAAATCAAATAGAGATGGAGACACAACAGCTTCTGGCTTAGCTCAAAAGATGGAAGCATGGTTGCATAAAAAAGTTGCAGCAGATGTAAAAGGCTCTCATGATAAAAAAACATTAGAAATAGGAGCAGGCACATTAAATCAATTAAAATATGAACAGTCAAGTCATTATGATATTGTTGAACCTTTTAGTGAATTGTATAAAAATTCTCCATATATCACACAAATAAAAAATATTTATAATGATATTGATGAAATTGACATCTCACAAAAATATGATAGAATAACTTCCGTAGCAACTTTTGAACATATTTTAGATTTACCAAAAGTTGTAGCAAAAACTTGTCTTCTTTTAAATCCTAACGGCTCACTTAGAACAAGTATTCCAAACGAAGGCACTTTTTTATGGACTTTAGGCTGGAAACTTACAACTGGATTAGAATTTAAAATTAAATATGGTTTGGATTATGGAATTCTGATGAAACATGAACATGTGAATAAAGCTGACGAAATAGAAGAAGTTTTAAATTATTTTTACAAAAAAAATAAATGCTATACCTTTGGACTATGTAAAAAAGTGGCTTTTTATAGATTTTATGAAAGCAAAGAACCAAATATTGAGTTAGCACAAAAATATCTTGAAAGTTTGGATAAATAATTACTGACAGGCAAGATTTGTGCATATTCTCAATTATTCTAAAATACATAGTTAGCTACTCAGGAAAATTGATAATAATTTAAAACTTGAAAATTTTTAACATATAAGCAAAAAAAAGAGGGCTAAACCCTCTTTTCCATAGTTTTTTTTACAAATTAATACTCATCTTCATTAAAGAAGAAATCATCTTTACTTGGATAATCGGGCCAAATATCCTCTATACTTTCGTAAATATCACCTTCGTCTTCAATTTCTTGAAGATTTTCAATAACTTCCAAAGGTGCTCCCGAACGAATTGCATAATCAATAAGTTCGTCTTTTGTTGCTGGCCAAGGGGCATCTTCTAATTTAGAAGCTAATTCAAGTGTCCAATACATATTAATATATTTTAGTTTTTTATTGGTTCAACATCTATCTAAAAAATGGATTGCGAAGCTATAACAATTTTTATTAATAACCAAACATTATTTCCACAAAATTTCATCAATGTTATAAACAATAGCATATTTTCTGCCTAAAACAAACAAATAATCAGATAATCTGTTGATAAAAATAAAAATTTCATCAGGAATAAAAATTTCATCTTTTGCAGAAACAATAAGCCTTTCAGCACGTCTGCAAACAGTTCTAGAAATATTACACCAACTAATAAATTCGCTTCCAGCTGGTAGTACAAAACTTTTTAATTTTGGTAAATTTTCACTGTTTTTATCTATAGCTTGTTCTAAAGTAGAAATATCTTCATTTGTTATGTGCCTTAATTGCGGTAGCTTATATTTAGCATTTTTTTCGTCAGCAGCTAAAATTGAGCCAATGTCGAACAAGCGATTTTGAACAAAATTTATAATCTCTTTATCAGAATTATCAATTTTAAAATTTAGAAGCATTCCAATAAATGAGTTTAACTCGTCAATTGTGCCATAAGCTTCTATGCGTAAACTATCTTTTCTTACAATTTGACCACCTAAAAGTGATGTGTTTCCTTTATCGCCAACTTTTGTATATATTTTCATGACATAAATTTTTAATATTAACTTAAATCCATTGTTACGTTTTTGTTTATTTCATCAGATTCTATTAAACCATCTCTCAATCTTACTATTCTTCGTGCATACAAAGCAATATCTTCTTCGTGTGTTACTAAAATAATTGTATTTCCTTTTTTATAAATTTCTTCAAATAAAGTCATTATCTCAATTGAAGTTTTGGTGTCAAGATTTCCTGTAGGCTCGTCAGCAAGAATGATAGAAGGCTTGTTTACCAATGCACGTGCCACAGCAACTCTTTGACGTTGTCCACCAGAAAGTTCATTTGGTTTGTGATGCGCTCTATCTGTTAATCCAACAGATTCAATAACTTCTTGGGCTCGTTTTTGTCTTTCTTTTGAAGAAACGCCTGCATAAACTAAAGGCAAAACAACATTTTCAAAAGCAGTATAGCGAGGTAACAAATTAAAAGTTTGAAAAACAAAACCTATTTCCTTATTCCTAATTTCTGCAAGTTCGTTGTCGCTCATAAAACTCACATCAGTACCGTTTAGTTCATATTGACCTGAAGTTAAACTATCCAAACAGCCAATAATATTCATTAAAGTTGATTTTCCGCTTCCAGAAGGACCCATTATTGCAACATATTCATTCTTGCAAATGTTTAAATTTATTCCTTTTAAGGCATTTACAGTAATGCTACCAACGTAATAATCTTTAATAATATCTTTTAGCTCAATTATTTTATTCACCTTACAAAATTTTTACGAAATTAAACAAATTTTACATTAAAAACTCCATGTTTTAAATTATGTCCTAAAAAAATTACACCAAAGCGATAAAAATTTAAAAAAGTTGCATTTTTAGTTTTAGTTAATTCTCTCCAAGCTTCAAACATATCGTTAGACCAATTTATATCGTCAACTATTATGATACAAGGGGTAGAGCAATGTTTTTCTTTTAAAATTTTGAAATATTTAAGTAAATATTCGCCACGATGATTTCCATCTATATAAATTAAATCGTAGGTTTTGTTATTTAATTCTTGATTTTCGAAAACTGAGTCAAAATCATTATTATAAATATTTATATTTTTAATATTTCTTTCTTTAATTTTTGACTTTAAGTAATTTGCAGTTTCAGGACAGGCTTCAATTCCGTCTATTTGTATATTTTCGGAGGCATAAGACATAAAAATAGTTGCAATTCCAACCGATGTCCCCATTTCTAAAGCAGATTTTATTTCAAAAGTTTTAATTAATTTTTGAATAAATAAACCAAAATTCAGTTTAGAACCAGAAATTTTTGCGATATTTTTAATTTTTCTTGTTTCTTTTCCTAATTTTTGAGAACCAGCACCAAAATCTTTTATTTTAATTTCTGTATTATCGCTTAACACTTCATTTCTATATTTATTTCCTAAAATAAAATTATCGACTTTAATATTTTTATTTAAAATATAGGAATTGAATGTATCAGGCAATATGTTGTTATGCTTTTGTTTGAAAAAATATGATATGTTGGGAAAAAGCCGTTTATAATGTTTCATTTATAAATAAGTTTCAATTTATTTTATCCGCAAGATACATAAAATCTTAATTTTAAAAATGTTATATTTATAAATTATTTCAATATTTTTTTTATTTTTGTGGACAGACAATTTGTTTAAAATGGCGATTTTAGATAATGAATTAACATATTTGCCTGGTGTAGGACCTAAGCGAGCCGAATTATTGAAAAATGAATTAGGTTTAACCACTTGGAATGATTTGTTGTACTATTTCCCTTATCGCTACATAGATAGAAGCAAATTTTACAATATAAATGAACTAAATAAAGATTTGCCTTATATTCAGATTAAAGGAAAATTTACACATTTAGAAACAAGCAATATTTCGAGAAACAAGAAAAAGTTAACAGGTTATTTTACTGATGCTACTGGAGTAATTGAAATTGTTTGGTTTAATGCTGCAAATTGGATAATTAGTTCAATTTCTCGCGATAAAGAATATGTACTTTTTGGAAAACCTACACTTTTTGGGAACAGACTAAATATCGTACACCCTGATATTGAGGAATTTACAAAATGGCAAAAGCAGTTGGTAAGTAATTTATATCCTCAATACAGTACAACAGAAAAGCTTAAAACAGGTTATATTAATTCAAAGGTAATACAAAAACTTTGCGATACTTTATTAAAACAAGTTAAAGGACAAATTCCTGAAACTTTACCACCTTGGTTTCGTCAAAAATATAATTTAAAAGGCTTGGAAGAAACGCTTTTTGAGCTTCATTTCCCAACAGACACACAAAGTTTAGCTAAAGCACAATACAGAATTAAGTTTGAAGAACTTTTTTATATTCAACTAAACTTAATGCAATTAAAACTAAATCGTAAGCAAAATACACCGGGATTTATTTTTGACAGGAAAAAAGACAAAATTTTAAAAGATTGCTTTTTTAAAAACATAAAATTTAAACTCACAAACGCTCAAACGCGAGTGTTGAGGGAAATTAGAAAAGATGTAGCGAGTGGCAAGCAAATGAATCGTTTGTTGCAAGGCGATGTAGGAAGTGGAAAAACTTTGGTAGCACTTCTTGCAATGCTTATGGCAGTTGATAATGGTTATCAAGCCTGCATAATGGCTCCAACAGAAATTTTAGCTCAACAACATTTAAAATCTATAAGTAATTTTTTAAAAGATTTGGACGTGAATGTTGCACTTCTTACAGGTTCTGTTAAAAAGAAAGATAGGGTTAAAATTCACGAAGATTTAGAATCTGGAGCTTTGAATATTATAATAGGTACTCACGCTTTACTTGAAGATACTGTTAAATTCCATAATTTAGGAATGGTAGTTATTGATGAGCAACATAGATTTGGAGTTGAACAAAGAGCTAGACTTTGGGCAAAAAACGTGAAGCCACCACATATAATTGTAATGACAGCAACGCCAATTCCTCGAACACTTGCAATGACACTTTATGGCGATTTAGATATTTCGGTTATTGACGAACTTCCACCAGGACGCTCAAAAGTTATAACTCGACATTTTAGAGATAGAGATATTTTAAGAGTGTTTGGATTTATTAAAAAACAAATTGACCAAGGCAGGCAAATTTATGTTGTATTTCCATTGATTTCAGAATCTGAAAATATGGACTATAAAGACTTGGAGGACGGTTTAGAAGGATATAGCAGAGCATTTCCACCTCCAAAATATCAAATTTCTGTTGTTCATGGAAGAATGAAACCAGCCGATAAAGAATTTTCAATGAAAATGTTTGTTGATAAAGTTACCCAAATTATGATTGCCACAACTGTAATTGAGGTAGGTGTTGATGTGCCTAATGCAACGGTTATGATAATTCAATCTGCTGAAAGATTTGGCTTGTCGCAGTTGCATCAGTTGAGAGGTAGAGTAGGTAGGGGGACAGCACAGTCTTATTGTTTACTAATGACAGCAGATGAATTAAGCGAAAATGCTTATGACAGAATTTCTACAATGGTTAATTCTACAGATGGCTTCGAAATTGCTGAAACTGACTTGAGATTACGTGGACCAGGAAATTTAGAAGGGACACAACAAAGTGGATTTACTTTAGATTTAAAAATGGCAAATCTTAGTCAAGATGGACAATTGGTACAATATGTAAAAGACATTGCAGAAGAAATTCTTACAAATGATCCTCAACTTAATAGAAATGAAAATGCTATTTTTAAAATAATTATTAAGCAGATGAATAAAGGTTTTGAAGACTTTGGTTCTATAAGTTAAAAACTTAATAAAATGTAATTTTGTATATTATTTAAATAAAATATTTTGAGTAATCATTATAAGTATTATATTTGCAACAGATTTAAAAACTAAGTTTTGATTTTAATAAGCGACAAAAAAATAATAATATTGTATGGAAGTATCCGAAAATCCATAAAAGAGTAGGATGTGGAAGCCGAAAAACATAAGAGTAGGCATTGTATAAAATAATTAAATTATGAAAAAAACTATTTTTATTGCTTTAGCTTTAGTAGGAATTGCATTATTAGGTTTCACTAGTTGTTCAAACGAATGTACATGTACAACTTATATTGATGGAAAAGAAATTGGTTCAGTAACTTTTGAAAAAGAAAAAGGCACAAAATGTTCAGATGGAAACCAAAAAGTTTTAAATACTGAAATTAAATGCAAATAAAGTTTTGAGCTTGATTTACCTTTTTGGGAATCAAGCTTTTTTATTTTTTTATGTGGAAACTGATAGTTAAAATTTTTTTAGGCTTAATTTTTATAGCCTCAGCTATTTTAAAACTTCTTACAATAGATGATTTTGAATTATATATATTTACAATTAATTTATTTTCCTTAGACTTATCAATTTTATTTGCAAGACTTATTATCGGTTTTGAATTGTTTTTAGGAATACTCTTATGCTTAAATTTATTCAAATTCATCACTGACTTAACCCTTATTACTACAGCCGCTTTTACAGTGTATTTAGGCATTAGAGCAATTGGAGGTGATGTGGAAAATTGTCAATGTTTTGGTTCTAATATATTTTTAAGTCCCGTTCAATCAATTATTAAAAATGCAGTTATTATTGCAGGTTTAGTCTGGGTTAGAAATTCAAAATATTTTAAATTCAAATATAAGAAACTTGTAACTATAAGCATTTTTGTTATAAGTATTGTTGGAGTTAATATTATATCTCCACCAGATTTTATATATTATAAACAATATTCAAAACTTACCGATATTTATAGCGTTGAACATTTTGAAAAATTTAAAGAAAACCCCGTTCTAAAAGAAAGACAAAACAAAAAAACTATAATTTGCTTTTTAAGTCCTTACTGTAAATTATGTAATTTAACTGCAAAGAAAATTTCAAGCATGGTGAAAAATCATAATATTGATAAAAGTAATGTACTCTATATATTTGTTGAGTCTGATGATATTGCAAAATTTTTAGATGATACCAAGTCAACCGACATAAAGTATATTCAAATGCCAAAAGAAGAAGTTATGCAAATAACTGCTGATGGAGTTCCTGTAATTATCCTTTATGAAAATAAAGTTGTTGATGCATTTGTTTATAGAGGAATTGTAGAAAGAAAAATAGTGGATTTTTTTAATAATTAAAACGCAAAACACCTAGTAATCAAGCTGGTAATTAAAATTCCCAATCATATAAAAATCATATTTATTTAAAAGAAAAATTTTGTATTTTCATTTTTTGTTAATACGAAAATCTGTTTATATTTGCAGATAGGTTGAATTTAAAAAATATAATAAATTAGATGTATAAAATTGTAAAGAAAAGACCACTTGCCGAACAAATATTTTTAATGGATATTGAGGCACCAAGAGTTGCAAAATCAGCTCAACCAGGTCAATTTGTTATTTTAAGAGTTAGAGATAAAGGTGAAAGAATTCCGCTTACTATTTGTGATTATGATAGAGAAAAAGGAACTGTAACTATTGTAACACAGTGTATAGGTGTTTCTACTCACTTAATTTGCGAACATAATGAAGGTGATTATATTTTAGATTTTGCAGGACCTTTAGGTCAAGCTTCGGAATTAATTCATGCAACTGACGAAGAACTTGCTAATAAAAAAATACTTTTTGTCGGCGGTGGAGTTGGAGCAGCACCTGTTTATCCTCAAGTGAAATATTTGAGCAATAGAGGTTTTAAACCTGATGTAATAATAGGTGCAAAATCTAAAAATTATGTAATTCTCGAAGAAGAAATGCGTGCAGTTTCTAACAATTATTATATCACAACTGATGATGGAAGCTATGGTTTTAAAGGCATGGTAACTGATAAGCTTAAAGAATTAGTTGAAAAAGAAAATAAAAAATACGATTTAGTTGTTACCATTGGACCAATGATAATGATGAAATTTGTAAGTTTGTTAACTAAAGAATATGGTATTCCTACAGTTGCAAGTTTAAACACTTTAATGGTTGACGGAACAGGAATGTGTGGAGCTTGTAGAGTAAGCATAGGTGGACAAACAAAGTTTACCTGTGTTGACGGTCCTGAATTTGATGCTCATTTAGTTGATTTTGACGAAGCAATGCGTCGCCAAAATATGTATAGAACTATTGAAGGACAAAAAAGAGAAGAATTAGAAAAAAATCATAAATGTAAAATAGGAAGATAATATAATGGCAAAAATACCTAGAGTTCCAGTAAGAGAACAAGCAGCACAAGAACGTATCAAAAATTTTGAAGAAGTGAGCTATGGTTATAACGCTGAAGAAGCTGTATTAGAAGCTCATCGTTGTATTCAGTGTAAAAATCCTCGTTGTGTTCAGGCATGTCCAGTGCAAATTAAAATTCCAGAATTTATTTCAGCTGTAAAAAATAAAGATTTTGCACAAGCTGCTGATATTATTGCCGAAGATTCAAGTTTACCAGCCATTTGTGGTAGAGTTTGTCCACAAGAATCGCAATGCGAAGGCTCATGTGTGCTTGGAGTTAAAGGCGAGCCAGTAAATATCGGAAAATTAGAACGTTTTGTTGCTGATTGGGGAAGAAAAGAAAATTATTACAATCCTACAAAAGTTCCTACAAACGGCTTTAAAGTAGCAGTTATTGGTAGCGGACCAGCAGGATTAGCTTGTGCAACCGACTTGGCAAAATTAGGTTATCAAGTAAAAATATTTGAAGCTCTTCATTTACCCGGTGGCGTGTTAGAATATGGCATTCCTGAGTTTCGTTTGCCTAAAGAAGAAGTTGTAAGATACGAAATCAACAATGTTATAAAATTAGGCGTAGAAATAGAAACTAACGTAATTGTTGGGCGGACTATAACCATTGATGATTTACTTGATAAAGAAGGCTATCATGCTATATTTTTAGGTTCTGGTGCTGGATTGCCAAAGTTTATGAATATTCCCGGCGAAAATTTGAATGGAGTGGTTTCTGCTAATGAATTTTTAACTCGCTCTAATTTAATGAAAGCTTTTGACTCAGAATATGATACACCAATTTATGTGGGAAAACGCGTTGCTGTAGTAGGTGGTGGAAACGTAGCTATGGACGCTGCTAGAGTTGCACGTAGGTTAGGAGCAGAGGTGTATTTAGTGTATAGAAGAAGCGAAAAAGAATTGCCAGCAAGAGTCGAAGAGGTACATCACGCCAAAGAAGAAGGAATAATTTTTAAACTTTTGAATAATCCTGTAGAAATTTTAGGAAATGAAAAAGGTTGGGTTACAGGAATGCGTTGTGTAGAAATGGGACTTGGCGAACCTGACGAAAGCGGACGCAGACGACCAATACCAATTAAAGGTTCTGAATTTGATATAGATTGCGATGTGGTTATTATGTCTTTGGGAACTTCGCCTAATCCTTTAATTGCAAGTACAACACCAAATCTTAATACGGAAAAATGGGGCGGTATTATTATTGACGAAAATACTAGCCAAACTTCAAGAGAAGGCGTGTTTGCTGGTGGCGATAATGTTACTGGAGCTGCAACTGTAATTCTAGCAATGGGCGCTGGACGTAAAGCAGCAGAACAAATAGATGTTTTTATTAAAAACAAATTTGGAAAAAAGTAAGAAAATAGTAAAAAGTTGTGGAATTTGCAAGTTCAGAATATTCTAAAAATGTTGGAATTAAAATAGCTAAAGCTACAAAACTAGCAAATGTCTCCACAGCAACAATTCGCAACTGGATAAAAACAGGATACTTAACTAAAATAAATGCTGGATTAATTTCGAAAAAGTCTTTTGATAAGTTTATGCAAGAAGTTGCAGGCAAGGAAAAATTAAATTCTCGCTCAAATAAACTTTTAAAAGATTCTCACGACCATGTTAAAGTACGTAAAACACTAAAAAACTTAATAGACACTACCAAGTCTGCTGATATTGGTTCTGAATACGAAAAATTACTGTCAAATTCTTATAAAAACAAAGAAGGGATTTACTACACACCGCCTTGTATAGTAAGAGATATGTTTAAAAATATTTACATTTCTCCTGATTTTAAATTTTTGGATCCATGTTGCGGTTCGGGAAATTTTATTATTGAAGCAATTAGGTTAGGAGTAAAGCCTGAAAATGTTTATGGCTACGATACAGACGAAAATGCTGTAATGATTACAAGAGAAAGAATTAAAAAAGAATTTAGATATGAATCTCCAAATATTATTTGCTGTAATTTTTTAGAAAAAGCACCAAAACTTAAAAAAAGCAATATTTTATTCGATTTAATTTTTACAAATCCACCTTGGGGAAAGAAAATTGACAAACAAGATAAGCAAAAATATTCCAAGCTATTTAACTGTGGCAATAGTTTTGATACAACATCTTTGTTCTTGGCAGCTAGTTTAAATATTTTAAAAAATAAAGGAAAACTTGGTTTTTTAATTCAAGAAGCATTTTTTAATATTGGTCAATTCGAGGATATTAGAAGAAAAATTATAAAGAAAAAAATATTGAGGTTTGTTGATTATGGCAAAGCATTTAATAGTTTGATTACTAAAGCTAAAGCGATAATTATTGAAAATAAAACTTCAAGTAAAAATGATGAAATTATTTGTGAAAATAATGATAAATCACACACAAGATTTATAAGTTCTTTTATTAATAATCCAAAATGTATTTTCAATTTTGAAGCAACAAACGAAGAAAATAAGATAATCAATCATTTGTATTCTATAAATCATATAAGCTTAAAATCTAATGCAGATTGGGCTTTAGGCATTGTAACAGGAAATAATAAAAAATTCTGCATAAGTCAAGAAAAAGAGGGTTATTTGCCAATTTACAAAGGTTCTGACATCACAAAATCAGGACTTAAAAAACCAAGTAATTTTATTTTAAATGATTTTTCGCAATTTCAGCAAGTTGCACCAATAGAAAATTTTTTAGCTAAAGAAAAAATAATTTATAAGTTTATCACTTCTAATTTATGCTTTTATTGTGATAAAAACCAAGTTTTAATTTTAAACAGTTCAAATATCCTAATTCCTAAAAACATTGATATTTCTGCACAACAGCTAACAGATTTGCTTAATAGTGAAATTATAAATTGGCTTTTCAAGAAAATTTTCTCAACACATAAAGTCTTAAGAGGCGATTTGGAATTATTACCTATTCACAACGGATATTTTAGAAAATACGAAAAATTTACTGAAGAAAACTATTTGAAATACTTACAAATTCAGAAAGATAATAATGGTGAATACCAGTTAGTTAAAAGTTTAAAGCGATGCACTGAACGTAGTTGAAGTGTAGAACCGAGCCATGCGAGTTTAAAAGATTAGATAACTATTCATCCCAATGAAATTCATTTGGAGACATTTGTATATTTTGCACACGCCATTTAGCTTTTGCTTTAAGGCGACTAAAACTTAGTCTTACCCTAAATTCTTCATCACGAGTTGGAGCATTTCGTCCTGCTACAAAAATCGTATCTTGTGCAGTAGGATTGTAGATGTTTTGAAGAAATCCATTTGGTAATGCAGCAATAGTAATGTCATTCAAAATGTTTTTTCCTTTAATTTCTTCATAATTATATTTTACGAAAATAGTTGTTGTAATAAAAGAATTGTCAATAATACATGGCAACTTTCCTTTAACTTCAATATGTTCATTTGCTCTGAACTGTTTTACAATCAAAGAAAATTGAGATGTTTGTAAAGTTGCAGTACCTCGTCCACTTATCTTTTCGGCTTTTGAGTCAACAAAAAGAGCTTGTTTAATAGCAAAGTCTGGTTGAAATAAATATCTTGCTTTTTTATAATCAATTTTGCCAAAAAGCCTTTGCTCAATTTTAGATACGCCGAGTTTATCAAGTGCTTCTCTAGTTATATCTTCACCAATGTCAGCAACTAAATCACTTTCAAATTCAAATATTTCTTTTGCACTTTCTCTAAAGTCATAAATAGCTTGAACAACAAGTCTTAGCGAAGCCTTTTCAATTGCTTCCAATCTTTCTAAATTATCTTGTAATGTGTTTGGATTAATTAGCATTGAACGTAATAATTGAATTTACACCAGTTTCTTTTAAAATATTAGCTTTTGATAGTTTTACATATTCAGGATTTAGTTCAATTCCGATATAATTTCTATTTTCTTTGATAGCTGCAATGGCTGTAGTTCCGCTACCCATAAAACAATCAAGCACTATGTCGTTTTCGTCAGATAAAAGTTTAATTATTCGTGTTGGTAATTCAAGTGGAAATTTAGCTTCGTGGTCATCATTTGCTCTTACTGACGGAAATTGCCAAACACCACGAGAACCCCAATTTTTCCATTCATCATTAGATAAACGATTTCTATCATATCTTGTAATGCCCGGTTTCCAAAAAATATAAATATATTCAAACTCATCAACAGAACGATATGATAAATTTGCCCATCTTGAATTTTCCCAAGCTGCATCTTTTACCCAAATTCGTCTATCATAAGGATAAAAACCTGCTTCTAATGCCCAATTTTCAACTAATCCACCAATAATTTTCACTCTTGATTGAGTTTCTTGTTTTCCACCTCTTACATTGTTCCCATGCAATCTTCTATCAATTGTTTGTTCACTACATTTAAAGTGTTTGGCTAAGTCATTTCTATTCATAGTGGGATTTTTAGCTAAAACTTCTAAAATATTTTCTTTTGAAATAGAAATTCGCTTTCTATGAACTGCATCAGCTTGAATTTTAGGCATTTTCTCATCTTTAAATACCAAAATATCTGCAATGTTTATAGCTAAAAATCCACCTGGTTTTATAATTGAAAAATGATTTGCAATAACTGACTTCAAAAGGTTTTTCCACCCTTCAAAACTTAAATGCTTTTCATAATTTTTACCAACAAAATAGGGTGGAGACCAAACACTTACAGCAATACTATTTGGCTCTATTTTTTTTAGAAGTTCACTAGCATCACCTTGATGAATAGCATTAACTTTCAATGGGTTTGCAACAGGTTCAGTGTGACTATAGATAGTAGAAAGACTTTTTTGCAAATCTTTCGGCAACCTGTTAAAACTAAAATTTGTTGTTTCTTCTGTAAAGTTTTTCATGCAAGATAATTCAATTATATAATAGTAAATATACGTAATCGTTAAAATAAAGTTTCACTTTAACACAATTTAGAGACTGTCTTAAAATAGATTTTAATGTCCACTTACAAGTTTTCCACCATAAGATTCAACAATTCCAACAACAGTGTCAACAATCTCTTTCAAAAGTTTTTCTGTATTTGCTTCTGCTAAAAATCTTAAATAAGGTTCTGTATTCGAAGGACGAATATTCAACCACCAATTTTTATATTCAATTCTATATCCGTCAAAATCAAAAAATGCATCAGGTTTTTCTTTTTCTTTAAAATGAGCAATTACAGCATCCATAGCTTTTGTTTTTTCCTCTATTTTAAAGTTTATTTCGCCTGAATTTTCGTATTTTTTTATTTTTCCTATAAGTTCAGAAACTGTAATTCCTTTTTCGTGCATCTGTGCTACAACTCTTAAAATTAGCAAACAAGCCAAAATTCCAGAATCTGAATAATAAAAATCTTTAAAATAGTAATGTCCTGCTAATTCGCCACCAAAAATTCCATCTATTTCTTTTAGTTTTGGTGCAGCAAAAGCTCTTCCTACTCGCCACATTTCCATTTCGCTACCAAATTGTGCAATATATTCGCCCACAGCTTTAGAAGTTCTAATATCTTGAATTACTTTGCCTTTTAAGCCTTTTTCTTCAAGGAAATAATGTGCCAAAACAGCAATCATTAAATCTGGCGAAATAAATGTGCCTTTTTCATCAACAAACATCACTCTGTCTGCATCGCCATCGAAAATAACCCCAATATCAGATTTGTTTTCTATTACATGTTTCTGTAAATCAACAATATTTTTTGGAACTAAAGGATTTGGTTCATGATTTGGGAAGCTACCGTCTAATTCATCGTAAAAATACATTACTTTGTCGCCTAACAATTCTTTAATAAAAAGAGCTGCCATGCCGTTGCTTATATCCATGCTAATTTTTAAGTCATTTAATTTTGGAACATAAGATTTTAAGAAATCAAAATATGTATCCCTCACATTTATTTCGTGATATTTACCTTTTTGGTCGCTAACAATGATTTCTTGAGTTTTCATTAATTCTTCAACCTTCTTTAAACCAGTGTCGTAGCCAATGGGTTTTGCATTTTTACCCGAAACTTTTAAACCATTATATTCTGCTGGATTGTGAGAAGCTGTTATCATTACAGACGCACCAAATCCGTATTTTGCAGTTGAATAATAAATCATTGGGGTAGTGGCTAAACCAGCGTAATAAACGTCTGCACCGCTATCCAAAATGCCTTTCACTAAATATTCTAGTGCTTCAGGCGATGACTCTCTTACATCTCTACCAACCAAAACTTTGTCAGTCAATAATACTTGAGGAATAAAAAAACCTATTTTATAAACGTCTTCCTTGTTGAAGTCTTTATTATAAATTCCTCTAATGTCGTATGCTTTAAATGCTTTCATATCTATAAAAGTAAAAAATTAAACATTTGTAAATTTAACTATTTTTAATGAAATATATTATAAAGTAATGTATTGTTTTATTATTTGTTTTACTTTTTCGCCTTTTATTGTATCTAAAATAGTGTCAATATAGGCTTTTTCTTTAATTATTTGTTTTGAAAAATTAAAATTCAAATCGTAAATCCACGAAATTTGCATTAATTTAAAGTCGTTAACACTTTCTAAATCTTCTTTTGAAATTAAATTTTTGTTTATGAAGTCATTTAAAGGTTTTGTGGAAATTTCTGCTTTATCATCGAGTCCATATTCTAAGGCTATATTCCGTGGTCCAGAAGTATTGTAGTATTTGCAAACAATTCTATAAATATCAATTTTATCGGCATCACGCACAAGTTTAGAAAAATATAACTCATCATTTTTTACATCAGCTTGAATTTCACGCAATCCATGATTATAAACCGCTGTACAAATAATATCTTGAATTTCCTTGGGCAAATCTTTAAAAAACTGCTCTTTTTTAATTACTTCAACACCAAGTTCGCCATGATATAGGCTTTCGTCATCTTTAAAAGTGTGATATTTTGTAAACTGTTCAAATCTTCCAACATCGTGAAACAAACCGCATAAATAGGCGATAAGTGTTTTTTCTTGGTTTAAATTTTCAGATTTTGCAATTTTTAAGCAATTTTCAGCTACGTTTAGGCTATGTACTTCTTTTAGTTCAATATTTAATAAAACATTTTTATCTTTACAAGCATCTTTAAATCCCTTAATGTAATGCTTTAACAAATCTCTATAAACATTCTGAATATCAGCCAACTGCTCCACACAAAACATTTGCAACATCTTTTTTAGTTTTATTAATTTTTCTTCTAAATATTATTTCTAATATTATTAAAACCAGAATTAAGGCAGCAGTACTTAAAATAGTGCTAGCAATAATTAGAATTAGTAGGGGCAAGTAAGAAAAATTTAAACCACCTGTGATTTTAAATGATTTACGTCCTTGTCTAACAACTAACATTATCATTTTATTTTTAATGATAATGTTAGTTTTTCTATTTTTAAATTTTGCTTGAGGATATTTTTCTTGTAATAACCCCGAAACGCTATTTATATCTTTTTCTTCACGTAGGACATGTGTTGCCATAGGTTTTATTTATGGTTTTCTTTCCAAACTTTTAATCTTTCTTCTAATAATTTCATTTTGTCTGGAACAATTTGCGATACGCAAGCTCTCAGTCCTTCGCTACGAGTACTTCCTGAAGTTAGTAGAGAAATTGCACTTATTCCATAATATAAAAGTTCTTTTACTAATTCGCCACCTTCCATTCCTGGATATGAAATTGTGAAATAAAAACCGTCAGCTATATCTTCGTCTAAGTCTTTATTATAAACAATTTTAAATCCTGCATCAAGGAACATTTCTTTCATTTTTTTAGCACGTACGCCATATTCTTTCACTTCTTTTACAAAATCAAATTTGCCATCGTTAGCAGCTTTGAACATTGCAGCAAGAGCATATTGTGCAGAATGTGATACTCCTGAGCTTAGTGCATAAATAATTCTTGAAACGAAAGTATAACCAAATCCTTCTGTTCCAAATCTTTGTAATAGGTTAGGATATTTTCTATTATAGATTTTGTCGGAAATAGCTGCAACTGCAATTCTTTGACCTGCATAACTAAATGCTTTTGAACCTGAAATTAAAAGCACATAATTATCTGTATAATTAGCTACCGAAACTTGGTATGGTGGTTTTCCTGGTTGGTGTAAGTCTCTGCGGAAATCCATTGCAATATAAGCCAAGTCTTCAATAACAATTACGTCATATTTAGTTGCTAATTCACCAATAATTTGAAGTTCTTCTTCTGTTAGGCAAATCCAGCTAGGATTATTAGGGTTTGAATAAATAATTGAGTTTATATTTCCTTTAGAGAGGTAAGATTCTAATTTTTCGCGTAGTTTTTTGCCACGATATTCAAAAATGTCAAAGCTTTCGAATTTATGACCCATAACTCTATATTGTTGTTTTTGCACAGGAAATCCTGGGTCTATAAACAAAGCTGTATCTTTT
Source organism: Bacteroidales bacterium UBA5219 (assembly GCA_002412425.1). Lineage (GTDB taxonomy): Bacteria > Bacteroidota > Bacteroidia > Bacteroidales > ML635J-15 > Bact-19. Next base: position 2,064 of record DHVB01000071.1, on the reverse strand, counting down.
TTAGCATCAAGGTTTGCACATATTAAAAATGTTGCATACCCACCTTGCATTGAACCTACAGTTGGGATACATGAATTTGGACTAATATCAATATTTATAAAGTTTTTTATAAATCTTGACGCTTCGTTTTTTAATTCTGGAACTCCACTAATCATAGGATATTTTGATGCAACTCCAGATTTTAAGGCATTGATTTCTGCTTCAATACCTACACTTGGTGGTGTTAAGCCAGGTTCGCCTATTTCCATTCTTACAAACTCTTTACCTGATTCTTCATGAATCCAATTTACTAAAGTAACAATCTCACGAATTGTAGCTTTACTAAGGTCTTTAACGCCTAATTTCTCAATTTGAGCATCTACTAATTTTACATCTATTGGTGTTTTCATATCTTAAACATTAAATTAAATTATTAAATTAAATATTGCTACAAGTATAATGAAAATATTTCATCAAAAGAATTTTATTTATATGTTTTAGAAAATTTTTTAAAAATAATACTGTTGAATTTTGAATCGATGTAATTTTTGAAAAAAATATTTTGTGTAATGAAAAATATAATATATATTTGCAAACTCAATTTTGGACTAGTAGCTCAATTGGATAGAGCATCTGACTACGGATCAGAAGGTTGGGGGTTCGACTCCTCCCTAGTTCACTTGTAAAAATAACAAATATTAGTAAAATGTTGAAAAACAACAAGTTCTTTAAAAATAAAATGATAAATATTTGTTTTTTTTAATAGATTTTAGTATTTTTGTTTACCAAAAAACGTACTAAACATTTTTTTATGGTAAACAAAATTAGCACATCGGTATTTTTAATCCTCACATAAATAAAGAGGGTAAATCGAAACTTTATATTCAAGTTTTGATAGATAGAAAAACAAAGCGTTATCCTTTAGAAATTTTTATTTATCCTAAAGATTTTTGTAGAAAAACGAAAAAGGTTAAAGGGGCTGATAAGGATAGAATAAACAGAATAATCCTTAGAGAAATAAACAGGATTAACGATATATACTTAGAGCTTCGGGAACTTGGAGAGCCAATTAATTTTGAAACTTTTGAAAACAAGTATTTTGACAAAGCTCGAGTGTCGCTTAGTGAAATTATTAAACTTCATTGCGAAAAACTACCTTATTCGAGATTTTTGAGGTATAGTACATTAGAGAATAAGCTAAAAGCGTTGTTTGGAGACAATGTTACTATAAATGAAATAAATCTAACGAAAATTCAAGAATTTGATAGGTCGTTAAAAGGTTTAGCCAATAATACCATTTGGGATAATCATAAAGACTTAAAAGCACTTATAAATACAGCAATTCGATTAGACTTATATAAACACGAAAATCCATATAAAAATTTTAAAACTAAATACGTTCAAACAATGCGAACCTTTTTAACCGCTGATGAACTTGCACTGATTGAAGAAAAGGTTGATACGTTCCCAGACGTGGTTAAAAAGATTGCGAATGTTTTTTTATTTCAATGCTATACTGGTTTAAGATATTCTGATGTTGCAGCTTTAAAATGGGAGAATATTCGCAATAATTTTATTATAATACAGACCGAAAAAACAAACGAGATAATTAATATTCCTATCGTTAATAAAGCACAAGTAATTTTAGAAAAACAAAAAAACAGTAATGATAAGATATTTTCTATTCCGTCTAATCAAAAATATAACCATTACTTAAAGTTGGTGGCTCTTTACGCTGGTATAGATAAGAACTTAACCAGTCATGTGGCAAGACACGCATTTGCGACTATAAGCATTGAATTAGGTATTCCAATAGAAATTATATCAAAACTGTTAGGACATAAAGATTTGAGTACAACTAAAATTTATACCAAAATCCTTAATCCTGTATTGTCGGAGTATATGAAGAAGTGGGACAAATAGTTATCTTGGAAAAAATCGCCAAACCATTAAGCCTAAAAAAACCAAAACTAAAGCAGATATTATAATAGCAGTGTTATTTGTTGTTTTTTCTTTAGTTTTTTCGTGTGTTTTTTGCGAAAAATCTGTTTTTGTTTTGTTAGCTCCTGTTTTCCGCATTGGGAC
>DHVB01000060.1 GCA_002412425.1 Bacteroidales bacterium UBA5219 | reverse complement strand
TTTACCACCTTCATCTGTTCCTCGCCAACCAGTCTCATTTACTTGTTCTGGAGACATTCCTAAATACATCTCAAGTTGTTGCCATTCTGCATCACTTGGTAAGTGCCAACCTTCGGGACATATACCTTGCACACCACTTGGATTAGAATTACTACTTGCTACTCCAGCCATAGCTGAGGTCCAATTATACAATACTCCATAAGTAGCATAAATTTCTGTTGCTTTGGCTTCGTCAACATTAGTGCCATAATAACCGTAAACATAATAATAAGCCTCAGTATTAGAACCAGTTCCCGCACTAACTACACTTGGCAAATATTTTAAGTTCTCTGCCATCCAAATTTGTTCGCCAATTTGTACCCATGAGTATTCTGTCTTATCGCGTGAATCTATAAAAGTTCCAGTTATCAATTCTTCTTCAATTACAGGTTTATAAAAAATAATACTGTCAATGTCTGCTATTTTGTATTCCCAAATTATGCTACCGTTTTTCATTACATAAATGCTATCGTTTTGTGCAAAAGCTGTATTTAACGACAAAGCAAAAAATGCTAATAAGCTAATTAATATAAGTTTTTTCATTTTTATTTCCTCCTATTTTTAGTTTTGCTTAACTATTTTTACTGTTTCACTATGTGTGCCAAAGATATAGCGACAAAAATAAATACCTTGTGGCAAAGCATTTAAGTCAATTGCTGTTTGGCTATCAACAAGTTTGTGGCTCATTAGAGTTTTACCGTCTAAACTAAGCACAAGCAAATCACCACCAAGTTTATCGCTTGGCAAGTTAATGTTTAGCAAATTACTTACAGGATTTGGATAAACTGTTAACATATCTTCTTGCTCGCGTGGCATAAAAATTTCAACATGATCACTAAAACTCATATACCTTATTTCGCTAATAGCATGCGTTACAGTGCTGTTGTCGGTTTTATGCACAATAAGATCGCTAGCCGAAAAACTTAGTTTACTAATACTACTAAGTTGGTAAATCTCTTGAGTTTCATTGGCATTACGCACATATAGATTCTGTGCCGAAATGGGCAAAACTTATAATGCAAAAATACCAAATACTAAAATTGATTTAAAAAATTTACTTTCCATAATAAAGAATTAAAAATATTATTTATAATCAGTTGCAACAAAGGTAAAAAATATTTTATACAAAAATATTTTTGAAAAGTTTTTTTATACTAACAGCAGAGGCGTTACAAAGAACGCCTCTACTCATATACTATTAGTTAAATTACAATAATTTTTACTTTAACAAATTCATTATAGTTTTATAGACCAAAACAGGTGCTACTTCAAAAGAATATTTCTTTTCAATTCTTTCAGTAAATCTATGAGCATCTTTACCAAAAGCACCAATATCAAGTACTGGAAGGTCTAATTTTTGCATATCTTCAAGAGGTAAGTCGTATTTTGTTCCAAATCCAGGCATATTATTTTTAAAGTTTTCAATAATTTTTGGATCTTTTGGAGCTGCTGCATAACTTAAATCTGAAATATATGGGAAGAATTTTTTGTAAACCAATTTATAATCTGATTTTGTTGTATTTACAGCATCTGCAACTGCTTCTAAAAGAGCTTTTTCTTTTGGTCGTTTTCCTTCCACATAAATATGAGGATAATAAGGAGGTGTGAAATACACTATAACTATAGGCTCTCTATCAGACCATAAATGATGTGTAAGTTCAACAATTTTCAGTGCAAAATCTCTTTGGTCAATACTTTCGTCTTTAAGCATTTTGTCTGAAAGTTCTTTAATTTTTTCATCAAGCTTATCTCCAAGTTCTGCTTTTACTGTATTATAAAGCTCTTCATAAGATATTACTCTCGATTTCCAAGGTAATTTTTTGTATTCCCTATTTGCAAGTTTACAAAATCTTTCATATTGAGTATTCAAATTATCGATAGAGTTTTGGAAAGCTTCGTCAGCTGCATTAATCATTTTTTCTAAAACTTCGTCTGGCGTGCTTGTATGAGTTGCATAGTTAAAGAATAAATTAGCATACTGAACAGTTTGAACAGAATATTCTGGTTTTAAATCTCTTTGTTTAAGTGTAATTGGTGGAAGAGAAACTTCGCCTTCTGCTACATCGCAAAAATCTGCATTCAAATTTATTCTACAAGTAATTGCAGAAGCAATTTGGTTTGCATCTATACCTTTAAACGACTCTCCCACGTGAGTTTCTTTACCCACAACATAGAATGAAGGCATTAGTTTTCCTACTGTTCCGATATATACATATTTATTTTCATCGCCTTCATACTCTGAAGTCATATAATCTGTATCTAGAAGTGCTAAATAATCTAATCCTTCAGCATCTCTAATTTTTACTAATTCAGGAACTACCGAAAGCATTCCAAAAGAGTTACTTTCTTCGTCGCAAACGGCTGCATAAATTAAGTTTCCTTCAAAATTTTCAATATCTTTTTGTATTTCTTCCATTACAGCCATAATTATAGCGTCACCAGTTTTCATATCAAACAGACCACGTCCAAATAAGTAGTCGCCAGATTCTAAATCTTTTCTTGCTTCTGGTGGTAAAGTTGATGCTACTTTTTTAAATTCTTCGGTTAATTCATAAGGTCTATGAGCAAAATCTTTTAAAACTCCATAATCAGAAATACCTACAGTATCAATATGTCCAATCATTACAATAGTTTTTTTATTATTTCCTTTTCCGCCTCTCATTCTGGCTATTAAAGATTTTCTGCCGAGTTTATCGTTTGGAACATGTACCCATTGTAAATCTTGTGGATTTTTTTTGTAATAATCCATTTCCATAAAAATATTATGCACTTCTTGCACAGCATTTAATTCTCCTGCAGTTTCTACAACACTAAGTTGATTTGTAAGTCGAACAGCAATTTCTTCAATTCTTGCTGCTAATTTTTCGTTCATTACCATACCTTAAATAAGTTTTTTATTTAGTTATTATTCATTATTTTAAAACACTTTGAGCAAGTGCAAATATAATATTTAAAAGGAGAATTTAAAATTTATTGAGAAATATTTCATAACATGTATTTTGCTTATAGTTTTATTCTTTTCCTAATTCAAGAATTTCTTTATCTATAGATTTTGTTGTTTTTGCGCCTAACTCTTTTAGCATTTCTGCTTGTCTAACAAGATTTCCCGAACCCTCTGAAAGTTTAGACATTGCTTTTTCATATTCTTTATTTGCTTTTTCTATTGATACTCCTACGGCTTTTAAATCATCAACAAAACCTATAAATTTCTCATATAATTTTCCACCTCTATCTGCAATTAAAAGAGCATTTTCGGTTTGCATAGTTTGTTTCCAAATTGCATTTACTGTCATCAGCGTTGCAATTAATGTTGACGGACTTACTATTACGACACGTTTATCCCAGGCTTCAGTAAAAATTTGATTATCATTAGAAACTGTTAAACCTAAAGATGCTTCTATAGGAACAAACATCAAAATATATTCTGGATTTTCTAATCCCAAACTATTTATATAATCTTTATCTGCCAAATCTTTAATATGCGCTCTTACAGAGGTAATATGTTCTTTTAAAAATTGTTTTTTTTCTTCTTCGTTATCGCTATTCACATATTTTTCATAAGCCACAAGCGAAACCTTAGAATCTATAATAATATGCTTATTTTCAGGCAAATACACTACAGCATCTGGTCTTTGTCTTCTGCCATCGGAAAGAGTAAACGAATCTTGAGTTCTAAAATGTTTATCCTTTTCAAGTCCTGATGATTCTAGTATTTTTTCTAAAATCATTTCGCCCCAACGCCCCTGCTTTTGCACATCGCCTTTTAAAGCTTTGGTTAAATTATTTGCTTCTACACTAAGTTTTTGATTTAATTCCTGAATATGTTTTAGCTCTGCTCCCAATTCAGTTCTTTCTTTCATGCCTTTTTCGTAAGTATCTTTTACGGTTTGCTTAAACTCTTTTAAATTTTCATTAAAAGGATTTATTATAGCATCAATTTGTTTTTTATTTAATTCAGAAAATTTTTGGGATTTTTCTTCTAAAACTTTATTAGCAAGATTTTCAAACTCTAATGTAAATTTATTATGCAATTGTTCTAATTCTGCCTTATTTGTTTCTAATTTTTCGTTTAAATTGCTTAAATTAGTTTCTGAAATGCTTAATTTAGCTATAAGTTCTTTATTTTCACTATCTTTATTAGAAAAAGAAGTTTTAGTTTCTTCTAATTGTTTTATTAAAAAATTATTTTCTGCTTCGTATTTTGTTAAATCGTTTTTAGCTTGAATAAGCTCTTGCATACTAACTTCGCTTTGTTTTGCTGCTTTTAGTTTTCGTCTAAAAATTAGCCATGCAATTAAAAATCCTTTTGCTATACCGAGTGCTAAGAATAAAGCTGTCATTTTTTAATTTTTTAAATTGTAAACATAATATTTTAAAGTCTCACTCTAATTCCTGGTCCTAATAAAAAGAACCATTTTTCTGTTGATAACAAATAGCCACCACCTAAGTATAGTGGAAATGTCATTCTTGTTTCTTTGGTTGTTGGATATAAGCTTCCGATAAACACTACCCCCACATCCCTTGTAATATTAGAGTCGGCAAAATTAAGAGCATTAATTGCAATAAATCCTGCTCCTATTTTATATGGTTTAAATCTTGAAATTTTATCTTTTTGATAAAAACTAAACTGTGCTATCATAGCTAAAGATATGCCTCCCAAGTCGCCATATCCAGGTTCTCCAATTTTCTTTGTTATCAAACCTGCTGGGAAAGAAACATCAATATCGAAACGCATAGATTTTTGAACAATAATATCCACAATTTTTGTATCACTTCTATTTCCTGTGGCTTTCGTTGGCTTAAACACAAGTTGAATTCTATGCCAAGTATCTAAATCAAAAGTTTTACGACTTAAAAATTGGTTTAATCTAATTTCGTTAATAGCATTTTTCTTATTATAATATTGATGTCGTGGCGAAGCTGAACCTGGACTAACCTTATTTGAATTTAGTGTTAATATTTCTAATATTTCGCCTTTACTACCTGTGATTTTAACTTCTAAATCAAAATATTGATTTCCATAAAACTTTTCGTTTTCATCTATTTTATCATTATCAAAACTTATAACTAAATCTTTTAAATATTTAGTTGAAAATTCTGGACCTGCAAAATCAAACAAGTTTTTTGGACCATTACCATAATCTATCAGTATATAATCTAAAGGTCTAAACACTTCATATTCTGCCACATTTAAAGATTTTCCCGACAACGAGTTATTGATTAGTATATTCAAATTTTTCTTACGAATATTAATTGGTACTTTAGCTCTCAATTCTACTACTTCATTTCTATTTACGAGAGTATCTTCTTTTGAAATTATTAAATCTTCGATAGCAAATTTAGCTTTTGACAATGATTGTCCTTCTAATCTCACTATAATTTCTTCGCCAGGATAAACTACAGAAGATTTTGTCCATTCGCCACCTGTTCTCATTATTTCAAAATTTTCTATTTTAGCTAACGGGATAATAGAAAAATTAGTGATAAATTTTGGAATTTCTCCATCGTTTAAATATAAAACTCCATCGGTTTGATTGTGATAATTAAAAGCTCTCAAAACGCACAATACTCTATTGTTTGTAAGTCTTGCTTTTGTAAACAACTCTCCTACTAAAGCAGCTCCTGGTTCTTCTGATTCAACCAACCTATAAGTTTTTTGAATTTGTAAATTTGGATTATTATCAATTTGAATTTCAACACCTTCGTAACGATTTTTTTCATCTACACTAATATCTTTAATATCAGTATTTAAAAAAGCGAGACGACCAGCTTTTACGTTAAACTCCACATTCAGCGGACCTATTTCATAGCTAAACTTTCCTAAACTATCGCGAACAGGACGCTTTAATTTCAAAAAAACAGGAACTTGCATTTGCCCAGTTTTAGTTGCATTTATATTAATTGCCACATTTCCTTTATGATTTACAATTCGGGTGTGTAAAGGATAATCAGTATCCCAATTTGCTTGTAAAACAATATTTTTTGGTAAATTTGTAGCTATTTCAATAAAGTTTTCTTCTCCTATAAACATATCTTCTGGTTTTTGAACAAAACCATAATCCATAACAGCCACGGGGAATAATTTAACCTCTGTAATCATTGCTCTTCCCTCTTTAGTAAATGACCTTACTTTTAAGCTTAGTTGCGGATTGTCAATTATTTTTTTAAATCTTATTTTTGTTTGATAAAAACTATCATCAATAAAAAATACAGAATCAATTACTTCATAATCGCTAGTTGAAAAAAAATCGAATCTTAAATCAGAAAACTTTTTTGCAGGAAAAACTCTTACAATATATTCTTCTGTAACATCTGTAAATTCAAATATTAATTGTTTTTCGCCATTTACAAGTTTTGTATCTTTTTTTGAAGTAAAAAAACCTGTTGTATTTAATAGTTCGACATGTTCAATTAATAAATCTCTATTCTGAGAATAAAGACAATTAACCACTAAAGACATTACAACCACAAAAACAAGTTTTCTCATAATTTCAATTTTAAATTTTTGCAAATTTAATTAAAAAAACAACAAAATGGGCTATCACAAAACAAACCTTCATTCAAAAAAACAATTCTTTTCTTTCTTTTTCAAATAAATTAATTTAGTTTTACATTTATAAAAAAAATACATATTTTGAATATGAAATAAAAAAGTTATAACACAAATTTTAACTTAAATCAAATATGAGAAAGCATTTTTGGAGCATTTGGCTGATATTACTATTTACCTCAGGGAGTTTGCTAGCACAAAATAGTACATTTAACAAAGATTCTGTTTTTACATGGGGCATGAATGAGTTTGCAAATGGCAATGTGGAAGTCGCGTTGCAACATTTTGAAACTTATTTAGAAAATGTTACAGATAGTACAACAGCACAATACGCAGATGTTCTTAATAAGATAGGTAATATAGCAATGTTGTATGGAGATAACAATACAGCTATACACTACTTCAAGACTTCACTTGGAATCAGGCAAAAACTTTACGGCAACAATCATACCGACTGTGCCTCATCTCTCATAAACATCGGTTGTGCCATGCAAAACTTAGGTAAATATGCTGAATCAATAGAATATCTTTACCAAGGTGCAGAAATAGATAAAAAAATTTTGGGCGAGGAATCGGAATATTATGGAGAAGACATTCATAACATAGGCAATTCATACTATGGGTTACGAGATTTTTCCAATGCAGAAAAAAACTATCTTAAGGCGGCTAAAATAAAAGCTGCTACAGCAGGTGAAGACAGTTATAACTATGCCACTACAATAGTCATGCTTGCAAACTTACATTCCGATCTTGGACAAAACGAAATCGCAATGAAATATTACGAAACCGCTGCAGACATAATAAAAAACACTACTGGAACACAGCACATTTATGCAAATGTATTGTGCAACATAGGAACATTGTACTCAGTTCTAGGCAACTATAACAAGGCATTAGAAAAATACGAAAAATCAAAAAAAATTATAGAAGACCTAGGCATGGAAAGCAATCCTTTATATATTAACACAATGAACAATATTGCCAGTGCGTATTTCTTTATGCTAGACTACGACAGGGCACTTGAGATTGATAAACAAATTGTTGAAATTACTAAATCATCAATAGGAGAATTATCGCTTGAATATGCGACTGGGGTAAATAACATAGGTACTATTTATCTAGAAATGGCTGAATATGAAATTGCACTTGATTATCTACGACAAGCAGCTGTAATAAGAAAAGAACTTCTTGGAGAAAACAATATAGAATATGCTAAATCGCTGAAAAATATCGGAATTACATTTACACAGATGGGAAATTTCAAAGCAAGTTCGGACACTTTGCTTAAAGCATACGAAATTGCAGAATCGGTTTTTGGGGAAAACCATTATGAGACATTGGACTATTTGCTCAGCTTAGCTGGTTGCCATATATTGGCTGGCAATTATAATTTGGCTCATACATATTTGCAGAAATCACTCGAAATTGGAAGTAAAAGTTTAAGAGCAAACTTCTCATTTCTATCATCTATAGAAAGAGAACTTTACTGGCAAAAAAACATAGAAATGTATAATAGCAGTATTGAAAATTCTTTTAACATTCCCGACAACACTTCTGCTTCTAGTTGTTCTTATGATAGTGAACTAATTACTAAAGGTTTGCTACTCACTTCAGAGATAGAGTTTAACAAACTAATTGCTGAAAGTAAAGATCCAAAGCTTTTAGCAGAATTCGAAAACATGAGGCAGTTGGGGCTTATACTTAACAACGAACTTGAAAAGCCGATTGAAGAAAGAGTTTACAACTGTGATTCACTCGAAAATGAAATCCAAAAAATAGAACGTAATCTTGTCGAAAACTGTCGTCAGTATGGCGATTTTACCCGTTCTATTGCAATAAATTGGAAAGATGTACAAACGTCTTTAAAGTCCAACGATGTCGCCATTGAATTTGCAAATTTTAACAAAAAATATGCCGCCATAATACTTACAAAAAGCATGAAATCACCAGCTTTCGTCCCACTATTCGAGCAATCCGAAATGCAAAAACTTATGCTTGGTATTACACCAACAAAAAATGATGCACAAAATGATGACGAAAACCGTGGAGCAATTGCTTTTGCAAAAAAACGTCAAGGAATGTACGAATCTTTGGAACTTTACAATATCCTTTGGAAGCCATTGGAGAAATATTTTCCAGAAAATCCTCGCATATATTTTGCCCCATCAGGCATGTTACATCAAATTGCCATTGAGTATGCTCCAATCAACAACGACAGCATCATTTCGGATAAGTACGAAATATACCGTGTGTCGTCAACTCGCTACCTTGCCATGGAGTATAGACCTAAACCTATGAAAAACTCAATTCTCTATGGTGGCATCTTCTATGATAGCGACACTACCACAATGAAGCATGAAAGTAGCAAGTATTTTACAAAAGCTAATAATGTAAACTTGTTTTCCACATTCAATAATAATGAAGATAGAGGACAACTAAACTATCTGCCCGGCACAAAAACAGAGGTAGATAATATTATTACAAGACTAAAGAAAAAGAGAATTAAAACAACTCTATTCCAAGGTTCTACTGCCAACGAGGAATCATTCAAGGCATTATCCGGCAAAGATATTTCAATATTGCACATTGCCACACATGGTTTTTTCTTGCCTACAGACGAAAAACTATCTGGCGATCAGTCGCTCAAACAGTCAGGGCTGTTACTTTCAGGAGCAAACTACGCATGGAGAAATATGCCTTTGCCCAAAGGCATTGAAGACGGCATACTTACTGCAAAAGAAATCAGCTTTATGGACTTGCGCAAAACCGACTTAGTTGTACTTTCTGCTTGTCAAACTGCGCTTGGTGAAATTATACCATTTTGATTAAAAAAAT
>DHVB01000022.1 GCA_002412425.1 Bacteroidales bacterium UBA5219 | reverse complement strand
GGGTTATTAGACAAACTGCCGTTACCGCCAAGTGTAGAAAAAAAGACAGAGATAACAATAAAATGAAAAGTAAACCATTGTGAAAGGACAGAAAAACGAAATATTGACAAGACAAGAGAGCCGACTCTCAAGCCGACCCAATGTTTTTTATTTTTTTGCCACCGCACATTTTTTTTATGTATGCGTACTAAATCTTGGAATCTATCGTTAATTTTGAGTATGGCGTTTTAAAATTAAAAATTTTTGAATAAGAGAAGATACTCTAATATGAAAATCTTACATTTTCGTTCAATTAAAATGACACTAGAAAAACTCGAATAAAAAATAATTTTTTTTGTTTTGTACTAAATAATGTATAAAATTTGTAGTTAAAATGATAAAGTGAAATATGTTTAATCATTTTCGAGTGTTTCGCTACTTGAAAGAAAAAATTAAATGCGAAAAACGCTGACCATTTTACAAGAGAAAAATTTGACCCGAAAACTCTGAAAAACAAAGTAGGGCGTAATCTTAAATTTTTGAAATATGAAAAAGTATTTTTATTGTGTTTTGTTATTTGTAACAACACTATTGGTTGCAGTTTTGGTTTCTTGTGATAAAGAAACAACGATTGAAAAACAACAAAATATTCAAGAAAGCAAGTCTATTTTAACAATGGAGCCTACGTATTCCATAAATGAAATTCAAAGTATTGTTAATGACTTGAAATCAGCCGAAAAGGCTGCACCAGGTTGGTGGGATAAAGTGAAAAAATGGTTTAAAAAACACACAGGTACACATCTTTTTGATAATTGTACAGGTTCTAATCCATGTGGACCTTGCCCCGGTTTGTGTTTGTATCTTGGTGTAGTAGATGGCACTCCAACAGATTTTGATTATCCAACTCAGGATGATTATAGTAATGCGTTAAGAGTTTTTGGACTTTTTCTAATTCAGAATGAAAAAACAAATGAAGAAGCCATTATGTTTGTTTTTAATAAAGATGTTGAAGATTTCACCATGGATAATTATTTTTATATCGAGAAAGATATTTATGCTAGTAAATCTATAACTGACGAGTTAGGAAAAAATAGTATTATGTTTGTAAAGGGTAAATATAACATCGTATATGATGAAACAACAAAATATTATTATGCCTTGGTAGAAACAATTTTAAAATAATTTTTTTGTTGCAGGATGAAATAATCCTGCAACAATTTTTTTTAAATAGCAAAATGAGAATTTCTTATTTATTATATTGCATTTTTATTTTCTCTTTTCAGTCATGCACTTTTATTCGTTATATGAACACAAAAGAAATTGTGAATAAAAATGAAAGCGAAATAGCCAAATATCTAAAATCTAATGAAATAGATTTTTACGATTATTCTTTTGTTTTTTCTGGAATTAGTATAGATTCACTATCTAATGAAAACCATGTGCTTGATTTGTGGAAGTACGAAAGGGGAACAGAGCAATCTACAATTCAAATTAGAGTATATAATTCATCTGGGAATTTGATAAATGGCTATACTCAATGCTATGGAAATTTGAATTCCATCAATATCTTATCAGAAAAAAATACAAAAATGTTTCAGAGATTACCAAATAATTATTCTTTATTATTTGAAAATGAATTATCTCTATTAAATATTCAAGAACAGGTGAAAGATGAAATAAAATTGAAAAGTTCTCGAAAAACATTCACAATTGTAATATATTGGAATATTTGGTCAAATCATTTTTCAAAAATCATTTTTCAAAAATTAAAAAAGTATTTGAAAAGATATGAAATGCAGGACGATGTATTAGTTGTATTAATAAACACAGATAATGTTCATAAATAATAAAATTTGTAGTGCAAAAGATATTATAAGATAAGTGTAGTTTTTGGAGTTTTATTTTTTGTTATTATGTTGCGATTTTCATTTCTTTTTGAATAAACAATACATTTTCGTATTATCAACAAAGTTTTGGCTGTGCCATTACCAAATTACATTTTGTTTTTATAAGAAAAAAACAAGTAATAGTTTATATGGAGAGAGTGTTATGTTAAATTCTTTAAATAATTAATCCGATTTTTCAATTATATTGCCCAAAGCCTAACAAACCAAAGCTTTGTCAAAGAGCTTGAAAAACAGTACTCATTTTCTTGGGAGATACCATAAATAAGAATAAGCTTTTTGATTTTGTTGACACACATTTGGCACATTGCCTTTTGTCCGACACACGAGCCAAAACTTCGCAAAAGTCAAAGAGCCAAATCTTGCCTCCCACACTTGACTTTAAGCTTTGCATTTTTAAATTAAACAATTATGATGAAAAAAAGTCCTGTTTCCGGAGACCATTTTGTTCACGCTTTCTATTCTTTATTTTACTTGCCCTGACAATTCATTTCCTGGTTTAAACTTCACTACTTTTTTTGCTTTTATTTGAATTTTTTCACCAGTTTTTGGTTTTCTTCCAGTACGTTCAGCAATATCGACAATCTTAAAAGTACCGAAACCGATAAGAGTAATACTTTCGCCTGACTTAAGAGCATCACTAATTACTCCAATAGTTAATTCTAAAGATTTTTTGGCTTCTGCATTTTTGATATTGCCTTTTTTTGCAATTGCATCAATTAATTGTGCTTTGTTCATACTCATAATCGTTATTGTTTTTAAAGTAAAAAAATTCAGTTCGTTATCAATTTGTTTAAAAATAAATAAAAAACAAATATACTAAGATTTTTGAAAAAAAAATTTGAAAAAGAAAATATAACTAACTTTGCAATCAGCCAACGCACCGAGAGAAATTGTTTTAAAAAATTTGCCGACATTTAAAAAAATAAAAAACGTAGACACACGAGCCGACAGAAAAGACGAAAAAAATGACAATGACACGGAAACTCAAGATTGACAATGGTTTACAAGACTGGATTACAGAACACCAGGCGGTAACATGCGGTATATTTTATTGCCGAGTTAGTGCTAAAATGAAAGGTTGTGGCTCGCTTCAAAATTCATCGTGGCTTGACAGCGACGTGCTTCGAAATCGGCAACTAACCATACCGCCAACCGTCAGACTGTCTAAAAACC
>DHVB01000033.1 GCA_002412425.1 Bacteroidales bacterium UBA5219 | reverse complement strand
AAAAAAGGGGACCATTATAGTAGGTATCCCTTCTGCATTCAAAATATTAACCATTTTAAACATATAAACACTTGAAAATATTCCTAGTAAAATCCATGTTATAAAAATAAAAATAGCGATAAACGTGTTCATGTTATTTTATTATTTTGTGTCCCTATCTTAGCCCCCTAATTCATCGGACAAAATTATAGTTTAAAAATATAATTAATTTTGTTTTTTCAAATTTATAAAAAGATTTACTAACATAAACATTTACAATCAAAATATTAAAAAACTTGTGTTTTTAAAAAACACTCCATAAGCTAGGTTTCCAAATAGACAGGCAATAGTTTTTTATTCTCATATCAAAGAATTTGTATTTCTCTATATTACGAGGGTCAATATAATCGTAAAAAACCATCATATTTTCTTTAATAAAAAAGTCATCTATTGAGAATAGTTTACTATTTGCATTAAAAGCTATAATCTGAAAATATTTTAATTGGTTAGTAGGAATTTTTAATTTGTCATTAAATAAAGAATATGAATATTTTAATTTAAAATTTTTATCAAAACCTTTAAATGTTAAAAAACTTACAGGACAAGAACCTAAAGAAATAAATTCAATAGTTACAGTATCGGGATTTGATTTTCCGTAAAAATATAATTCCACATGATTTAACGAATCCTTTGAATAATAACTACTAACTTTAATACTGTCTCCTTTTTGTTTTATTATTAAATCTACTGATAAATCATCTGGATTTGATGGAATAAACTTAGCTTTATAGCATTTATCTATAACAATCTTTCCATCATCTATTTTTATCTCTATTTGAGAAAATAGTAAAAAATTAAAAGTTAAAAATAGCAGAGTAAAATATGTCTTTTTTACTATCATTATTTCTTTAAAATATCAACAACTATAATATTGCTGTTTTGTATTTTCTAAAAAGCTTTATATTAACTTTAAAGCTATCACACCAAACTCACTCTCGGTCAACCAATTACAAACAAAAAAACTTTTGCAAAATAATTTAGCTAGTTAATAATTGTTTTACAATACCCGAAATTGATTTGCTATCAGCTTTTCCTACAAGTTTAGAATTTGCTATTCCCATAACTTTTCCCATATCTCTTATTGAAGAAGCTCCTGTTTCTTGAATAATTTTAGAAATTTCTAAACGTAATTCTTCTTCCGAAAGCTGTGCTGGCAAATATTGTGATATTATTTCTGCTTGAAATTCTTCTGGTTCATATAAATCCATGCGGTTTTGTTGTTTGTAAATTTCGGCAGCATCTCTTCTTTGCTTTATAAGCTTTTGAATAATTTGTAATTCTTTTTCGTAAGCTAACTCTTCGCTTGCTCCAGCCTCTGTTTTAGCAAGTAAAAAAGCAGCCTTTACTGCTCGTAATGCTTCAAGTTTTTCTTTTTCCTTGGCTAACATAGCTTTTTTTATGTCTTCATTTATTCTATCTAAAATGCTCATAGTATTTATTTTTTAATCTTTGTCTATATTTTTCATTCTCTCATTTGCGGGTTGATTTTCTAAACCTTCCAAAAAATTTGTATCGTTAAGTTTATTAAGATCTCTCATATGTTCATAATTTTTGGGGTCTAAATTTGGCAATATAATTTCAGATTCAGTTTGTGAACTTGGCGAAAAATCCAATTCTAACTCAATTGTGTTTTGTCCAATTTCTGGATTTATATCTTCTTCTTTTTCGTCTATATCAAATTCGTCTTCTTCAAAATCATCATCTAATAAATTAACTTTTATTTTGTCTTGTTTAATATATAGCTCTTTGTTTGCATCAAAACCTGTAGCAATTATTGTTACACTAATTTTTTCGCCCAAACTATCATCAAAACCAGTTCCCCAAATAATGTTTGTATTTGTATCTTTTCCAACAACTTCTTTAAGATAATTTGTAATTCTACCAAACTCACTCATACCAAGCTCATAATCACCTTTAGAACTAATAATATTTAACAAAATATTTTTTGCTCCTTTAATATCATTGTCTTTGAGTAGAGGGAATTCTAAAGCTTGTTTTATTGCTTCTACATCTCTTTCTTCTCCTTCGGCAGTTGCAGAACCCATAAGAGCTACCCCACTATCTTTCATTACTGTTTTCACATCTTCAAAGTCAACGTTTATATATCCTGTTACAGTAATTATTTCGGCAATTCCTTTGGTTGCAGTAGCTAAAACATCGTCTGCCAATTTAAAAGCATCTGTAAACTTCATGTTTTTGTAGATTTCGTTTAGCCTCTCGTTATTGATAACTAACAGAGCATCAACATATTGCTTCATCTCGTTTATTCCTTGCAAGGCTTGATTTATTCTTGTTGCACCTTCTATTAAAAAAGGAATTGACACTATAGCTACAGTTAAAATATCTCTTTCTTTGGCTGCTTTAGCAATTACTGGTGCTGCACCTGTTCCTGTACCACCGCCCATTCCTGCGGTAATAAAAACCATTTTTGTATTGTTATCTAATACTTTTTCTATTTCGGGCAAACTTTCTATAGCTGCTTCTTTTCCTTTTTCGGGATTGTTTCCTGCCCCTCTGCCTTCGGTAAGACTTGCTCCCAAAGTTATTTTAGTAGCAACAGGACTTATTAAAAGTGCTTGAGAGTCAGTATTACAAACAATAAAATCAACACCTTTAACGTCTAGTTCGTGCATTCGGTTAACTGCATTGTTACCTCCTCCTCCAACGCCTATAACTTTAATAATTGATGATTCTTCTCGTGGTATTGCAAATTCAAGTTCTGTCATATTTTATTTCTCCTTTTTATTAGTTAGTTATTTTCTTTATTATTTAATTCACATCTTCGTCCAACAAGTTTAAGAACGTATTAACAAATTTTTTAACTAAATTTTTGTCCTTATTTTTTGTTTTAGTATCTTTTTCTTCCTCTTCTTTTTCTTCATTAAGTTTTTGATTTATAAGGTCTAGTTTTCGCAATTCTTCAGCTTCAATCTCAAAGGCTTCTATTCCTTTAATAATCAAACCTATAGCTGTTGAAAATTGAGGATTATTTATGTTTTCAGCATATTCGCCAACAATAAATGTGTTTGGGTAGCCTATTCTTACACTATTACCAAGTACAAATGTAGCCAATTGTTTTAGATTTTTTGTTAACGAACCGCCACCAGTAATTACAACGCCAGCTTCAAGGTCATTTTTTACAGATGTATTTTCTATTTGGAATTTTACAGAGAATAATATTTCGCTAAGTCTAGAACTAATTATGCGTGTAAGTTCGCTCAAGCTAATGTCCAATACATCTTGTTTTCTAACTTCTATTGACAATAGCGTTTCTTTATGACTTTTTTCTTCTATTGCTGCACCATAAGCTATTTTCAATTTTTCTGCCTGTTTTTCTGAAAGTCCAAATGTATTAACAATATCTGCTGTAATAGTATTTCCGCCAATTGGGATTACCGCAGTTTTTATAATTTTATTGTTTTGAAAAATCGCCAAATCTGTTGTACCGCCACCAATATCAATCATTACAACATTATTTTCTTTATCTTCTTTACTTAAAACTGCCTCGCTTGAAGCAATAGGTTCTAATATTAAAGATTTTATTTTTAAATCACATAGCTGAACACATTTTTTTATATTGTTAACCATTCCCATTTTTCCAGTAATAACGTGAAAATTACCTTGAAGCGTTGAAGCTTTCATACCAATAGGATTTGCAACTCCAGGTTTTTTATCAACAATATAGGATTGTGGAATAATATCAATAATTTCCTCGCCAGGATTATTTGCTAAACTTATAATTTGATCTTGCAATACAAGAAGGTGAGATTCTTGAATTTCTTCTTCATCATCGCCAAGAGCCAATGCACAACTAGTAGTTGTTGTTAGCACATGTTGCCCTGCAATGCCTACAAAAACTTCAGAGAACTTATAATCTGAGAAATGCTCAGCTTTTAGTATTGCATTTTTAATAGACCTCACCGTTTCGTCAATATTTACAACAATTCCTCTTTGTATCCCATGCGATGGCGATGTCCCAAAAGAAACAACTTCAAAATTATTGTCTTTGGTTTTGTATCCTGCTATTGCAACAATCTTTGTTGTTCCAATATCTAATGCTGCTATAATTTCATTATTATTTTCCATTTGTTACCTTTTTTTACAAATTACTTGATCTGAATATTTTAAGTTTATGCTTGAATATTTGTTCCAATCAACAATATCAAAACCTTTTAAATATAAAGTTTCTAATTTTTTTAATTTATATTCATAATTATCTAAATTTCCTAAAATAATTACATGATTACCAACTCTAGGTACTAATTCTATGTCTCCTTTTGGACTAATATTTATTTGTTCTACTTGCGCCCCCCATAATTCATGAGAATTTATAAAATTTACAAAATCAAACAGATTTAATAGACTTAGCCCATCACGATTTAATTTTGATTTATTTTGTGTTTTGAAAAATTCTTGGTCTAAATTTCCTGTAACTACAATTAATTGTGCTGTATAATTTTCAGATATTGGCATAGGATTGCAGTCCTCGTCTATATACAAGTTCACTTGGTCGGTAATAACTCTCATAACAGGTTTCTTTTGCGCTAAGTCTATTGTTATATTGCCATCTAAATTATTATAAATTTCAGCATTCTTAACATAAGGGTTTTCTTCTAAAAACTTTTCAATTGCATTAAAATCAAGACTTTTAATATTTACAGAATCTAAAACGATATTATTTTCTTTAAATAATTTTTCAACTAATTCTTTGTTCAAAAAATTGTGTTTGCCAAAAATATTTATACTAACAGTGCTTGAGAGTATTTCATCTCTTTTAGTGTTTGTAAAACTTAATGCTACAATTAAGTATACAAACAAAATAGCCCATTGCAATATTTTTAGAATTACTTTTATCATTTTATAAAAATATGTTTAATTTTTTGAACAAATTGGTCTATATCTCCTGCACCCATAGTAACTAAAAGTTCAGGTTTTTTGCTTTCTATCAGTTCTATTAAATTATTTTTTTCGCAAACTTGTTTTTCTTTAGTACTTACCAAACTTAAAATTAACTCTGAGTTTATTCCTGGTATAGGTTCTTCGCGTGCAGGATAAATAGGCAACAAAATTAAGTCGTCACTAATAGATAGGCTTTTTGCAAATTCCTCATAAAACGATTGAGTTCTGCTATACAAATGTGGTTGAAAAATTACTGTGAGTTTTTTATTTGGGAAAATTTGTCTTACTGCTGTTAAAAATGCTGAAATTTCGCTTGGATGATGTGCGTAATCGTCGATATAAATATGTTCGTGATTTTTTACAATATAATCAAATCTTCTAACTATTCCCTTAAATGTTTCAATTCCCTTGCGAATTTCTTCAAGCGAAACTCCTGACAAATACGAAATACTTGCTGCTGCTAAAACATTTTCAAAATTGTGATTTCCCGGAAAAATGTATTTTATATCTTTCAACTCATCTTTAAGAAATTTTATATCAAAATAACACTCTCCATTTTCATACCTAATATTATATAGGTAGAAGTCGCAATTTTCATTATTTAAACCATAGTGATAAATATTCAAATCTTTGCGTAAATTTTCTTTAAATTTTGGGTCTATTTTACTATTTAAAATTACTATTCCTTTATTTTTTGTTTTATTCGCAAAATCTTGAAAAGCAGAACTTATGTTTTCTAAATTTTCATAAATATCTAAATGGTCTTCTTCTACACTTGTTATTAATGCTAAACTAGGTTCTAAATTTAAAAACGATCTGTCGTATTCGTCGGCTTCGACTACAATATTTTCGCTTTTTGCATTTATAATAAAATTAGAATTTCTATTTTTTAAAATTCCACCTATAAAAGCTGTACATGATTTTTCTGTATTTGAGATAATATGTGCACTAATTCCCGAAACAGAAGTTTTACCATGAGAACCAGCTATTGCAATTGTTTTTTTATGACTTGTAATATTCCCAAGTGTTTCGGAACGTTTTTGAATTTTAAAATTATTATTTTTAAACCAATTAAGTTCTGAATGAGTTGTTGGTATTGCAGGTGTGTAAACAACTAAAGTATTTTCTGGATTTTTAAAATATGAATTTATCATATTAATATTATCTTCGTAATGTATTGTTATGCCAAGCTTTTCTAGTCTAATGCACATTTCATTTCTTACCCTGTCGTAACCAGAAACTCTAAAACCTTGGTTAAGAAAATACTGTGCCAAAGCCGACATTCCTATACCGCCAATTCCTATAAAATAAATATTTTCGTACAATTTATTCATTTGCTAATTTTTTAATTTCATCTGCTATAATATTTGCTGCATCTGCTAACTCTAATTTTTTTATATTTTTAGCTAAGATTTCGCGTTGTTCTTTATTATTTAATAATTCTAAAGTTTGTTTTGTCAATTCTTTTTCTGCATCTGAATCTTTAACCAATATTGCTGCATTTACTGTTGATAGTGCTAAAGCATTTTTTGTTTGGTGGTCTTCGGCAACATTAGGCGAAGGAACAAGTATTGTAGGTTTACCTACTACACAAAGTTCGGAAATACTTCCAGCACCAGCACGTGATATTATTATATCGGCAACAGAAAAAGCATAATCCATTCTATAAATAAAATCGCTTACAAAAATTAAATCTGAATTTATTTCTCCTACAATTTCGTCAGCTTTGTCAAAGTAGTGTTTTCCAGTTTGCCAAATTACTTGAACATCTGATTTTACATATTCGTTCAAAGTGTTTGCTATACTATTATTTATTGTTCTTGCTCCTAAACTTCCGCCTATTACTAAAACTGTTGCTTTGTCGGGATTAAGATCGAAAAACTTAAAAGCCTCGCTAGATTTATTCGTAATATTTTGAATATCAGCACGTATTGGGTTGCCTGTTTTTATTATTTTTTCTGCTGGGAAAAATTTATCCATATTATCATAAGCAACACAAATTTTACTTGCTTTTTTTGCCAAAAGTTTGTTTGTTACACCTGGATAAGAATTTTGCTCTTGAACCAAATAAGGGATTTTCAAACTTGCGGCAGCTTTTAATGCTGGTCCGCTTGCATATCCGCCAACGCCGACAACCACATCAGGTTTAAATTCTTTAATTATTTTTTTTGCTTTTCTATAGCTTTTTATAGTTTTGAAAATAAATGTGAAAATTGATAAAGAAATTTTTCTTTTCAGACCAATCACTGGTAGTCCTATTATTTTATATCCTGCGGCAGGAACTTTTTCCATTTCCATTCTACCTTCGGCACCAATAAACAATATCTCAGTATCTGCCCATTTTGCTTTTAATGCATTAGCAATAGAAATAGCAGGAAAAATATGTCCTCCTGTTCCTCCGCCACTAATTATTATTCTAAGATTCTTCATTTTCTTTTGTATTTATAACTAAATTTAAACTTTCTTCTAATACTTTCTCATCTGGCTCTATCACTTCAGAATCTGCATTTTCAATTTCTGCATTTGGAATATCATCTTCCATACCTTGTGATTTTTTTGCATCTTTCATTTCTTCAACTTCCCTACTAACACTAAGAATTATTCCTAGTGCCATTCCCATAAATATAATTGAAGTTCCGCCATAACTTACCATAGGCAAAGGCTGACCAGTTACTGGAATAACATTTGTTGTTACTGCCATATTTGAAAACGCCTGTAAAACTATAAGAGCTGCTAATCCGCTCACAATGTAAGCACCAAACTTTCTATTAGTATTTTTTACAATTCGTCTAACTCTCATAAATAAATACAGATAAAGCACAATAAGCGGAATTGCTCCAAAAATCAAACCGTACTCTTCTATAATTATTGCAAAAATATAGTCTGAATATGGATGTGGTAAAATATTTCTTTGATTTGATTTTCCTGGTCCCAAGCCAAACAAACCACCTTTAGCTATTGCTATTTTTGAATGTTTTTCTTGAATATTTTCTTCCTTATCAGTTTTGTTAGTAAAATTTTCTATTCTATTATTCCAAGTTTCGAAACGTCCTACATGTTTAAAAGTTTTTACTGCTCCAAAAAACAAAATACCAAGGACCAAACTGGCTCCTATCATTGCTGCGAAATACTTAAATTTTAAATTGCTAAAAAATATCAATAGCATAGTAGTTCCAAATAAAAGTATAGCAGTAGATAAATTGGCAGGTAAAATCAAACCTACTGTTAATAATATTGGGAAATATAGCTTTTTAAAGCAACCTTTCCAGGTATTTACCTCTTCTTCTTTTATTGCTAAATTTCTGGCTATATACATTATAAGTGCGACTTTAGCAAAATCTGAAGTTTGAAAGGTTATACCACCAGGGAGCATTATCCATCTACGAGCTTCGTTTACATTAATTCCAAAAAACAATGTAAATACTAATAAGCCAATTGCAAGATACCACAAAAATACAGAAGCTCGTGAAAAATATTTATAAGGGATATTATGTACTACTAATATAGTTGCTGCTCCTATCATTAGCATTACCGCTTGCCGTATAAGATAAAAAGTAGTATTTCCTCCTGCCTCGCGATATGCCAATTGGCTCGAAGCAGAATAAACAGCAAGCATAGAATAAATGGATAAAAGTAGAATAATTATCCAAATACCCATATCGCCTTTAAATATTTTCTTTTTAATCTTTCCCATTTTTATTTTCTATAAAGCTCTTACTGCTAGTTTAAATTGATTTCCTCTATCTTCATAGTTTTCGAACAAATCAAAACTTGCACATGCTGGCGACAATAAAACTGTATCGTTCTTTTTGCCAAGATAATATGCAGTGTTTACTGCTTCTGGCATTGAAGTGGTATCAACAATTTTTGGAACTATGTCAGCAAAAGCCTTGTGAATAGCAGTATTATCTTTTCCTAAACATACAATAGCTTTTACTTTTTCTCTCACTAAATCTTTTAATGAGTCGTAGTCATTTCCTTTGTCTATTCCACCAACTATCCATATTATAGGCGAATTTACAGATTCTAAAGCATACCAAGCAGAGTTTACATTTGTTGCTTTTGAATCATTAATAAATTTGATTCCATGCACACTTATCACAGACTCTAGCCTATGTTCTATACTTTTAAAATCTCTTAAACTTTCTCGAATTACATCTTTTCTTATGTTTAAAACTTGAGCAACAATACCTGCTGCCATTGAATTGTAAACATTGTGTTTCCCTTGAATTGATAACTCATTTATTTGCATAGTAAAATCCTGTTTATGATTAGTAATATAATTTATTTCGTTTGTGTTTTTGTTTAATAAAGCTCCATTCTCTATTTCATCTTTGTTTTGTGTAAATTCAAATTGTTGAGCCAAAATTTCTCTCTTGCTAATTTCTTGCATTATAGTTTGGTCGTCAGAACAATAAATAAACACATCTTTAAATGTTGTATTTTGAAGTATTCTAAATTTTGAGTCAACATAATTTTGAAATTTATAATCATATCTATCTAAATGGTCTGGTGTGATATTTAGCAAAACCGACAACTCCGACTTAAAATCAAACATAGTGTCTAATTGGAAACTGCTTAATTCAATTACGTAATATTCAAAATTTCCTGTTGCTACTTGATAAGCAAAACTTTGTCCTACATTTCCTGCTAAGCCAACATTTAAACCTGCTTTTTGCAAAATATGATAAATCAACATTGTTGTTGTTGTTTTGCCGTTGCTTCCAGTAACACATATTTTTATTGCATCAGTATATCTTGCTGCAAATTCAATCTCTGAAATTATTGGAGTTCCTATTTCTTTTATCTTTTTTATCATAGGAACACTATCAGGAATACCTGGGCTTTTTATAATTTCAGAAGCTGATAAAATTATGTCTTCGCTATGTTTGTTTTCTTCAAAATTTACATTGTATTGTTTTAATAAAGTTTTATATTTTTCATCAATACTTCCTTTATCTGAAACAAAAACATCATAGCCTTTTACTGCTGCTAAAATTGCTGCACCAGTTCCACTTTCGCCTGCACCTAATATTACAATTCTCTCTTCCATCTTATCTTAATTTTAGGGTTATAATTGATATTACAGCAAGTATCAAAGAAATTATCCAAAATCTTGTAACAATTTTTGGCTCTGGAAATCCTTTCTTTTGGTAATGATGATGAAGCGGTGCCATTAAAAACACCCTTCGCCCCTCGCCATACTTTCGCTTAGTAAATTTAAAATATGAAACTTGTATCATTACCGACAAGCTTTCGGCAAGAAAAACTCCACATAAAATTGGAATTAGCAGTTCTTTCTTTATAATTATTGCAAATACAGCAATTATTCCACCTATTGTCAAACTTCCTGTATCGCCCATAAAAATTTGAGCAGGGAAAGAATTATACCATAAGAAACCAATTGTTGCTCCAATAAAAGCTGCCATAAATATAACTAGCTCTCCAGTATTTGGAATGTACAAAATATGTAAATATTCTGCTGCAATTCTGTTTCCAGAGACATAGGCTAAAATTCCTAAAGTAGCTCCTATTATTGCCGACGAGCCAGTAGCCAAACCATCTAAACCATCGGTTAAGTTTGCTCCATTAGACACCGCCGTTACTATCAGAATTGTAACAATAATAAAAACCAACCAAGCCACTTTCTCTGCATTTTCTCCCAAAAACCAAACTAGCATTGCATAGTCGAACTCATTATTTTTGAAAAAAGGTATAGTAGTTTTGGTTGATTTAACATCAACATATTCTACAAACTCACTACAATTTTGATTATCAACAACTTCCACTACTTCTTGGTTGGTTGTTCCACATACTTTAGTTCTTATTACAACATCATCAGAGAAATACAAAATTCCACCAACAATAAAACCCAAAGCTATTTGTCCAATTATTTTGTATTTTCCTTTTAATCCAACTTTATTTTTATTTTTAATTTTTAAATAATCGTCTAAAAAGCCTATTGTTCCAAGCCATACGGTTGTAATAAGCATCAACAAAACATAAATATTATCAAGTTTTGCAAATAACAATGTTGGAATAATTATTGCCGCAATTATTATAAGTCCACCCATTGTTGGAGTTCCTTTTTTCTTCATTTGGTCTTCTAAGCCCAAATCTCTTATTTCTTCTCCAATTTGACGCTTTTGTAAAAGTCTAATAATTTTTTTACCAAAAAATATACTAACAATCAAAGATGTGATTGTTGCCATAGCAGCTCTGAAAGTAATATATTCAAAAACTCCCGCTCCTGGAACACCTAATTCTTGTAAATAACTAAATAAGTAGTATAGCATTATTGTAACAAATTAAAAATTTCACTTAAAACTTCTTTATCATCAAAATGATGTTTAACACCATTAATTTCTTGATATTTTTCATGTCCTTTTCCAGCAACAAGAATAATATCGCCTTTATTAGCAAGCATCACAGCTGTTTTTATTGCTTCTTTTCTATCTGTAATTTTTATAGTTTTTTTCTGTTGAACTATATTCACACCTTTAAGCATATCCTTTAGTATTTCTTCTGGATCTTCGCAACGTGGATTATCAGATGTAAGAATCAATTTATCGCTAAGTTCTGCTGCAACGCAAGCCATTTCGGGGCGTTTGGTTTTATCTCTATTTCCACCTGCTCCAACAACAGTAATTATTTTGCCTTCACCAGCATTTATTTCGTTTATTGTTGTCAAAACATTTTCAAGAGCGTCTGGTGTGTGTGCATAGTCAACTATTGCTGTAATATTGTTGTTAGAATGTAATGTTTCAAATCTACCTTCTACTGGTTTTAAAGCTGAAATATTTCTTAAAACCTCATCGCTTTCAAATCCTAATTCTATTGCAGTGGAATAAATTGCTAAAATATTAGACACATTAAATCTTCCTATAAAATTTGTCCAAACTTCTTTATTGTCAATTTGTAACAACATTCCCTCAAAATGACTTTCTAAAACACTAGCTCTGTAATCAGCAACAGTTTTAATACCGTAGGATATTTTTTTAGCCTTTGAGTTTTGCAACATTACTTGTCCGTTTTTATCATCATTGTTAGTTATTGCAAAAGCCTTTGGAGAAAGAGAAGTAAAAAATTGTTGCTTTGCTTTTAAATATTCTTTAAAAGTTTTATGAAAATCTAAGTGGTCGTGTGTTAAATTTGTGAAAACTCCACCTACAAACTGTAAACCAGCAATTCTGTTTTGAACTATAGCATGAGAGCTAACCTCCATAAAACAGTAATCGCAACCAGAGTCAACCATTTCCGACAAATATTTATTTAGTTTGAGTTGATCTGGTGTTGTATGTGTAGCTTCTATTTTTTTATTATCAATAATTACTTGTATAGTAGAAATCAAGCCAGCTTTATAACCTAATTTTTGTATAAGATTATATAAACTTGTAGCAATTGTTGTTTTTCCATTAGTACCTGTAACGCCAACTAATCTTAACTTTTGAGATGGATTATCATAAAAATTTGAAGCTAAAATTCCAAGTGCTTTTGATGATGATTTTACACTTATATAACTCACTTTTGGATTAAGAGTTTCTGGCATTTTTTCACAAATAATTACACTTGCACCCTTTTCAATAGCTTGATTTATATATTCATGCCCATCTTGAAGGCTACCAACAATAGCAACAAACATGTCATTTTCTTTCACATTTCTAGAGTCAAACTCTATTTTTGTAAAGTTGCCATCATTATTAAAAATGCTTTCAACTGCATTTATTTCTGATATGTAATTTTTTATATTCATTCGCATAGATATAAAATAATTTTGTCGCCTTTTCTTAAATCACTTCCTGCTTCTGGAACTTGCCTGTAAATTCTGCCTCTACCAACAACTTGAGTACTAAGTCCACAATCTTCAAGAATTACTACTGCATCTTTTAATCCCATATTTCTCACATCAGGAACTTTAGTATTATCACTAAAACTAACTGGATTTAATTTTACAATATCATCACCTTTATAAACTCCAGTAATCCATTTAGTTTGATTTACATCTTTAATATCCACTTCATAATTCAACCACTTAAAAACATTGCTTGTTTCTTGCTTGCATCCTTTTTTCACACTTGGTAAAGAGTAAGCTAGCTCTTCTTCTGCTGATGATTTATAATATTTTGGACTTAAAGAATAAATTTTGTCTGCTATTTCCTTAAACACTGGAGCGCTAACACTTCCACCGTAATAAGCATTTTTAGGTTCATAAATTGACACTATACACGAATACTCTGGATTGTCGGCTGGAAAATACCCAACAAAAGAAGCGTGATAACCTCTTTGAAGACTATCTCTTCCATAGTTCATTTGTGCGGTTCCTGTTTTTCCTGCAATTTGATAGTTTTCACTTTTTATATTTCTAGCAGTTCCTTCTTCAACTACCCCTACTAGCATTTTTTGCACTTGACTCAAAGTTTTTGGTGAGCAAATTTGTTCGTTAAGAACTTCTGGTTCAAAATATTTTACTATTTTGCCTTTATCGGCAAGTGCTTCGGCAAAAAGTGGTTTTACAAACTTACCATTGTTAGCAATAGCATTATAAAAAGCTAATATTTGTAAAGGTGTAATTTGCAACTCATATCCCATAGACATTTGCACTAAAGATATTCCCGACCATGTTCCTTGATAAGGTATATTTACTGTTGGTTTTGTTTCACCTTTTATGCTCACACCTAAAGGCTCTGTCAAATTTAGTCTTTCAATTCCTTTATAAAACTTTAAAGGCTGGAGCTTGTAGTTTTCATATACAACCTTTGCAATTGCAACGTTTGAAGAAACCTCTATTGCTCTTTGAAAACTAATTGCACCATAACCACCTTTTTTTGTATCTTTAACTGTTTTGTATGAAATTTTTTCACTTCCATCTCCTGTATCAATAATATCATCAGGCGTTACATAACCATCTTCAAGAGCAATAATTGCAGAAACAAGTTTAAATGTTGAACCTGGATCTATTGCATAAGCAACCGCATGATTTGTTTTTTCTACATATTCACCGTTTGAGTTTAATTCTTTATTAGCAATTGCCAACACCTTGCCTGTTTTCACATCCATTACAACAGCTGTTCCAAAACTTGCCTCATATTTAGTAAGTTGTTTTATCAATGCTGTTTCAACTATATCTTGTAGTTCTATATTTATTGTCGTAATTAAATCAAGACCATCTTTTGGTTCTATATATTGTGCGTCTTCAATTGGCATCCATAAATTTCCTGCAATTCTTTCGTTTATAGTATAACCCTCTACTCCTTCTAGCTCTTCATTAAAAGAATCTTCTAAACCAACTCCTTTGGCTCTGTCAGTTGGTTGAGTACCTAATGTTCTTTTTGCCAATTCTCCAAATAAATTTTCTCTTCTATAAGTTTTTTGATAAATAAATCCTCCTTTTAGCCTTCCTTTTCTTAGAAGTGGAAAATTCGACATTTTCTTAAAATCAGTATAACTAAGATTAAAACTAAATCTATAATATCTAGAACCTGAGTCTCTGGCTTTTATTAATTCACTTCTGTACTGTTGTTTTGTTTTATCTGGCAATAGTTGAGATAAGCACAAACTTAAAGAATCTAAATTTTCATTAAATATTTTTTGTGTTATAGCATCTGAATTTGGATCCATGCCAACTTCGTAATATGCTATAGAAGTAACCAACAATTTTCCATCACTAGAATAAATATCGCCTCGCCTTGGTTCAATTGAAGTATAAGCTTTTGTAGTTTTTAAAGCATTATCAATTAATTCCTTATCATAAAAAAATTGAAAGTAAATAATTTTGCATATAAAAAACACTCCTATAGCTATTAAAACTAGATATAGCAAGTTGTATTTAATCAATATGCCTCGTCTTGAACTCATTCTTTACTTCTCGAAATTTTATATGGTGGTTTAGTCGGTTCTTTTAGTTGTGAGCCTTTTTCGTTCAATAATTGCAACACTCTTTCTTTTCTGCTATTTTGCATTAAAGGAGATTGTATTTCAATTTTTTCAGATCTCAAATTTTCTATTCTTTTCTTTGCTTCATCAGTTTGTCTAAAAATACTTTCAGCATTATATCTATTTGAGATGTATATCAAGCCCAATATGAAAAGGAAAACAACAAAAGGAATTTGCCTGCGAACAAAATCACTTACCAAAATAGAACCGTTAAACAGTCCTTTTATAGTAGATCTTATTTGCTTTATATGTGATGTGTTTTCTTTTTTCATATTCTTTCTGCTATTCTTAATTTTGCTGACTTTGCTCTTGGGTTTTTCTCAATTTCTGCATCATTAGGTAAAATAATTTTTCTATTAACCGCTTTAAAACTTAAATCGGTTTGACCAAAAATGTCGGTTTCTAATTTTCCTTCTGTGTTTCCAGTTTTTATAAGATTTTTTACCAATCTATCTTCTAAAGAATGGTAAGAAATTATAGACAATCGACTTCCAGGTTTTGTAATTTTAGAACAAGAACTTAAAAAATCATTTAAAGCATTTATTTCATCATTAACACTTATCCTAATGGCTTGAAATACCTGAGACAAATATTTATATTCTTTATTTTTAGGAGTAACTGGACTTATAATTTCAATAAATTCTTCAATTGTTTCAATTTTATTATAAAGTCTATATTCTAAAATTAAGCTTACCAATCTTCTTGCATTTGGAATGTCGCAATAGTTATTAAAAATATAAAGCAATTTTGCCTCATCATAATTATTTAAAACATCACTTGCCTTAGTTTCTTGTTTGTCGTTCATTCTCATATCGAGTTTTCCACCTAAGCGATACGAAAAGCCTCTGCTATATTCATCAATTTGATAAGACGAAATTCCCAAGTCAGCCAAAACCCCATCTACTGTTTCATGACCTAAATACTCCAAATAATTTTGGATATATCTAAAATTGCCATAAATTAAAGTTAGCCTATCGTCTTTGATTTTATTTTTATGTGCATCTTTATCTTGGTCAAATGCAATTAGTTGTCCTTTTTCCGAAAGTTTAGAAAGTATTTCTGCAGAATGTCCACCACCACCAAAAGTAGCATCTACATAAACTCCATCTGAATTTATGTTCAATCCCTCTATGCTCTCTTTTAGTAATACTGGTTCGTGGTACATATCTTCCTATTCATAAAAATTAGTGTCGTTGCCCAAAATTTCTTCTATATTTTTGGCAAAAACTTCTTGATCCATTCTTTGTTTATCATACTCTTCTTTAGACCATATCTCGATTTTCCCTTCTTGTCCAGCTAATACCATTTCTTTGTCGATATTAACATCATCTAACAATTTCTTAGGAATCAACAGCCTAAAGCTTCCATCAAAAGGAAGACGAGCACTATCTCTGTGATAATCACGAATTATGCGTGCATGCACTCTGTTAAAAGGATTGAGTTTACGCTTCATAATAGACATATGAGTATCCCATTCTTGTTCTGGATACAAAATCAGACAAGGCTCGTAGATGTCTTTTTTTACAACAAAAGGTTTTTCCAAGTCTTCGGCAGGAATTTGCTTCTTCAAGCCCGAAGGAAAAGCTATTCTCCCTTTTGCGTCTAATTTCACTATATATTCTCCGACAAACATGTTTTAAAATTTATGCGTAAAAATATATAAAATTACTACACAATGCAACATTTTACTACATTTTAATACACTTTGTTAATAACTTTTTATTTGAAAAAACTTAACTATTTGATAACCAGATGTTTGTTGTTTTGTAAAAAACATTTATATTTGCAGAAATTAACAAGTAATAAAATGGAAGAAGATCAATCATTGCGAATTGATGTCGATGCAGTTTTAGAGGCAAAAAATCCGAAATTAGCTCGCCGTCTGCCTAGATTTGTAAAATCATATTTAAAGCGAATAGTTCATCAAGATACTATCAATAAATTTTTAGAAGAGAGCAAAGGCAAACAAGGGATTGAATTTGTTGAAGCAACCATAAAATTTTTAGACTTAAAAGTTGAGATTGAAGGTTTTGAAAACATTCCCGATTCTGGTCGTTATATTTTTGCAGCTAATCATCCATTGGGAGGTCTCGAAAGCTTAGTATTGATGAGTACTGTAAACAAGAAATTTAAAGATTTCAAATTTGTTGTAAATGATATTTTAATGTTTTTAAAACCTCTTGCAGTATTATTTTTACCCATTAACAAACATGGCTCTCAATCTCGAGAAAGTTTCACTTTAATCAACGAGTATTATGCTTCTGACTATCAGATTTTATATTTTCCTGCAGGTTTGGTTTCTCGAAAAATAAAAGGAAAAGTTCAGGATTTAGCTTGGCAAAAAAGCTTTGTAAACAAAGCTGTAGAGTTCAAGCGTGATATAGTTCCGATTTTTATAGAAGGTAGAAATTCCAATTTTTTCTATAATTTATCTCGTTTTCGTAAGTTTTTAGGAATTAAAGCAAATATTGAGATGCTTTATTTAGCTGATGAAATGATGAAGCAAAGAGGAAAGACTATAAAAATAGTTTTTGGCGAAGTTTTTCCTTATACAAACATTGATAAATCGAAAAATGCCACTGAATGGGCTGCATATTTTCGAAACTTGGTATATTCTTTACAAAAAAGTAAAAATAATCAAAAAAAATGAGTATTTTTACAAAAAAATTTTTTTTGAAATGACGACAATGGAAGCAGTAATTCCGCCAGTAGAAACAGAACTTTTACTTGCAGAATTAACAAAAGATAAATTTCTACGAAAGTCCAATTTTGGCAACACAGAGCTTTATGTTTTTAATTGTAAAGATTCACCTAATTTAACTAAAGAACTTGGACGGCTTCGAGAAATTACTTTTAGAATGGCAGGTGGCGGAACAGGCAAATCTTACGATATTGATGAATATGATTTAGGCGAAGATCCTTATTTACAATTAATTGTTTGGGATCCTGATGAAAAACAAATCATAGGTGGCTATCGCTTTATTTTAGGCGACACAGTTCTTGATAATCCCGAAGAAAAATTAGCGACTTCTCATTTATTTGAATTTTCTGAAAATTTTTTAGAAAATTATTTACCCTACTCTATTGAATTAGGAAGATCGTTTGTGCAACCCGGTTATCAATATGGAAGAAATGCTCGCAAAGGCATGTTTGCTTTAGATAATTTATGGGACGGACTAGGTGCTTTAACAGTTGAATACCCAGAAATGAAGTATCTTTTTGGAAAAATAACAATGTATAAACACTTTGACATTAGTGCGAGAGATCATATTTTAAGTTTTTTAGGTTTGTATTTCCCTGATACAGAAAAATTATTGACACCAAAAGACCCCATTGCTTTCAAAAAAGTAGAAAATGTTTTTGCTGGCAACGACTATGCAAACGACTATAAAATTTTAAATGCAAAGGTTAGAGAAACTGGCGAAAAAATTCCACCTTTGGTAAATGCGTATATGAATTTATCTCCTTCAATGATAACTTTTGGAACTGTTGAAAATGATGAGTTTGGTGGCGTTGAAGAAACAGGAATTTTAATTAATATCGCAGATATTTATGCTTCAAAATCCGATAGACATATAAAAACTTATAATCGTAGAATTAAGCTTGCTCAAATTTTTCCACGAAACATAAAGATTTTTAATCCCAAAAGATGGAGATCTTCAAAAAAGCAAAAATAAATCTGCAAAATATTTCTTAAAGAATAATATTTTTTGTAATTTTATAGTTTTATTAGGAGTTAAATTGTTTTGATGAGAATATTTTGTTTTATAGCTTTTTTAATTTTCACTTTTAATTTTGCTTTTTCTCAAAATCTTGTAGAAAATGGAAGTTTTGAAAATGCTTGGACTTGTCCTGAATCTTTCACCACTTTTGCTTATGATAGACCATATCCAAGTTGGCTAAACCCAAACAAAGGCACTCCAGACCAATTTCACCCATGTAGCTTAGGCGATGCTTCTGTTCCTTTCAATTTTGCAGGTTTTATGTTTCCTGCCGATGGAGCAGCATATGCTGGAATAATTCTAAGAGAAACTTTTGACGATTCTACAAAAACCTATAAAGGCGTTTCAAGAGAATATATTCAAACAAAATTATTAGAACCATTAAAAAAAGAAGAGCTGTATTGTGTGAAATTATCTTACGCAAATGCTTCTAAATCATTATTCTCGGTTGACGCACTTGGAGTTACACTTACAAACTCAAAAATTGGTGTTAAAGATGCTGGTTTAATTATTCAAAGACCACAAGTCATAAACAAGCCCGGACACATAATGGACAATTTCGACCATTGGATAGAAATGTGCGGAACTTATCGTGCTTTTGGTGGAGAAGCTTATTTAACAATAGGTAATTTTTTTGATAACACACAAACAAACTATAAAATTAATGATGTAGAATTTACAGACTCTGCCTTTTATTATGCTTATTATTATATTGATGATGTTAGAGTTTTTAAAATAGACCACGATTTTGAATGTGGCTGCATAGATGATTTATCGTTTGGCTCCGACTGGATGGCAGATAACTATGACCCAAGAACTGGATACAACACAAAAGGTTTGTTAGCCCAAAACTCCGATGACAAAAATAGAAGCGCAGACGGAGCAGAAGGAAAAGACTTAGCTGACGGAACAAGTGGAAAAAATGGAAGTGGAGAAAACAGCGGAACTGATGATATAGACGGAAATGGAGGAACTGGCGTGAAAGATGGTACTGGAGTGGCTGATGGTAAAGACGGCTCTAGTGGCACAAGCGGAACAGACAAAAACAACTTAGCAGACAACAATTCTAGCATTTCTGCAAATTCAAAAGATAGCAATGATGGTAAAAACCTTGCAGGAAATATTGATGGAAATAATTCGTCAAACTTTGCTATGCTCAATTTAAAAGAGTCTGAAATTACAGAACAAGCTTTTGAGAAAGCAAGAGTTGGTTCTAAGTTTAATCTAAATAGAATATTTTTTGAATTTAATTCTTCTGAATTGCTAGCTCTCTCCTATATTGAATTAGATAAATTAGTTGAAATTTTAACTTCAAAACCAAATTTAAGAATTGAAGTAAGAGGACATACCGACAATGTTGGAACCGAAAGCTACAACAGAACACTTTCTATGAAAAGAGCACAAGCTGTTTATGATTATTTAATTTCTTCGGGCATAGACAAAAAACGCATGAAATACAGAGGATTTGGTACAAAAGTTCCTGTTGCATCAAACGAAACAGAAGAAGGACGAAGTTTAAATAGACGTGTGGAAATTATGATTGTTGAATTGTAGCCGTTTTAAGGATTAATTTTTATATTATTGTCAATTAAAGTATTGTTGTAACACTGAATAAACGCTTGGTAAAACAAGTTTAAATCATTTTTTTTCTTCTGATAATTTTCGTCATCAATTAAATTTATATTCCCGTGATAATCATTTTTATAATTCCATAATTTTGTTGGTTTATCATTGCTAAATACTATAACTGTTGAATCGGAAATTATTTGATAATTATCGTTAAAAAATGATACTGCTGTATTATTTGTATTTAGACTATCAAAAACGCTAGAACCAAATGAAAAAAACTTATGTGGATAGCCGATATAATCAAGAATAGACGGCATAACGTCAATTTGCTGACAAGTTTTTTTGTATTCGCCTTTTAAATTATTTGCTGGGTCATAAAACAAAATTGGAATAGAAAACAATCCTGCCGGACTTTTATAATAATCAAGCCATGGTTCTGAAGAGTGGTCGGCACATATTACAAACAGAGTGTTATTATACCATTCTTTAGTCGATGCTGTTTCAAAAAATTTCTTCAAAGCCAAATCTGCATAAGCTATAGATTTATGTATTTCAAGCGGTCCATCTGGTAAGACATTTTCATATTTTTCGGGAACTGTATAAGGATGATGAGACGAAAGTGTGAAAATAGTAGCAATAAATGCTTGCTCATTTTTCGAAAGTTCTTCAGCAATAAACTGCAAATATTCTTCATCTCTAATTCCCCAATGTCCATCAAAATGCTCTGGATATGGATACTCGTCCCTACCAGAATATTTATCAAATTTTGCAAGTTCGGCATAAGCATCAAAATTCATAGTGCCATTATGTCCACCATGATAAAAAACGCTATAATATCCTTCTTCTTTAAGCAAACTTGCTATACTTGGAATATTATTATTTATATAAGGCGACAAAATAAAAGGAGTTCCCTTCAGTGTTGGCACAGAAGACAATATTGCTGGTATGCCTTCTATAGAACGTTTTCCATTTGCAAAAGCATTTGAGCAAAAATATGATTCGTAAATCAAAAAATCTAAAAAAGGTGCAAAATTTTTATTTTTATCAAGAGGATTTTCAGGATTTAAACTGCTTAAATGCTCACAAGAAAAACTTTCTAAAATGATAATTACAATGTTCTTTTTATTGAATTTTTCTTTTTCATAAGATTTATAGCCTTGAAAATATTTATTCAATTCGTTTTCATTTTCAAAGAAAGTTTTTCTTTCAAGACCTATCTTATTCCAAGTTCTAATAATAGAAAAAGCACTGTTTAGAACTATTGGCGAGTGATTTGTCGGAGCATATTTTGCCGCAGTAACTAAAGAAATTGGTCTTCGTTCAAAACCACCTCTCATTAAAATAAAAGAACAAAATAAAACAAGAATAAAAATAGCACTAGATTGAAGATATGACTTCACTCCTCTGTTTTCAAAGGTTTTGTACTTGAAAAACTTTTTTAATACAAGTATTAATATAACACAAAAAACTATGAACAAGACTATTGCCTCCCAAAAATCAACAATAAAATCAAGCCATAAATTTTTCATCTCGCTTTTCATCTTCACGAGCATAAGAAGTGTGTCATAACTTGTTCTACGGAAAACAAAAGGATAATAAAAAGCATCAATAATACTTGGGATTAATATTACAATATTAAATACAAAAGCAGTTGTGAAAAGAATTTTCTTATAATATTGTTTATGAAAAAATTTTTGAGGTAAAAAGAATAAAAGCAAAAATAAAAAATTTGCAAAGCACAAAGAAGACAAGTCAAACCTAAGACCTGTAAAATAATAATAAAAAAATTGTGAATATGTAATGTCGAATAAATTATAATTAAATATAAAAATCAGTATCCTAGCTAGACTATAGATAAAGAGCAAAATTGCCATCAAGACAAATACTCGCATCAACAAAGACAGCTGAGATTTAATTATTTTTTTATTCATGTTTTATAAGTTACCGCTTATTAAAACCTATTTTTCACATCTATGATTTACAAAATTAGCAATTATTATTAACAAGGGAAAAACTTGTTTAATATTTTTAATCTTTGTTTTGATTTTTTTATTATCTTTACATTCTCAAAAATAGGTGAAGATGAATTTGTATAGTGATATATATCAACTACTTAAGTTTAATGATTGCGTAATAATTCCCGGTTTTGGTGGTTTTATTGCGAATTATTCTAGTGCAAAAGTTGATTTTAACAGTCAGGAATTTTTTCCGCCATCTAAAAGTATAGCTT
Organism: Bacteroidales bacterium UBA5219; assembly: GCA_002412425.1. Taxonomy (GTDB): domain Bacteria; phylum Bacteroidota; class Bacteroidia; order Bacteroidales; family ML635J-15; genus Bact-19. Next base: position 14,748 of record DHVB01000033.1, on the reverse strand, counting down.
TTAATAAAAGTTTAAACTCAAATGATGGTTTATTGCTAAATCACATTTCAAAGTCAAGAAATCTATCTTGGGAAAAAGCTGTAGAAGAAGTTGAAAATTTTGTTGAATCAGTAAACAATTCTTTGAAAAACAATGATGTTGTTGAGTTTCCTGGCTTGGGTTGCTTTGTTTTAAATCAAAATGTTTTAGTTTTTACTCCTTTCGACTATAATGATTTATTAGAAGATTCATACGGGCTTTCGGTTTTTACCTATCCTATGCTTAAATTTGAACGCAAGCCTGTTTTTGTTCAAACCAAAGATAAAGATAAAAAACAAAGAAAATCGCTACGTCCATTAGTTTACACTCTAACTTCTGCAGCAGTTCTTGCCGGACTGGTAACTTTATCTTTCCATTTTGGTTTATTTGAAAATCAAACAAAAAATACTGAAACTGCAAAAGTTGTTTCTGTAGAAAATATTATAAAACCAAGCATTACTCCCGAAACTACTGAAATTGCTGTACTTCCAACTGAAGAAATTCAGGAAGATATAATTGAAGAAGAAATTGTAGAAAGCATTATTGAAGAAGATTTTGTAGAACCAGATTTAACAATAAACACTAACACTCAAAGCCATTCGGTTCATGTTATAGCTGGCGTTTTTTCTTCTTCTGAAAATGCACATAACTTGTGCGAAAAATACAAATCTCAAGGTTTTGAATCTATTATTTTACCACATAATAATATGTATAGAGTCAGCCTCAGATCTTTTGCAGACACAAAAACCGCTTACGCCGAACTTCCAAACCTTAAAGAAAAAGCTGATAATCAAGCACTTTGGGTGTTGGGAGAGTAATACTGTTTCTGAAAATTGACTTATACTTTATTTACAACTTATTTATCCTGTCTTGCAACTCTTTTAATCGTTTTATTAGTTCGTCAAATGACAATAGACTGCCGTAAATCATATTGGATTTCATTTCTTCGTAATCAAGTTCCCACTTTTTTATGATTGAATCAGGTGGAATAAACATAATGCTTTTGGGATTATGTTTGTCATAGTTTATACCTGAAATGGGTGTAAATCTTCTGCGATGTTCAACGATTGTATTGTAAAGTCTAGTGTCATTCAATGCTATTGTTGCATAGTCTGTTTGACTCAACTTTTCAATATCGTATAAGTGTCTGCTAAGTCGTTCAACTCTTATTTTGTCTTGAGGTTTTTGAAATTCCTCGTGCAACAAAAATATTTTTTCTAAAAATGTTCGCTCAGGATTTACAACAGGAATACTTATCGGTTTATCCGCGAAAAGTTTATCTTTATAAATTTGTGAAACAAATGTTCCAAAAGTTCTTTGCGTAAATGGTTCTCTCAACGAACGACTGCCAATTTCTACCAAAATACATGGTTTTAAATAGGTATCTATTTCCGTAAGTTTATTGTAATAAATTTCAATAATCAAAGGGTCTTGGTCACGATTTTCTACTTCACGAGGTTTTACATTTACTTCCCTAAAACCTAACTCGGCAAATTTTTTTTTCAGTTCTTCAGCAAAGACTTCTTTTATAAATATAAACGATTCTTTTCTTAATTTTTTTACATCTTTTTTGGATAATTCGCCTGTAAAACCTAAAAATTCTCTATCTAACGCCAGATCAATATCTTCTGAAAAACGTTGTATCAAATTCCAAGCTTTACTTAATGATGTTCCTCCTTTAAACGTTAAAGCTTTTGCACAGTCCATTGAAAAAATCACAGACAAAGTATGCGTAACCCACCAATCTTTTTCTGTGGCTGATGAAGACGGTAATCCCACTTTTCTACTTGTTTCTGCAAACAATCTTTTTTTTAGTTTCATCTGGCAATTGAAACCATTCCTGCAAATGTTCAAATTTATTCATTGATAGTAAGTAATTTTCGAATCCAAACAGGTGCTAACAACAAATCGTGTTGCAAATGCTTAGGATTTTCATTTTTTAAAATGTTTTTAATATGATTTATTTCTTCGACAGTTACTTGGTCATTACCAATTTTTCGTAACGCCTGAATTGCTAATGTACTAATTTCTCCAACAAAAGCTAAGTTTTTAGAACTTGCTTTTTTAAACACAATAGATTGTTTTCCAATTTTAATTTTTCTTGCCGATGTGTCAGAATAAAAAACAATGTTTAATGGAAGTTGGGTTGTTAGTCCTAATTTATACATTGCATAACTCCCAGTCGGAACAATTTTAGCTCTATCTCTTTTAGCAATAGCAACAGCAATTTCTTCAATACTTGGCAACACTTTCCCAATGTAAGGGTCAATTATAGGACGAACATAAATACCTGTAGCAACTCTTTCTAACTCTTCTGATTTTACCAAGCGTTCTAATGCCTTATGTATTGCTTTTGTATTGGAAATATTAGCAAAATTCTCCACAAAGAAAATAGTACCTCTTGGTTTTTTCTTTATTTTTGCTAACACTTTTGCTTCAACACTTTTAGACATTTTTTAACCATATTTTTGTCGCAAATTTAGTAAATATTTGCGACAAAACAAATAATTTTTATTTTATTTTTATAGCTGTTTTATCTGCTACTTTTTTCAAAACAAATCTCTAAAGCTAGTATGCTTGCGGTGCAATAACCACACTACGATAAGCCCAAATACAAAAGTAGAAGTACTGGTTTCAATCATATGGCTAAGCCTTATGCTAGCAATTGGCATTAATGGATTTGGTAAAATATGTCCCAAATGTGGAATTGCAAAAAGAAATCCTACCAACAGAGCTGTTGCCCATGGCTTGACATTGGAACCTATAATTATTGGTATTACTATTATTGCAAACAGCATACCTCTAAATAATTGCAGTAAAATTAAACCAGGATTTTCACTTATTTGAGCAAATGTATGTGTGAAAAATGTTTGAATTTCGCCGGGACTACCATAAAATGCTCTAAGTTCTGGATTTTGCCATGCTATGTAATACCCTGCTAACCAATATATTATCAAATAAACAATAGCAATAACACCAAGTTTCAAAATCAATTGCTTAATTGGCATAAACTCAAACTTAACTGTGGCAACATCATTTTTCTTCCATCTTTTACATATAAAAACAGCAAGAGGAATATAAACAAACGGTACTGACAAACCCATAATAAACAAACGGGGAAGTAAATCTGGCGATACTGTTAAATTTTTAAGAAAATACCAAGTTTCAATTTGAGTAAGAAATGTAAACGAGCCATAATAAGCCAAAGCTAAAAACAATGCCAAACGCCAGCCTCTCCACCGCGAAGTAAGTATTAATGCAAGTATTAAAAATGTATTGATTATTGCTAACACAAAAGCACCAACTTCCTGACTAAGCAAACCTGGTTCTGATGAAAGACCTTGCATCGAATCTCCCATAACCATTGAACCCAAAATCCAAATAGGAAAATAAAGGAATATCAATAAAATTATTCTAAAAAAACAAATAAAAGTTTTCTTTAAATTCATGCTTTTTACATTAAGTTTTTAATCACACAAATATACTATTTTTTGAGACACAAAACTAAAAAATCATCTGATGTTTACTTCCAAAATCTGCCAATGTTTGATTACTCAAAGAAGCTGCCTTTGACATTGAGATTTGTTCTTCAACTAAAGCACGAAACAAAAGTTGTTCAAAACGATTACTTTCCTCTACACCGAGATACTCAAAAGGTTCATCAATTTTCCAATTCATTTGCTTAATGAAAAAAAAGAATTGCTTAGTATAATGTTCGTTTATAATACCACAGTCTTTAGCCCTCATAACAATTGCTTGCATAGAGATGCCATATTGTTTTTTGATATTACCCAACTCATTTATTGAAAGTTTATTTCTGCGATCGCCCAACTCTGCTTTTATAGTTTTTTCTGGCAATAACATTGCACCCGCAAATTGAAAACATAAAGTTTCCTTTTGTTTTAAAGTAATATCGCCAAAAGTTAAAAGCAAGTGTGCTAATTCGTGAAGTAGTGTAAACCTAATTCTATCGGGCTTATTGATTTTTAGCACATTATATGCAATTACAGGAATAGAACCATTTACAAAAGTTTGTAAACCATCAAAGTCATCATTAACATCTAACTTTACCACCTTAATATTTTTATCTTCTAACAGTTCAACAACATTAAAAATTGCTCCATTACCTAAATTCCAATATTCTCTTAATTGATTTGCAGCTATATTTACTTGTTCGTAAGAAGTAATAGCGGCAAGGTTTTTAAGCGGATTTTCAAATTCAACCCTCAATCCTAAAATTTCTTCTAGTTCCAAATAACGAGAAAGATACTCTTTAGTTTTTTCCTTAATAATTGAAGCCTCTTTTCGTGGTATTTTGCTCAATTTACGATACTCTATCTCGCCTATCTCCACTTTAGTTCTTCTAAAAAAGTAATCTGGATTTACACCTAATGCCTTACTTAATAAATTAATTTTATCATTATCGGGCATCACTTCACCTTTCTCGTAACGATGCAAAGCCTGACGAGAGAGCTGATTACTCAAAGCATTAGCCAAATCCTGTAATGAAAAACCTTTCATTAAACGAGCTGACTTTAACCGTTCTGCAAATATCTTTTTCATTTTGTATTAATTTGAATTATACTGCAAAGATAATAATTTTAGTTTACAAATAAATAATATTTATAACATTAATATTTACAATTTGTAACTATGAAAACACAATACACTAACACAACATTAGTATTATCATACTTTTTATATTGATAACAAAATCTATAAACCCATAAACAAAGTTGACAAATTTAGAAAATACATCTTACTTTTAAACCTATAAAAAACATTTTCCACTCCCTAAATATACAAAATTCTTTAACATAAAACTTTTTACTGGCTAAAATATTAGTTTTATAGTATCCATATTGAGAAAAATGTATTTTTGCAGCGTTTTTAATATTATTTTATGAAATTTATTAAATCTCTTGTCGCAATTATTATACTTACAACTGCAAGTGCAATAATTTTTTCTTGTAATTTTAGTAAAAACAACAAGCCTGACAAAAACGACAAACCTGCTAAAAGCATTGACACTTTAGATATTGATACATTATCCGATAAAATTGATTATCCTAAAGACACAAGTTTAGACCAAATAGCAGCATTATTGGCTGGCGACAATGCCAATGCTTTTAAAAATATTTTCACAGATAAAATGACTTTCTGGAATAATTATAAAGCTTCCATTGACACTCCTTGGCAAAAAATTACTGAGACAAGACTTTCGAAAATGGACAAGTGGACAAAAGATGAAATTTGCACAAAAATAAATGACACCGCACTAGTATTCTATCCATTTTCTGGACCTGATTTTCTAAATGCTTTTCATTTATTCCCAAATGCAAATGACTATATTTTGGTTGCTAAAGAAAAATTAGGCAATATCCCTGATTTGTACTCTATGACCGAAGAAGACCTTGACTCATATTTGAATGCTGTAAATTTCGGGTTAAGAGATATTTACCAACGTAGTTATTTCATTACTTTGAACATGGATCAAGACTTGCGTAAACATAAAGCTGATGGTGTTTTACCCCTACTTTATGTGTTTTTAAACCGCACTGGACACGAAATTTATGAATTTGGTTACTATAAACTAAACAATGATGCAAAAAGTTTCACTAAAATCGAAAAACCAAGCAATTCTCTGAAAACAGCAGAATGTATTTGGTTTAAAATCAGAAAAAAAGGTGATGACAAACTAAAAAATCTACTTTATTTCTATGCTGATATTTCTAATGAAGGTTTTGAAAACAATCCTGCATTTTTGCAGTATTTACAAAATTTAAGAACTTGTAATACATTTCTAAAATCTGCTGCATATTTAAACCACTATGGAAACTTTTCGAACATAAGAAATATTATATTAAATTCAGCTTCTGTTTTGGAAGACGATAATGGTGTTCCTTTTAGATATTTTAATAATGATGAGTGGACGCATTACCTTTATGGAGTTTACGATAAACCAATTCCAGATTTTTCTTCAACATATTTATTCCAAGAAGACCTCGAAAAAGCTTATAATACTTCTAATGTTAAAGCTCTTGATTTTTCGTTGGGCTATCACTGGCGTGATGGAAATCAAAACTGGATGCTATTTGTAAAAAACATTGATAGCACTGAAATAGAAACGAATATTATTGCTGGGGAATAATGTTTAATAAAAAATACGATTGAATTTTTGTACAAAAAATCACATTATTAGTACCAATAATGTGTAAAATTCCACATTTTTAGCACCAATATTTAGTTAAAATCAATTTTCTTAAAAGAATGATATTAGGAAATTTGTGCAGACAGCGTCTGCAAAATTAACATTTTGTTACTTACATAAAATATTAAGTAAGGATAATATCATTTCTCTTTAAATGCGAAATCTGAGATTGGTAATTTTTCTTTTTGCTCTAGCAAGTCCTTAAATAAAAACGAATAATAAAGAGGAATATTTAAAAGTCCTTCGTTGTATTCCAATTCTTTTAGAGAAAAACGAATACTTAGTTCGGGATTATATTTTTCACGAAACACTCTCAAACTTTGTGCTTTTACTTGTTCTCCTGATTTTACTTCAATTGGATAAATTGCCTTTTTTTCTGAAATAATAAAATCAAGTTCACTTCTCCCTTTAGGCTGATTTGGAGTGTTAGCATTGCTTGTCCAGTAATATGCCTCATCAAAACCAAGAGAACGCAATTGTTGTAGAACAAAGTTTTCGGCTAAAGCACCGCCAAAATTTGACCAAATATTATCATCTCCGACAACAACTGAGCTTGGCAAATTTGCTAACTGTCGCAACACACCGACATCAAGAGCATAAATTTTAAAATCTGAATTATTTGCATAAAATGACAGAGGCAATTTGTCGCCATGAGCAGTAAGATTTATTTTATAAATTAATCCTGCATCAATCAACCAATCAAGTGCAAAAGCATAATCGCGTCCACGAGCTGATGGTTCAACAGTTTTATAAAAAAACTTATGATTTTCTTTAGCAAATTGCTGTGGCAGGCTTTGCCATAAATTTCCTATTTTTCTTGATTCCGCATTACTTGTATGCTTGCTAAAATCATCTTTATAGTCGGCAAGTATGTTTTTTAGAATTATTTCTACAGTATCAAGATTTTTGTTTTCAATCCATTCTGATACTACAGCAGGCATTCCTCCTATTGCTAAATATTGCTGAAAAACATCTTTAAATCCGCTTGCTATTAGTGGGTTTCTTAATAATTTGATAGCAGCATGAGCTTCTTCTGTTTGATTTTGCATATTGTTTGCCCAACAAAATTCTTCAAAATCCATTGGATACAAACGTAATCTATCAACTTTTCCAACAGGAAATGATGTTCCACTATGCAAAGCAATGCCAAGTAAACTTCCTGTAGCTACGACATAATATTCAGGAGCATCTTCTGCAAAATATTTTAAAGAAGTCAATGCACGAGGCACTTCCTGAATTTCATCGAAAATTATCAATGTGTCATCTTGATTTATAATAGTGTTAAATTTCAAAGCTAAATAGCTAATAATCCTTTGAGGTTGAATATTGCCTTCAAACAAATTAATTAACTCTAAATCTGCCTTTTCAAAATTAACATGAACTACTTTTTCAAAGTATTGTTCACCAAAAAGTTTTTTTAGAAGATAAGTTTTACCAACTTGTCGAGCCCCTTCTAATAGTAATGGCAAACGTCTTTTACTATTTTTCCACTCAACTAATTGTTCTAATAATTTTCGTTTCATAAATATAAATTCTATTTCGTTTACAAAGATATGAAAAAAAACACATTATTAGTACTAAAAATGTGTAAAATTTCACATTTTTAGCACCAATGTTTTATGATTTGGATTATTTGAAAAATTTAAACAACGCTATTTGCCTACTACTCAACAAATTACACTCTGCTTTATCAAAACTTTTAATTTTTGAAAGTTTTGATAAAGTGGTTAATTGCAAAAAAATAATTTCTTTGAAATGTATGTCTTATATTTTAGCATTTATATGTGTTTACTTTGTAAAAGTTTGTTTGTCTGTAAATTATTCCTGAATGAATTTATTAAAGTTGAACAAAATATTTTTTTATTCATTTTTTTCAACAATCAAATCATAAATTAATTCTGTTAAAGTTTCTATGTCACTTTCAACAGTCCCCTTCATATATCTTTCGTAAACGCTATTATTATCTGGTGGATTGAGATTTAAAGTCAAACCTTTTTCTAATGCCAATAACCTTAGAAACTCTCTTTGTACTCTCCCATTTCCTTCTCTAAATGGATGCAAATAGTTAACATTGTCTAAAATTTCTGCTAACTTCTCAGCCAAATGTCTTTTATTGTCTTGAGGAATTTTTTTAAAATCAACTATTAACTGTTCAATATGCATAAAAGCATTATTAAAATATGTAGTCGGGAAAAACTGTTTTCCTCCTTTACTTATTTCAACAGTTCGTTTTTTCCCCGCCCAAGCATATATGTCTTGAAATAAGTGTTTATGAATTTCAAAAAGGCTGTCAATCCCCTTGATTTTTATCGGATTTTCATAAAGCTCTTGAAGTCGTTTTGTTACAGCACCACTTTCAACAAAGAGCAATACCTCAGGATCTGTAACATCTTGTAAATTCCGCAAAACTCCTGTCGCAGGGTCTGTATAGGTATAGTCTGGGTCTATATATTTGTAAGAATTAGACATAGGCTTTTTGTTTTGCCAATTCAACAAATTCAACTAATGATATTTTTCCCATTACATAGTCTCTAATAATTTCAATTCCTTTTGGGCTTGGTTCAAAACCTTCAAACATATTACTTCCTAAAGCATTTGCAGTACTTTCAAGAGTTTTTAAGTCAGAGAATTGCACACCCATTATTGTTAGATTATTTCTGTCTATTTCAATTTTGTTGAACATATATTTAGTGTTTAAACTTCAATTACAAATTTATAAAATTCTTGAACAAAAAGCTAATAAAAACGATTATTTTAACCTAGTAACAGATTTTAATCAAAGTTAGATTTGAATTTGGTAAAAATTACTCCTGCAATAGCCAATCAACAATATTTATATGTTCAATTCCTTCAACTTCGGCAGTTATCAAGTCGGTAGAAATAATGTATTTTGGATAATTATCATCAATTGCTTTTAATGGACGTATTTCTCGCTCTGCTGTTTTTGGGTCGGACATTGACAATGTTACTTGATAATATTCGATTTTATTTTGTGAGTTTTTTACAATAAAGTCAACCTCGTAAGAGTCAATTTTACCAAGCCAAATCTGATAAGCTCGTCTGTTTAATTCTAAATACACAATATTTTCTAAAATATGACCAAGGTCTTGATATTGAAACTTACCTAATTTTAAATTTCTAAAGCCAATATCAACCAAATAATATTTTTCTTGTGTAGCAAGTTGCTGTTTTCCTTTTATATCAAAACGATTTACTTGATAAAATACATAAGAATTTACTAAATAATCGATATAAGTTTGCACAGTATTATGGTGAATATTTTGAAAATCTTGTTTCATCGCTCTTGATATACTGCTTGGAGATACAGTACTTCCAATTGCTCCCATTAGAAATTTTGAAAGATTGTCAAAACTTCTCATGTTTTGAATATTGTATCGTTGTTTAATATCTTTTTCTACAATTGTATTATAAACATCTTGAATATAACGATTTTGTAAGTCAGAACCTTTATCTCGCAATAAAACACCTTGTGGCAAAGAAGTTTCGTAAAGATAAGAGTTAAATAATTTGTATTTATCTTCTTCTGCATCTTCCTGACTTTCAAGAAATTCGGCAAAAGAAAATGGTAAAACATGAATAGTTATATAACGACCCGAAAGCAAAGTAGCAATTTCTCCCGACAAAAAATAAGCATTGGAACCGGTTACATATAAATCAATATTTGCTTCAACAAACAAAGCGTCAATAAGTCGTTCAAACTCAAATACTTGCTGAGGCTCATCAAGAAAAATATAATTCATATTATTCTTGTCTATTTTTGATAGAATCTCATTGTAAATTTCACGCCAAGTGTATTCTTCAGGGAAAATTGGCTTTTCAAAATTGTACTTATGAACTCTATTTTCAGGAATTCCAGAATCAATAATTTGCTGGGCAAAAATATTCAATAAAGTAGATTTTCCTGAACGTCTTAATCCAGTAACAATCTTGATAATATGTACATCTTTCAACTTTTCTAATTGTTGAATGTAGTTTTTTCGGTTAATCAGCTTATTCATATATTGCTGTTTTTCATTTAGTTACGCCTTACTTTATCAAAACTTTCAAAAATCAAAAGTTTTGACAAAGATACTCTTTTTTTGAAAAACTGCAATAGGTTTAATTAATCATAATTTCCTGTCCCGTTCAACAATAATATTTCATTTTTTACATTTAGAATAAGAAATTCTTCTAAAGCGGAAGCAAATATTTCCATTCCCATATCATCAAATTCAAGATCTAATCCGAAAACATATTCTAAGTTATATGCACGCCCATTTATGCCATTCATTGTAAAATTTGGATTATCTTTATCTTTCAATAAGTGTGCATAAAGTCTTCCTCCAATTGAAGAAGAAAATGATGCTTTGCCAATATACATTACTTTGCTAGCGCGGTCTTCTGGATCATATCCAAAGATAAAATAAACCCCTTTTTTGGGTGCATTTGGAAATACTAACTCAAGCCAAGGAACATTCAATTCTGTAAAATACTCATTGTCATTAATTCTGCTCAAATCAATTGTTGGCACTTGTTTTTCTGGAATAAAAAACTCATTAAATTTTGAAATGTTTTTATTCACAATTTCAATCATATTTTTATATTCTGCTATCATAATTTATAAAATTAACATTATTTATTTTAAATTATTACGTATTTTTTTACGAACCAAATCTACAACTTTCTTAAATACAAAACAAACAAAACACTAAAAATTCTATCATTTTTCCCCGCAAAAAAACACCCCTATTTCATCAAACAGAGGTGTTTCTCAATAAATCAAAAAAACTATTTATTTATATTGATCTAAATTTTCATTTTGATTGTTTTTCTTTTTACTAGCTCTTGCTAAGAAGATTATTGGTAGTATAATAATAACTAAAAAAACTAATCCTAATATTAAACTTGATGTATCCATAATTTCTATATTTATAATATTTAACATTTAAACTTAACAAACAATACGCTGTAAGTCAATAATTTATAAAATTATTAAAACCTCTAAAAATATTTTAACAAGCTATTTAATAGAAATAATGGAAAGGAAAAACCTGATGATAATCTTTAAAAATATTTTTACTATAAATAAAAATCTTATATAAAACGAGATAGTTGTCGGGAATTATTTGTGATTTTATTTGTAAACAAGGCTTGGTAATTTTGTTAGAAAACAAAACATTTACCTGCTTTAAGTTTACAAAATTGTCGTTTTTGAAATTTTGCTTTTGAAAAGTAAAATTAAAATACTCTAAATTAGAAAAGTAAACATTATTCTTACCAGATTCTTGATTTGTCTTGATTTCAATACTTTGGTAGTTGTATATATTTGCGTTTAATGCAAATATTAAAAAACTAAGAATAATTATTATGTAATTTTTACTTTTCACAATTATTTCCCCCAAGAATCTCTATCTAAACTTCTGTAATGAATTGCTTCTGCAATATGCGAAGGCATAATATCTTTTGAATTTTCAAGGTCTGCAATAGTGCGTGATAATTTTATTATTCTATCATAAGCTCTTGCCGACAAATCCAATTTTTCCATAGCATTTTTCAACAAACTCAAAGACTCCTCATCTAAAGGACAAAATTCCTTTATCATTTTTGATGTCATTTGAGCATTGCAATAAGTGTTTTTCTTATTTTTAAATCTTTCTGTCTGAATTTTTCGTGCTTGAATAACTCGCTTTTGAATTTCAGAAGATTTTTCTGCTGGTTTTGTTTGTGCTAAATTTTCAAAATTTACAGGCGTAACTTCAAGATGAATGTCAATTCTATCAAGCAATGGTCCTGAAATTTTATTCAAATATTTTTGAATGGAATTTTGAGTGCAAAGGCAATCTTTTTCTGGATGGTTATAATATCCACAAGGACATGGATTCATTGCTGCTACGAGCATTAAACTTGCAGGATATTCCACAGTAAATTTTGCTCTTGAAATTGTAACTACTCTGTCCTCCAAAGGCTGACGCATAACTTCTAAAACTGTGCGTTTAAATTCGGGAAGCTCGTCTAAAAATAAAACTCCATTGTGAGCTAAAGAAATTTCTCCCGGCTGAGGATAAGTACCGCCCCCAACTAAAGCTACATCAGAAATTGTATGGTGAGGCGAACGAAAAGGACGTTGCAAAAGAAGTGATTTATTGGCTTCAGTTTTTCCAGCTACAGAATGGATTTTTGTAGTTTCAATTGCCTCATCTAAACTTAATGGTGGCAAAATTCCCGGCATTCGCTTAGCAAGCATAGTTTTCCCAGAACCTGGCGGACCAATCAAAATAATATTATGACCACCGGCAGCAGCAACTTCTAATGCTCGTTTAACATTTTCTTGTCCTTTTACATCACCAAAATCAATTTCTAATTCTTTAACACTTTTTTGAAACTCTGCTTCAATATCAATTCTTACAGGCTCTAAATCTTTGCTGTCGTTAAGAAAACCTACTAAATCCATAATGTGTTTCACACCATAAACATCAATACCATCAACAACAGCAGCTTCTTGAGTATTTTCCACAGGCAAAATCAAGCCTTTAAAACCATTTTCACGAGCATTTATAGCAATAGGCAAAGCACCTTTAATTGGATTTACATTTCCATCTAAAGACAATTCGCCCATGATAATATAATCTTCTAACTTTGAAAAACTTATCTGTTCAGATGCTGCGAGAATACCTACGGCAATTGGCAAATCGTAAGCAGAACCTTCTTTTCGCAAATCGGCAGGAGCCATATTAATTACTATTTTTTTGCCGGGCCACTTAAAATTATTGGTCGTTAAAGCAGAAATAATCCTTTGTTGACTTTCTTTAACAGCAGAATCAGCCAAACCAACTAAATAAAAATTTATACCTCTCGAAATATTAACTTCGATAGTAATTGTTTCGGCATTTATTCCATTAACAGCTGAACCAAAAGACTTTACAAGCATCTACTTATCTAAAAATATATTTGTGAGCAAAGTTAATAATATTTTATAACTTTTATATCATTTGAAAAACAATTAAAAAAAAGATATTATCTTTGAGTAAAATTTTTAAGGCTTATTTTATGAAGAATTTTGTTTTATTTATTTTCTGTTTGGCTTTAACATTTGCGAATTTATTTTCGCAAGAAAAAAAAGAATACAAAATAGCTTGTGTTACTTTTTATAATGTTGAAAATCTTTTCGATACAATTCCCGGCACAAACGACAGCGAGTTTGCTCCTGATGCAAACAAAAAATGGAACTCAAAGAAATACTATGCCAAACTCGATACAATAGCTTCTGTTATTTCAAAAATTGGTAAAGATGTAACCAAAACAGCACCAGCAATTGTAGGACTTAGCGAAATTGAAAATATTACTGTCTTAAAAGATTTGGTTAAAGTTAAAGATATTAAAAACTTTAATTATCAAATCGTTCATTTTGATGGACCTGATCGTCGTGGAGTTGACTGCGCACTTTTATATCGTCCTGAATACTTTAAAGTTACAAATACTGCTATGCACCATGTTTATACACCAGAAGATCCTGACTTTAGAACAAGAGACCAATTATTGGTAAGCGGTATTTTTGATGGAGAAGAAATGCACTTTATCGTTCTGCATTGGCCCTCACGTAGTGGTGGAGAAAAAAGAAGTGAGCCAAAAAGATTTGCAGCAGCAGATGTTACTCGTAGCATTGTTGACTCAATATTAACAATTAATCCAAAAGCTAAAATTGTTATTATGGGCGACTTAAACGATGACCCTGACAATAAAAGCGTAAGAAAACGTTTACAAACACAATACAAAAAAGAAAAAGCTCAGCTTCCTTACTTGTACAATGCTACAGAACCTCTTTTTAGAAATGGTGTAGGCTCTTTGGCATATAGAGATAAATGGAATCTTTTTGACCAAATTATTATTACGCCAGAATTTTTAGAAAAAGATAAATCAAGCTATAGATTTTATCAAGCTCATGTTTTTAACAAGCCTTATTTAATGCAAAAAGAAGGTCGCTTTAAAGGATATCCTTGGCGTACTTACGTTGGCGACACATATATGGGTGGGTATAGTGACCATTTTCCGACTTATATTTACTTAATAAAAGAGAAATAGTCGGCATTTTATAAGTGTCCAACTGCTTCGTTGCTTTCGATATTCGGACTCAGTCACGTAACTTCTCGTACGCTCCTTCGTCCTCAATCTCAGACGCCTTGCATTTGAACACTTCTAAAACGCCTTAAACTTAATGTTAAAAATCTGATTTTAAGAGGAATAGAGCATAAGCATACACGCTAGAATTTAGAAAACATAAACAAAATTCCTAAAACTTTCAAAATTTGAGAACTTTTAGGAATTTGGTGATGGCTTTACGGATAATCTTTGCAATTTATTTCTACATATCTTCTAACGACAGGCACTTAGTTTCAATCGTATATTTTGGCAGTTCTATTTGTTTTAATCTTTCCTGTTTTCAGCGTTGCAGCACCCATGCCAAATAATTACGCCTTGCCCGCAAGGGCAACATGTGATTAACCGTAAGATTTATCTTACGG
>DHVB01000064.1 GCA_002412425.1 Bacteroidales bacterium UBA5219 | reverse complement strand
AGCTTATGAGATTTACGATTTGCAAGGCAAACTAATTATGAAAAGCAAAAAACCGCAAAATTCTGTAAATACATCAGAACTAAAATCTGGGATTTATCTAATAAAAATTGGAGGAGAAATAATGAAGTTTGTAGTGGAGTGAAAAAATTTAGAGTAAAAACTAATGATTTGGGTAAGAAACTATTGTTTTTACAATTTTAACAATATTTTAACATAATAATTTTGAATTAATCCAAAAATTATTAAAGGTTTTTGTATATTGCAAAAAGTGTAATATTTATAAATTTATAAACCTAAAAATTATTTATTATGAAAAAAATTATTCAAACTCAGTTAGTAGCAATAATTGTAACATTATTGCTAGGTGGAATTGTACAAAATGTTAATGGACAAACATACCATAACAAGTATGTTCCACAAGCGGGCACATCTTATGTGTCATTCGTAAACACTTCAAATCCACTTACTAGTGAAAGTTGGTATATTTTCACAACTGCCAACAAGGAAGTAATAATTAATAAGATGGATTTTAACTTTCCTTGTTCAGACCCAGTGCAAACATGGGCATATGCTTTACAAAATGTTAATAACCTTGGTAATATTTATTTTAAAGATTGTTTTTTTGTGCCTGATGGTACAAGCATTTTTTGTTATGGCTACGAAAATAGTACAAGCAATAGAGGAGTAATACTAAGAATAAAAATAGATGCAACAACAGGGCTTGTAACTGGAATTAATTTTTCCCATATGCACCAATCTAATAGTCCTATAAAAAGTGCTTGCTGGGCAAACAACAATGTGCCTGGCAACAATTTGTATCACTATTGTTTTGGTATAGTGGCAGGAGATACAGTTACCAGAGTTGTGGTTAATTCTGCAGGATTTTTTACTACAAATGTAGGTTCTAATGGTAGTAATTATACAAGTCCTTTTACCAACTTTATTCATTCCATATCTTACGACCCAAATGAGAACTGTTTTATAGTATCAGGTACGTATAAAGATATCTGTTTTTACTGTGTCAAAATTTCAAATGGTGTAGATTTTATAAAATCTGATGCAAATGTATTTGGATTAACTGCTTTTCAAGGAAATTTATATTTTGAGTATCCTGGTAATAACAAAACAATGTCTAATGTTATGAAACTCATGCCAGATGGAAAGCTATTTATTGCTCAAAGCATGCGTACAGTAAATAATAGATATTTTATATATATTGTACATTACGATTATTATAATAATATTGTATTATCCAACACATTATATGAAACGACAGCTGGAAGCATGTATTTAACCAATATAAGTGCAGATTTTAATAATATCTATATACTTGGACATATCAACACTAGCCCTGCAAGAAAGTTTGTATTTCAGGTAGAACAAAATTTTCCAAATAATTATAAAATGCAAACAATGCAAGATGCAACAGTATCAACCCCAGCCTATCTTTATGCTGGAGAAATTGAATACCTAAGTAGTATGAGTTTTTCTGATGCTTTTTTTAGTATGGATATTAGTGGTGCAGTAAATGGGGAAGCTTATATTGTGCATGCTTATGATTTAAATTATAATAATTGTGATAATGACATTAACCTTACTATTGTTGCTAATCAACACACAGATTATTATTTTAATGTTTTAACTAACGCACCAAGTTTAACTTGTCCTTTAAGACCTACCGCTTCTTTTCAACATACAATTAATCCATGTACTGCATTGTGTTGGGATATGAAAAGCATGAATCAAATAAAATCTAAAATTAATGAAAATTTGAAAAATAAGAATATTTTTCAATCAAAGGAATTAAGCAAACAAAAAATAGATGTTTTTGAAAATCAGTTTGTTGCACGTGATTTTGAGGGGCTTTGTTCTTATAAAATAATTGACATTTCAGGAAAAGTTGTACAAGAAGGCATAACGTCAAATGATAATATAAATAATTTAAACGTCCCAAAATCAGGTTTTTATGTAATAGTTGTTATTGATGAAAATAATAATATTGAAAAACAAAAAGTAGTAATAATGAAATAAATTTTATTTAAGAGAAAACCATGCTTGCTTGGATTTTGCTACGCTAAGTACACCTTACGGCTTAAGTTGTAATCTGAGTGTTGCAAATCCGAGCTAGCGTAAGTAGAAGTAGTAAAATATCAAGTGTAATCAAAATAAGACCTCATGCAACGTTTTAGCAATATAAACTGTCTTATAGACATAGAATTTAAAGTTTAATTTAAAATTTGTTTGTTATGAGAAAGCCAATATTAGTATTTACAATAATTTTGTTTTCACATTTTTCATTTTCGCAAGAGCACCCATGGCAAGGCGAAGGTACAGAAGAAAACCCATTTAAAATTTTTACTGTTGATGACTTGAATGCTATTAGAGAACAAGAAGATAATCCTTTATATAGTGCTGAGGGACCTTTTGGCGGTTATGTGCCATACACTAATATTCATTTTGAGTTGATGAATAATATTGAGGATAGCCTGACTCAAAAATTATGCAGTAAGTTTGGTGGACATTTTCATGGAAAAGGACATTATATAAGTTTAAATTTTAATAATTCTGATTATAATTTAAATTGTTTAATTGGTCATGTTGAAGGTGGAAAAATAGATTCTTTGCGTTTCGAAGGAAATATGTTTAATTCTATGGGGATATTTGGAGGCATAAGCATAGGAGTAATTGATAATCTTATCTGCAATGTAAATTTTACACCATTTGTTGACGAACTTAATGCTAAATTGTATGTGTTCTGTGATAGTTTTTGGGGAGATGGAGTAATATTTAAAAATTGTATAAATTATTCAAATATAAATATGCCTGCCAAAAAATATATACATTGCGGACTTTTTTGGGCTGTCCAAGCAAGCAATTTTGATGGTATTATAAATTATGGAAATGTTAATGTTGAAACAACAGAAGAAAGCATAGTTGAAGCTCATGTGTTTTCAGAATTTTTATCAGTAGGAACGATTAAAAATTGTATTAATTATGGGAATGTAACTATAAATGGGATACCTCATACTGCTAATGTCTCATTATTTACTAGTGTTAGTAGTGGTTTCTCTTTTGATGATAACAAAATTACCAACTGTTTAAATACTGGTAATGTTTATGCAAAAAAAGTAGATTATCTAGGTGCTTTTGCAAATTTGAATGCAGGTTGGATTTACAATTGTGTAAACACAGGTCGTCTAATAGGCGATAAAATTGCAGGAGGTATAGTTGGAGAAAATTATGAGTATGGCTTAGTTGAAAATTGTCTTAATGCTGGTTATGTTCAAGGCGATAGCATTGTA
>DHVB01000083.1:20252-49272 GCA_002412425.1 Bacteroidales bacterium UBA5219 | reverse complement strand
TTACCTAAAAATTTAGGGTTTGAGGTTAAATACATCAATCTTATGCCTTCATGGACAGAGGAGAAAGAATTTGTAGCAACATGGGATGTTTCATCCGCCCTTCTCGCAATATGTGATACTAAAAGTGATGAGTTTGAGCTGCGAGTTGTTGGTGCGAGCATAGGCGACATTTTTGAATTAGTATTAATTGACCCTTCTCAAGTTATCTTTCCAGACGATTTTGTGTTTAATCCAGGTTGGAAATTTCCTGCAGATACTCAATATCAATATTTTAAATTCATGTATTTGTCTGGAAAAGTGATTGTAAACTTAGTTCATACAATTATAGCCAAACCACGCCCATAGTTGCGTGTGTTGGTTTTTTTTGTACATTTTATTTTATAATTTTGTACATTTTGTTTTGTTGATTATATATTCCTGTATAACTTCCATTACCTCTGTAACAAAGTGTCCACTTCCAGCAGCATAGTCAATAACATTTGGTAGCAAATCGTTTTTGCTTCCTTGTTCAATTTTTTGCAATGTTATTTCGCGAATAGGTAAACTTTTAATAATATATCGAGCTATTGGAACTGGTGTGAAAAACTGTCCCGACTCTTGTTTTAACCCTGTGGTTAAAAGCAACTCAAAGAAATCGCTTAAAAACTGCTGACGATAATTATAACGGATTTGATAAACCTGTAAGAGTTCTACAACCTCTTTTACCACTTTGGCATTATCCTCAAACGAAGCATCGTCATACACTTCCTTTATGGCAAATTCGTTATTTTTTTTCAGACGTATTTCGGTTAAAATATTTTTAATCTCCTCTCTATATTGCTCATCTACGGTTTGCTTGAAACGTGTATCAAACTCATCATCACTAACGTCTGTAACCTTTTTTTCCAATAGCTCTTTCATTCCCCTACGATACAGGTCTGTTAATCTTTTTTGAAAAGAGATATGGTCATCTTCCCCCTCCAACCATTGGAAATGAAGCTGTTCGTCTTCACTTCGATCTTCATCAATAATTTTACACAGAAATAGTGTAAATATTTTATTAAAAGCGTTAGGCTTATCCGACACTACATTGTGACGTAGGATTTCCAAGAAGCGATTAAAAATAAAACTACTATCTTTTTGTTTTAAAGCCTTTAAATCTCTTCTTGTTAACGCTTTACTTTGAAATTCGTAAGGTCTGACCCAGCTATCAAAAATACCGTTTGTTTTGGGAAGCTTATTCCAACGTTCGTAAAAATCTTTTACATTGCCAGTTTGTTTGTAATCTTCCTCAATTTTTACAATTGTATTTTTGTATTCAACACCTTTACTGTCTATTTTAGAAGTATATAGCATTAGAACATCGGCATTTTTATCTTGTTGAAAATAGGTAAAAAGTTGTCCGCCGTTCTTCTCTAAGTTTTTCAGTTCTTTTTCATACTCTGTGCCCCAAGTTTTACATTCAATCATTAAATAAGCGGAACCATCGTCTTTAGTTACCAAAATATCTAATCGCCCGCTTGTTCCGTGTCCTGTTTTCCAAGTTTTTTCCAATGTTATATTTTGTGGCTGATACCCTTTTCCCAAAAGCCTATCCACACACTCCAAAACAACCCAGTTTTCAGCCTGTAAAAAGTTTTGCGTTGTTTTACTTTCACCTTTTATTTTATTTCCATAGTTGATATTTTCTTTCTCAAAATCAATTTCAACAACATAATAGTCAGCTTTAGAATATTTTTTCTGAAAAATACCCGAACTGTTTTCTTTTGGTACAAATCCCAATGTCTGTATTAATTTCTTATTGTCCATCACGATTAGAATTTTAATTGTCCTTGTACAATGTTGGTAGCTTCTATATATTCATATTGTTTTTCAGCAACTGCAAAAACGTTTTTAGAACATTTGTATTCATAAGCAGATTTTGCTGTTTTATCTGCAAAATAAAGATCTTTTAATTCCTGATAATCCATTTCAAAAGCATTAGCAAGTAGCTCAACTTTATCAAAAGACATGAGCTTTTTATCGTTTTCGATACGACTCACAAGTGGAGTATTTATCTTAATTAAAGCACCTAATTCTGTTTGACTCCAACCTCTTTTTTCTCGTTCTGCTTTTATAAATTTACCAAAACTTGTCATTTTCATGTTTTATTCAAATTTGTTTTATCTTTTTTAGGCAAATTTACTAATATATTTTTGTAAAAATTAAAATATTTAATACAAATTTATTAACAACGCTCTAAAATTTTAATTTTTCGGATTATTTATTAGGATTTTTGATTTTTTAATTTTGTCGGGGTGAGTAGACTCGAACTACCGACCCCGCGCCCCCCAGACGCGTACTCTAACCAACTGAGCTACACCCCGCAAAATTGCATTGCAAAAATAATAAGTTTTATTTAGCAAACAAAGTTTTTTTCAATCTTAATTATAATCGAAACATTTTGAGAATTATCATTTTTAAAACCTAAAACATCAAAGAAGTAACTTTAAAAATCATACAAATAGGAGAATATTCACTATTTGTATAAAATTTCTGATAAATAATTTGTTTTAGATTATTTTTTTCATTTTTGTTAATTCAAAATAGAAAAATATGAAACATCTTTTTTACATATTTCTAAGTCTTATATTTATTCCTAATTTGATTTTTTCACAAAACGATAAAAATGCTCGCATAATAATAGACACTGTAAATAGTAAAGGTTTTGATATTATTTTATTTGAAAACAACACTTGGGAATATATAAATCAAGATAGTGTTTTGGCTGTTATTAAATTCAACGACTCAATAAAACTTTATAATGATATTTACGAAAATAGACTTTTAGAATTAGATAGTTTAACTGTATTTTCAGAAAACTGGGATACAATTAATATTTTTGCCTTTGGCAAGGCTGATTACAAACGAACTCTTGACACTTGTGCTATAAGTTTATTAAATAATGGGGAAAAATTTTACATGCCATATATAGGAACTGTAATCAGTAAATTTGGGTGGCGAAGAGGATATCATCATAATGGAATTGACATTAGGCTAAAAACTGGAGATACCATCGTTTCTGCTTTTGATGGGATTGTACGTTATGCAGGTTGGAACAGAGGAGGTTATGGATATTTGGTTATTATTAGACATTACAACGGTATTGAAACTTATTACGCACATTTGTCAAAATTATTATGTCAAAGAAATCAAGAGGTCAAAGCTGGAGACACAATTGCTCGAGGTGGAAATACTGGCAAATCTTACGGACCTCATCTTCATTTTGAAACCAGATTTAAAGACAATCCTTTTAACCCTGAATTAATAATAGATTTTGAAAACAATAAACTAAAATCTGATACTTTGGTGTTGATGCCAGAAGAATTTGCATATTTAAAATCGAGACGTAGAACTTCTGGTGGAGTGTCTGGGGTTTTGGAAAGCAATTATCATATAGTTTATAGCGGCGATACTCTTTGGGCAATTTCTCGAAAATATAATATTTCAATTAGTCAAATATGTTCAATGAATGGAATTAGCGAAGATTCTAAATTACAAATTGGTCAAAAAATTAGAGTAAAATAATTACTCAACCGAGGCTGCTAAATTCATAAATTCATATTTA
Source organism: Bacteroidales bacterium UBA5219 (assembly GCA_002412425.1). Lineage (GTDB taxonomy): Bacteria > Bacteroidota > Bacteroidia > Bacteroidales > ML635J-15 > Bact-19. The sequence continues at coordinate 45,686 of DHVB01000083.1, read as the reverse complement.
TTGCCAGAATAATCAAGGATTTTTATAAAATCTTCAAAACTTATTGCAATAAGAGCATTTAATTCGTTTGGTAAAAATGTAAGTTTTTGTTTTGTTTTCAATCCCTCATCAATAAAGACCTCAACATGATTAGCCTCATCGTTTAATAAAGAAAAAACTGAAATTGCACCTATCACTCCTTTTATGTGTTTATCTATTCTTTGTTGAGATGCAAAAGAAATTTTTCCTTTTTTAAATTTATCTTCTAACACTTTAATATTAATATCTCTGTAATAATCAGAAATTAACAAAAAATGTCTATTCCCTTTATGATTTCTCATAAACAGGTTTTTACAACGTGTTGCCCCTATCCTATTCCAAAAACTTATATCTTCTTCATTTGAAAAATCTTTTGGTGCCTCATAATATTCAAAGCTTATATTCAGTTTTTCTAAGGTTTCGTAAACAATTTTTTGTCCTATCATTTCTTTTGAAAATAAATATCTAACAATTGGGTAGCAGCTACAAAACTACTTATTTCATTTTTTTCGATTTTAACTTCTAATTTTCTCAATTCGGTTTTCACTAATTTATCGTCATAAAATCTTTCTTTCAAAGCTGAATTTATTGCTTCGAACAACCAATATTTAGATTGTTTTAAGCGATTATTCTCGAAATACCCATTATTTCTTGTATGAGTTTCATATTCCTTTATTGTTTCCCAAATTTCACTTATTCCTTTTTTCTCAATTGATGAACAAGTCAGAACTTTTGGTTCCCATTTTGCTTCAGTTTGTGGAAATAAATGCAAAGCATTTTGATATTGAACTCGTGCTAGTTTTGCTTTTTGCACATTATTACCGTCAGCTTTTGTTATTGCAATAGCATCAGCCATTTCCATAATTCCTCGTTTTATTCCTTGCAATTCGTCACCAGCTCCAGATAACATTAGCAATAAAAAGAAATCTACCATGCTATGCACAGCAGTTTCGGATTGTCCAACACCAACTGTTTCAATAAAAATTGTATCATACCCTGCTGCTTCGCAAAGCACAATTGTTTCACGTGTCTTACGAGCTACTCCACCAAGAGAACCTGCCGAAGGCGATGGACGAATAAAAGCATTTTTCTGAGCCGACAATTCCTCCATTCGTGTTTTATCGCCTAAAATACTTCCACCACTACGCTCACTACTTGGGTCAACTGCTAAAACTGCTAATTTATGTCCTCGATTTACAATTTCCATTCCCAAAGCTTCAATAAAAGTGCTTTTCCCTGCTCCAGGAACTCCAGTAATTCCAATTCGAATAGATTTTTTATCTAAATGCAAGCATTCTTTAATAATTTCTTGAGCAATTTCTTGATGTTTGGCTAAACGACTTTCGACTAAAGTAATAGCTTGACTTAAAATATTTACATCACCTGCAACAATTCCTTCAACATAATCAGAAACTGTTAAATCTTTTTTTATTCTTTTAAATTTTCTAAAATTAGGATTTACTTGAGGTGGTTGCTCTATTCCTTGATTTACTTTCAAAGCAGAATTATCTGCTTTAGCCTCTTCTACTTCGCCTATATATTTTTTTTTATTGCTCATTTCTTAAAAATATTTTTCTTCTTTTAAATAATTAGAAATATAATCATTAACTCCCTCTTCTATGCTATAAAATGGTTTATCATAACCTACTGAACGCAATTTTTCAACATTTGCTTGCGTAAAATATTGATATTTATCTCTTATATCCAAAGGAATATCAACAAACTCGATATTTGGTTCTATACTTAGTGCATTGAAACAAGCTTTACCTAAATCTAAGAAACTTCTTGCCTTTCCAGTTCCAAGATTATATATTCCTGAATTTTTGCGAGTCTCCATAAAATGAATTAAAACAGAGCAAACATCTTTTACGTAAATAAAATCTCGCAATTGCATTCCATCTTCAAACTTTGGATTATGAGATTTAAAAAGTTTTAATTTTTTTGTTTCTTTAATTTGATTGTAGGCATGATAGACAACAGATGCCATTCTACCTTTATGATATTCGTTTGGACCATAAACATTAAAAAACTTAAATCCAGCCCAGAAATATGGTTTTTTCTCATTATTCAAAGCCCATTTATCAAATTCATTTTTAGAAATTCCATAAGGGTTTAGTGGTTTAAGTAATTCTGGAGAAGTATTGTCATCAAAACCGAATTCTCCGGCTCCATAAGTTGCTGCCGAAGATGCATAAATTAATGGCAAACCATATTCATAAGATTTTCGCCAAATAAGTTTTGAGTATTCTAAATTTAATTTTTCAAGTATTTCAAAGTTAAATTCGGTAGTATCTGTTCTTGCACCAATATGAAAAATTAATTGAACAAGTTTGTGATTTCTATCCAACCAATAATCAAATTCGTTTCTATCGATAAGTTTTGTAAAAGTTTTATCTGAATAGTTATTTTTCTTTTCACTTTTACTAAAATCATCAACTAATACAAGGTCTTTATAACCACGGTTATTAAGTTCTGTAACTAAACAGCTAGCGATAAATCCTGCAGCACCTGTAATAATTATCATATAATTGTATTTTCTGCAAAGTTGGGAAAAAATATGGGAAATAAAAAGTTTTTTTGAATTGAGAATTTAGAATTTAAAACAAGTTTCTTATCTAATCAACATTATATGTCCTTTTTTAGTTTGAATACTTCCATTAAACATTTCTGCTTCAATAAAATAGGAATAATTATCTATACTTTGTAACTTTCCTTTATAATATCCGTTCCAGCCTTGGTTTATATCGTCAGTATAAAAAACTTCTTCTCCCCAACGGTTATAAATTCTAAACTGCAATAATTTTTTAATTCCAAAGCCTCTAGCATAAATTACAGCATTTTTATCCCCAGAACCAGGCGTAAACGCTCCTGGTACATCTAATGTATATTCCTCAATTACAAAAATATCGAGCAAATAATGATACTTGAAACACCCTGTACTATCTTCTACTACAAGTCTGTATCTTGTATCTTCGAGTGGATAAAATTCAGGTTCTGGACAATTTGTACATGAAATATTTGTACTAGGTGTCCAAGTATAAATTAAACTGTCTTGAGTAGCTTCTAAAATAATTCGTGTAGTATCTCCAATAATAATAGAATCATAAACAGGTGTAAAGTTTACTAAAAAATCCTGTATTACTAATATACTCACAGAATCTATACTAAGACAATCATGCGAGTTTCTAACTTCTAAATAATATATAATATCCTCTTCTGGTTTTACACTTGGCGATTGAGAATTAACATCAGAAATATTGACATCTGGAGACCACAAGTAACTTACACCTCCTGCAGAATATAACTTGATTTCATCACCTTTACAAATAATAGTATCTTGAGTTATTTCAATTACAGGCAAGGCATAAACATCAATGCTCTTTTTAATAGTATCAAGGCAACCGTGAATATCTTCAACAATTAAAGTTATTTCTCCACTTGTATCATAACTTTGATTATTTACAAAATTATGAGTTTCAGTACTTAAACCGGATCCTATTGGATGGTTGTCAACAAACCAATATCTAAAATCGTCATTTATAGAGTTACTTACTAGCATTGCCTCAAATGGAGAACAAAGCCCACCTAGTATTTCATTATTTTCTGTATCTGTAATACTAAAATCTGCAGTAACATCAAAAATATAAATATTTTGCACAAACGGAGGTGGTTGACAATCTCCTGATTTTATCACTAAATTAACTGTATAATAACCGCTTGGTGGCACCATTGAATACGAATGAGTGAATGATTCTACAGTATAAGAATCTCCCCCTCCGACAACCCATTGTATAGTTTCAACATTTTCTTGTTCTGTAAGGCTAAATTCTATTTCTTGTCCAACACAAGCTATGGTATCACTAATATTCATTTGTGCATATGGACCTTCAATAATTAATGGTAAAGAATGTGTGTCGGTGCATCCTGCTGGCGTTGACAAATTTAAAACAATATCAAAGTTCCCAGGCACAGTATATACATATGTCGGTTCTTCAACAGTAATTGTATCATTATCACTGCCTAAAATCCATTGATAATATAATTCTGTATCGGCTGGCAAAACACTAGAATTTTGAATTATTATTGGCGTAGCTGGATAACATGAAAAATGATCTTCAGTTAAACTAAAGTTAGCAAATGCCTGCTCTATTTTTATAAAGCCCTCTAACAAAAGCTCATCTTCGCACCCCCTTCCATTTTCTACTTTTAAATGAACGTCATAATATCCACCATTTTCGTATGAATAATTTATAGAAGGGCTATGTCCAGAAATTGCAGGATTTGTATCTCCAAAATTCCATGTATATATATAACTTATATTATTTTCTAAAGCTTGAAAACTAATATCTTGATTAACACAAGCAACAACTGGCAGAGCATTAAAACTAGCGTCAACAGATTCGACAACAATTGTATCCTGATAAGTAATCCCTAAACCACAATTTGATAAAGTTGTTACATTCACAGTTACAGAATAAACGCCTGGTGTTGAGTATAAATGTGTTACATCTGTGCCTATCATTGTGGAGCCATCTCCAAAATTCCATTCAACACTTACTATTGGTTCACTAGCTGTAGAAAAGTCTGAAAAACTCACTAATAATTGGTCGCAACCATATGTTTCGCTGATAGTTGTATGTATTTCCGGACCAATAATATGTATAGGGTGAGTATCAGTATCTTCACAACCGTTTTCATCACGAACAGTTAACACTACATCAAACACACCGACAGTCATATATTGATATATAAATATAGGTTCACTTAACCAACCTGAATTATTTCCATCTCCAAAATCCCAATAGTATTCGCTTGCATCTTGAGAAGCAGAAGCATCAAAAGATATGTCAACTCCTGTACAATTATTATATACGGGTATAGAAAAACTTGCACTCGGTGTTGCTATTTTAATTTGTATTGAGTCCACATATTCGCAACTAGTTGTATCGCTATGTGCTGTTACCTTAACCCAAAATGAATCTGGACTTGGTGGAAAAATATATGAATAATTATGATCTGTTGAGCTCAGAGTCTCTTCCACAATTGTCATTGTACCTTCATGAATATAATATATTTTCCAATCCCAAGTATCAGCTATAGTTTCATTTAAAGTAAATTCATAATTTCTAGGATTATTACAATCATAAGATTTAGATATACCATCAATAATAGGTCCACTTATATACAGGCTATCCCAATAAATTGTATCTCTACAGCCATTATACAAAGTTATCATGTGCAAGTGAACCCAACCTGTATCTTGGTCAAAAGCATGATCAGTGTATTCATTTGACACATCTTTATTTGATGTGGAGTCTATCCACCAAGTAAATTCATAGTCCTCATTATCCCATTCCAACACCCATAACGAGACAGTATCTTGTGCACAAATATTATGGCTTAACAAAGGTGTGTGGTCAGGATCATTATCAAAAACATTTATGTTTGGTTCATACACAGCTCCTATATTTAGTTCAAGACTTGATTCTCCAGTGCAACCTTGTCCATCTGTAACTGTTAATACAACTGTATATTCTCCTGCATTATAAACCGAAGATTCTATAGCAGAACCATCTGAGTTTGTGTTTCCATTTCCAAAATTCCAGTTAAAATTAGTAATAGCCTCTGGATCTCCTGAATATGTAAAGGTAATAGTTAATGGTTCGCAACCTTCAACCTCATCGGCTGTAAAGCTAGCATCTGCGGGTGAAATATTTATTATAGGTCCCATAAATGTATGTACACAGCCCGCATTACTTGTTACTGTTAAAGTTGGCTGAAATATTCCTCCTGATGAATAAGTGTGCGAAGGATTTGGCTGAATTGATGAAGTTCCATCTTGAAACACATAATAAAAACTTGTAGCATTTGCTGATGAAGTATTTGTAAATTCTACCTCAAAGGGTATTGAGCATGAATATAAGTTTGTTGGGTTAGTTGTGAAAGATGCAGTAATAGTTTCTACAAAAAGAGTAAATTCCGTTGAAGCCTCACATTGTCCACCTGGGTCAACAGTAAAAGTTACATTAACATTTCCTGTTTGCTGATAAATATGTATTGGAGTATTTTGCATACTTGTACCTCCGTCTCCAAAATCCCAGCGACACGAATAGCCTGTTTCGTTTAAAAAATGTGTTTGCATTCCTTTACATACTGTATCGCCCTCTAAAACCGAATACTGGGGGACTGCTGGTTCTATTCTCACATATTCAGGTTTAGAAAATGTATTTTCACAGCCATATTCATCAGTTACTGTTAAACTCACATCATAAATTCCTGAAGTATATGTATGGCTAGGATTATTTTCTATGCTTGTACCGCCATCTCCGAAATTCCATAAATAGGTTGCTGTTAAACCAAACGAGGTAGTAACAGACGAGCTAAAATTAACCGTATGAGGTGAGGTACACAAAGTTGGATTATCAGCCACAAAACTAACTGTAGGCAAATTAGCAACCCTTATTAAATTATTATGAGTAACCTGTGAAGAGCAATTATTTTCATCTTTTACAAATAAAGTTACATTAAAACTACCACTTGAAGCATAAGTATGTGAAGGATGTTGCTCTGTAGAACTTGTTCCATCTCCAAAATGCCAAACCCATGAATTTATTGCGGTATCACCTGTTAAAGACATGTCTATAAAATTCACATCAAATGGAACACATCCTTTCTGCACTACATTGCTAAAGTTTGCCTCAGGTGGATCATAAACTACAATGGTCATAGTTTTTGTGTCTTCAAATCCATCACAGGTAATTTTAAGACTAACCGTATAAGTTCCTCCTACTGTATAAGAAAATGTAGGATTTTCAAGAGAAGACACATCGCTTGTTCCTGATGTCCAATAAAAGGTAGGTGTACCCGAACATCCAGTACTTGTATTAGTAAAGGTTATAATTGCTGGCGCACATAAATTATTCCCACTAGAAGTAAAATCAGCTGTAGGTTGCGAAAACAATCTCGTAACACTGAAAATTAACAAAAATAAAATAAAAATTCTTTTCATTTTAAGCAATGCTTTAGTAAAACAAAACATTAATTAACAAAAATAATATAATTTTAATTATTCTAGCATAATTTCCCGAAATTTTATTAAATATTTTTTTATAAAAAAAAATCATAAAAAAGTTTGTTTTTAAAACAAAATTATTATTTTTGAAAATCATAATTATAAAAAGTTGAACGGCATTGAAAAAGATTTTTATTATTATATCAACAGTAACTTTAATTTTTGGCTATTTTTGCACAAAAGCATATTGTCAAGACATACATTTTAGCCAATTTACTGCTTCTCCACTCTCACTAAATCCTGCGGAGACTGGTTTTTTTGATGAAAATTGGCGATTTACCAACAATTATAGAACACAATGGGCTGCAATTGGCACTCCTTATCGCACTATTTCTGTTGGATTTGACAAGTCAATGCACACAAAAAAAGGCAAAAATTTTGGTCTTGGTGCATTTTTTATAAACGACCATTCAGGCTCAAGTAATTTATTAGTAAATAAAATTTTTGTTAACGGAAGTTATATACTTTCATTAAACGAAACTAATGTTTTATCATTTGGCGCTCAAATCGGATTTGTTACAAAAAATTTTACTTTAAACGGATTAAGTCTGCCTTCACAATTTAATGATAATACTGGTCTTTTCGACTCCAATTTACCAAACAACATTACACAAACAGTAGAAAACATACAATATTTAGATATAAATTTAGGAATAAAATATAAAGTTACCATCAAAAATTTAACTCCACATTTTGGATTATCATTTTTTCATGTAAACAACCCTAAAGAAACATTTGTAAATACAGATAACAAACTTCCTATGCGAGTTGCTCTTAATTCTGGAGTAACTTTGCCAATAAAAGACAATATTGATATTGTTCCAAATATTTTAGTAATGCTTCACAAAAAAACTAACGACTTTGTTTTAGGTGGAATTGCAAATTTTAAATTAAAGCCTCATAAACAAATTAGCAATATTTTTGCAGGTATTTATGAAAGAAATTCTCTTAATAATGCTGACGCAATAATTTTCACAGCTGGTTTAGGTATTTACGGATTTGACCTAGGATTTAGCTATGATGTGAATATTTCTGCTCTTAAAGCTGCAACAAAAAACAGAGGAGCTTTTGAAATTTCGATTATTTATAAGCATCTAACACAAAAAGTTAAAAGCGTTACAATACCATGTGATAGATATTAAAAAATGAATTTAAACAAGATAAAGATGTTGAGATATTTTATAGTTTTTTGCTTTTTATTATTCACTTTGAATTTAGTTTTTGCTCAAAAAAATAATCAAAATGAAATATCGATAACATATAGACCAGGACAAATCTTAAAACTAGCAAAAACAGCACAAAAAGAAGGAGATATTTTTTCTGCAATCGATTATTATAAAACTTATGAAGAGCTAAACCCTGGCAGACCAAAAGTCCAAGCTGCATTAGGAGAATTATATTTAAAAGAAAAAAATTATCGCGAAGCTCAAAAATATTTATTTGACTCTTATAAATTAGACCCCAAAAAAAACCTTAAAGCTTTATTTTACTATGCAGAATGCCTTAAAACTCTAGGCGAATATGATGAAGCAAAAAAGCAGTTTAATAGTTTTATTAATCAAGCAAAAAAGAATAAAGACTTAACAGAAGAAATTAAAATTTCTAGAAACCATTTAAAAGGAATTGACTCAACTGAACTTTGGCAAAATAAGCCTAACAATACTATTGTAAAACTTTTGGATAAAGAAATAAACAAGCCTCATATTGATTTTTCTCCTATTCCATTCGAAGATAATAAACTAATTTGGGGGTCATTAGCTGAAGAGGAAGTAAAATATTATGACCCAAATAAAGATGAACTACCAGTTAGAAAGTTTTATATCGCTAAAAGAGATGGTGAAGATTGGAAAAATCTTGGAGAGTTTGATGAAACAATTAATGGTTCTAACGTAAACACTGGCAATGGTGCTTTTTCTGCAGATAAAAAAAGATTTTATTTTACAAGATGTGCTAAAGATTTTAATAATAAAGTTGTTTGTAAAATTTTTGTTTCAAATTATGAAGATAATGTATGGCAAGATCCTCAAGAACTTCCCGAAACAATTAACCTACCCGGCAGTACTAACACAATGCCAACTGTTGGTGTTTCAAGACTAAATACAGATGTTCTTTATTTTGTTTCTGACAGAGAAAATGGACGAGGCGGATTAGATATATGGTTTACGTATTATGATTCAAAACGTAAGGAGTGGAAAGAACCCAAAAATTGTGGAAAGAGAATTAACACTCCTGCCAATGAACTTACACCTTATTATAATATTGAAACTAAAACTTTATATTTTAGTTCAGATGGACACCCTGGAATGGGAGGTCTAGATATATTCAAAGCTTTTGGCGATGGTAAAAATTTTGAAAACGCATTAAATCTTAGACAGCCTATAAACTCAAGTTTTGATGATTTGTATTTTATTTTAGAAAGCAATAGACAAAGAGGTTTTTTTACATCAAACAGAGATGGAGGCTATTCTCTAAGACACGCAAACTGCTGCGACGATGTATATGAGTTTATTGATAAAGATTATATCAATATTGCAGTTACAGGCAAAATTTTTGGTATTACAGACTCTGCTTTTTTCAAAACTATTGAAAAAGAATATCAACAAGAAATGGCTTTAAGTTTAAATGTGTTGGACAGAAGTGATGATATAGAACTATTATACAACTATCAAGTTAGCTTGTTTATGATTGATAAAAATAGTGGTAAAGAGCTTTTTGTGAAAAATGATTTTACAACACCAGGATATTACTTTTTTAATTTAGAACAAGGTTTTGATTATTTTATTTCTGTAAAAGATTACAATAAAAAGGAGAAAAAATTACCTTTCACAACAAAAAACATTACAAGATCAGATACTATAGTTTTAGATGCTATTTTTGTAAACACATTACCTGAACAATCTTTTATTGTTAAAAATATTTATTACGAATTTGCAAAATCAGAACTTACTACAGAAGCTAAAAAAACTATAGACAACACTATTTTTAAAATTTTGCAAGCGTATCCAGATATAATTATAGAGATTAGTTCTCATACGGACTCTATTGATACTGAAGAGTTTAACATGAAGCTTTCACAAGCTAGGGCACAATCTGTTGTTGATTATTTAATTAACAAAGGCATTGAATCAGAACGATTGGTTGCAAAAGGTTATGGTAAAAACTTCCCGATAGCTCCTAACTCAAATCCTGATGGAAGTGATAATCCCGAAGGAAGACAAAAAAATAGACGTACTGAATTTAAAGTTATTGGACAATTAAACAACGAAGAAGAAGTTATTTACGAAGACTATTAAAATTTCTTCTTAAACACAAAAATATTTGCATAATAAGGAAGTTTTGAATTTAATAGCACAACATATTTTCCTTTAGAATTTTCTTCATTATCAAATCTATAAATTGCTTGTTTTAAATTGTTTTCCACAACAATCTCTGGTTCTAACTCAGTCATAACATTTTCTGTATCAACAAAATACAGGTTATATTCACAATAAGCACAAGCATCAACTTGAACATGTACAATATAATAGGTTTTATAGTTCAAGACTATGTCTGAAGAAACTAAAGGTTTCGTATCAATAATCGAATCGCTTTTAAAATCCACCAATGTATATCCTCTATCAAGATAAGATTGTTTAGTTTTTGCAGTGATTTCTACAAAAGCTTTAGTTTGAGAAAACAATTGATTGCTACAAAATGTCATGAAAATCAACACATTTAACAAATAAAATATTTTAAAATTCTTCATTATAATTCAAATTTAAACATTACTAAATTATACTACAATAATCAAACCAGAAAATTTAATTGTCGTCTAGCCTCAAAAGTAATTATTGCTACAGAGTTTGCAACATTTAAAGAATCAATACTTCCCAACATTGGAATTTTAATTCTTTTATCTGCCGAATCAATCCATTTTTGAGACAAGCCAAAAGCCTCTGTTCCAAATACTATAGCTGAAGATCTTGAAAAATCGCAATTATGATAAAATTCTGTGGCTTGTAATTCTGCGGCATAAGAAGTGATATTATTTTCTTTTAACCACTTTAAAACAGAGTCTGTGTCGGAATTAGCAATTTTTACAGAAAACACACAACCTAAACTGGCTCTAATAGCATTTGGATTATAAACATCACTCAGCGGGTTACATACAATTATAGCATCAACTTGTGCTGCATCTGCAATTCTGGCAATAGCACCAAGATTTCCAGGTTTTTCAACAGATTCCAAAATAATAAACAAAGATTTTCTGTCAACTTTTATATCTGTTAAACTTATAGAAAGTGCTTTTGCAATTACAACAATTCCTCCTGTTGTTTCTCTATATGAAATTTTAGAAAAAGCTTTTTTGCTAAGTTCATATTTTCTTGCCAAATGATACTGCTCCCCTATTAGTTCTTTTACAGAATCCAAATCTATAATTTCGGGGCAAAACAATATTTTTTCAATACTTACATTAAATTTAATAGCTAAACTTATTTCTTTTAATCCTTCGATTAGGATTTTACCTGTTTTTTTTCTTTCCTTGGATTTTAATTGCAAGTTTAAAACTTCCTTTATAAGCTGATTATTTGGACTATCAATTTTAGTAATCATAAATTAAGTATTTATACTTTGGTTGTTATTAGAAAGATCTAAATTAAAAATAAAATAGGAAGTAAAAAACGAAAAGAACATAACTCCTCTTTGATAACTGAACATATCTTCCACATTAAATAAGACTAAGCAAATTAGTCCCCACAATAATAATAAAAAATGTTTTTTTCTTATTGCTTTATAAAAAATTAAAACAAATATAGACACTAAACCTAAAAAAGCAAAAACACCATTGCTTGCAAAAGTTCTAACAAACTGATTATGAGGATCTGTATGCAAAGCATATGCCTTTTGATAATCATTTTCTAAATAGAATTTATCCAATTCTTGAATTATATCTCCTGTTCCTACTCCAAACCAAAAATTATTTTTTATTAAATCGCCTCCTGCTTTATATGCAACTATACGCAATACTGTTGATTCCTGACTTTTATGGTCAATATTATTTTGGCTTTGTAAGCCTTTTTTTAGATTTAAAAAGCGAAGTTGTGCCTTATCGGTTGATAAACCAAAGGTAATTATTGCAAATGTTAAAACAACAATAGGAATTGCTATTTTAAGCGAAATTAATTTTTTATATAAACTAAATACAATAACAAAAAACGAAATTAATATATACAAAATTATTGTTGCCTTACTCGACAACTGAAATAAGAACACTGAAAAAATTAAAATAAGAAAAACTTTCAGCCACAAATATCTTTTTTTATACAGAGGTAAGCTTGTTCTTTCTAATAAATTTGAAATAAGTATAACTAATGCAAAAATAACAAAATAAGACATGTGATGTGGTCCAGTAACAACTTCACTAAATTCTTGATAAAAGAACACATTATAATCTTTTTTCGCTAAATAAACTGGGATAGCATGATTTAAACAAATAATATATAAAACTAAAACTCCCAAAATAAAACTTGAAAATATTAATTCGTTTTTATATTTAGCTTTATTTGATTGAAAAGCTGCAAAAATCACTGGGAACAAAACCAAAGAACTTGCTCGAATAATATAGGTCAATCCTGTATCTATATTTTCTGAATTTAGCAAACCAAGCCACAAAAATATATATGGAATAATTAAAATATAAAAACTTGGACTTTTTAATGCTTTTATTAAATATGGATGATTATCTTTTTTCAATAAAGCAATAATAAATAATAGTATCATTGGTACAGAGCTAAACTTTATGCTTACAGGGATAACAAACGCGATGAAGCACAACAAAAAAAGCTCAAATTTATCTAATACTATTCTCATATAATGCAAAATTACTAATTTATTATGTTTTTATATTATTTGAGTCAAAATTTAATAACAATAAAGATGTAAAATAACTAAAAAATACCACACCGCATTGAATACCAAACATATCTTCAACGTTAAACAAGACCAACATCATCAAAATCCACATCCACAAAAAAAAACTTTTTTGTTTTACAGCATTATAAATCATCAATACAAACACAGAAATTAAGGACAATAATCCAAAAATTCCATGCATAGCAAAAGTTCTCAAAAATTGATTATGGGGGCTAACATACTTAATATAAGCTGCTTGCAAATAATTTTCCTTATAATAATCATTCATTTCATAAAGCAAATCTCCAGTACCCGTACCAAACCAAAAATTATCTTTAGCAACAGCCTTAGCTGTTTTTAATGCAGATATTCTTAATGCTGTTGATTCTGCTCTTTTGGGATTAAATTCTTCTCTTTTAAAAATCACATCTATGAATCTAGAAAATCTTAAATTTACTTTTTGGGTTGAAAATCCAATCGTAGCAAATAAAATAACTATAGAAATTATTGCCAAAGCATATTTTAAAGCTAGAATTTTTTTTATTACAATATAAACAAAAACAATAAAGCTAATCATCACAAACAGAATAATTGTTGCCTTACTAGATAACTGAAACAAGAATATTGATAAGATAACAAGTGATAGTATTTTTACCCATAAATATTTATTTTCATAAAAACACAAACTAGTTTCGCCAAGTAAGTTAGAAATTAAAATTACTATCCCAAAAAGCACAAAATAAGACAGATGATGAGCTCCTGAAATTATTGTACTAAATTCTTGATAAAAAAAGTATTCATAATTATTGTCCACTATAAATCTTGGTATTGCAACACTTAAACATGTTAAATATGCAACTATAAGACTAATTATAAAAAAACTAAAAATATAGCTATGTGCATTTTCTATTTTATTTGATTTAAAAGCAGTAAATATAATTGGAAACACGAGTAAAGAAAGTGCTAGTTCAGCCTGAATTTTGCCATCTCTCAAATATTCAGTATTGATTAATCCTAATAAAAAAAACAAATATGGTGAAATCAAGATGTAAAAAGCAGGTGTTTTTAGCATTTTTTTAAAATTGCTATAATTTTCTTTTTTCAAGAACGCAATTACAAGTAATAATGCAATAAAAACTGAAGCGACTTTAACGTTCAGAGGCATTAAAAACGCTATAAAGCATAGTGAAAACAACTCTATTTTATCTAAGTTTTGTTTCATGAAGCAAAACTAACAATTTTCAAACAAAATTATGAACAACTACATTTATTTCTGTCAAATTATTTTAGAAAATTAAAAAAACAGAAAAGTTTAATAAAATATTTTATAATTCAATAAAATGTTATATTTTTGCAACTCGAAAAACTTTAAAAAATTTATTAATTAGAAAATTGTAAGAATTATGATTAATCAGTACGAAACCGTTTTCATTGCAACTCCCGTTTTGTCTGAAGCACAGATGAAGGAAGCGGTTAACAAATTTAGAAGAATTATTACCGACAACAACGGTGAATTAATTCATGAAGAAGATTGGGGCTTGAAAAAGCTTGCTTACCCAATCAAGAAAAAGTCAACAGGTTTTTATTACTTGTTTGAATTCAGATCTGAAGGTGAATTTATCAACAAACTTGAAACAGAGTTTAGACGTGATGAAAGAATTATGCGTTTTTTAACCTTTAAAATGGACAAACACGCTATTGCCTATAGTGAGAAAAAAAGAAAAATGAACAGCAAAACTGCTGAAAATAAAAACGAACAAAATCAAAAGGAGGCGTAATTATGGCACAAAATGATATTAGATATTTGACACCACTAGCAGTTGAAGTTAAAAAGAAAAAATACTGCCGTTTTTTAAGAAATCGCATAAAATATGTAGATTATAAAGATCCACAATTTTTGAAAAGATTTTTAAACGAACAAGGAAAAATTTTACCACGTAGAATAACCGGAACATCATTAAAATTTCAACGTAAAGTTGCACAGTCTGTAAAAAGAGCAAGACATTTAGCATTACTACCTTACGTTACAGATATGATGAAATAAAATTTGGAGGACAAGAAATGGAAATTATATTAAAACAAGACGTTGATAATCTAGGACATAAAGACGAAATAGTTAATGTAAAACCTGGATATGCCAGAAATTATCTTATACCTCAAGGTTATGCAATTATGGCTACCGCTTCTGCTAAAAAAGTTCATGAAGAAAACATGAAACAAAAAGCACATAAAGAAGCTAAACTTCGCGAAGATGCTGAAGTTGTTGCAGAAAAAATGAAGGGTTTATCATTAAGAATTGGAACAAAAACCAGCTCTACTGGCAAAATTTTTGGTTCAATCAATACTGTTATGATTGCCGAAGCTCTTGAAAAAGAAGGCTTTAACATTGAACGTAAAAATATAACTTTAAAAGGCGAAGCCATTAAAGAAGTTGGAAATTACGAAGCAAATGTAAAAATTTACAAAAACATTAAAGTTGTTGTTCCTTTTGAAGTTTACTCAGAAGAATAAAAAAATAATGTATCTATAAAAAAAAGGCGAAACATCAAAAGTTTCGCCTTTTTTTGATTAATAATTTCTATAATGTTTATTCTTTCACAAACTTTTGAACACCAGTTTTACCATTTTCTGCTGATAAAATAATTATATAAGTTCCTGTAACCAATTCAGAAATATTTATTTCACTATTTGAGAAAACTAAATCTGTGAGTACAAGTCTTCCATTTATATCAAAAATTTTCAAAATAGCTTTTTCAACATCACAATTTATACCTAATACTTCCTTTGCTGGATTTGGAAACACAGTAAATTCAATATTTTAAATTTGCATATCTTCAAGCATTGTAATATCATTTGGATAAATGCTTGTTTCGGTAACAATAAAGTTAACATTATAAGTTTGGTCGCTAGTAGTTTGCGTTTCAAATGCTATATAATTTTGACATGAAAGATTGGTTACAAAAGCCTGTATATTAGCATTGTCTGGAATATTATCAAAGTAATATTGACCATTATCACTAGTAACGCTTACCCCAATAATTTCATTTATATCACTATTTTTTAGTATAACAACCATATCTTCAATTGGATTTAAACCCTTACTGTTGTTACTACTAGCTCCGACAATACCTTGCATTGTGTTTGAACCTTGACTTTCTGTTAGTAAAACATGATGCAAGCTAGCAAAAAACACTGTTCCTTCTTCTATTGGAATACTTATAGCATCTTCATGCACAACAGCATCTTGATAGTAAACATGTTCTGCTACGTTATAATTTTCAGGATATTGAACAAATGAACCTAAATAATAATCGCCGGGTGTTAAATTTAAGAATTCTGTTTGCCCATTACCATCTAATAATTTTTGGTCCATTAAAACTATAACTTCGTTTTCTGTAATATCTATTTCTGTTTTATACAATTTAACGTTGACATGCTCAGCCGGGAAATTACTTGCAGGAGTACCAAAAGTTACATTAGCAACTATTTGTCCTAAGTTACCACTTACTTGGCTTGTAAAATTAGCAATTCCTTGTACTAAATAACAATTATATTGATTACGACTTAGCACTTCATAGCTTCCAGCTGGGAAAAAACCACCTAAACTTAACATAGAACCAGTTCCATTAATTAGACCTGTATATGGTTCACCTCCTACAGTAACACAATATTTTGTTCCAACTTCACTAGTTTCTAATATTATACTACCGCTTGTGCCTGCTTGTAAAATTCCATCTTCTGGATCTTGTAAAATCACAACTTGCTCAGGATAAGGAGCAAGCGTTACTTCAAGCTGCTCAATATTATCACAACCAGTATAAGGTGATGTAACAGTATGATAATATGTTCCTGCTTCAGTTATCTCAGTTCCATAAAAATCATATACATCACCTTCACAAAGATTGTGGTTAGTTAGCGTAGTATCAACTGACCAAACAAAAAACATAATACTATCTCTATTTACACAAGAATGGATATCTGTACCAAAAACAGTAATTACAGTAAATTCGGAAAGTGTAACAGTAATTTCGTTGCCAGTTTCTCCAGTTGACCATAAATAAGTTTCTGCTCCATTAGCAGTAAGAGTAAATGAAGTTCCATGACAAACATACTCATTATAATCATAGTCTGGGACAGACACACTAACTCCAGGCATAGGATATATGGTAATAGTTTTTGTAATATCGTCTGTATAATATCCAGTAGAAACAATTAAACTTACTTGATAATCGGTTGGAACAGCAAAAAATGGACTAAAAACATAAGAAAAAGTTGGTGAGCCCTAACTTACTACATTCCCATTAACTTTCCATACGTAACTGCTTCCGGCAGGATTGTTTGCTGCTGTGAAAAATACAGTATCACGATAACACTGATTTCCAGTCCATGTAAAATCCGCAACAGGAAGCTCAACGCCTTCTGGTAAGACTTCTATTTCCAAAGACGTATCTGTATATTGTGTAACAGGCTCTTGTGTACCTTCATTATTGACAAAAAGGGTAATTGCTAATGATAAAACATAAGTTCCATGTGTTGTAGGCGTTCCTTTTAATTGAACGCAATAACAAGTAAGAGGATTAGTTACATCAAACATTTCTTGACTTTTACACCAAGTTATTCCTTCGGGTAAATTATTAATTGCATCTATTCGCATAGATGAGAATGGATAATAAGGAGAACCTTCAGGCGGAACAACAGTTACGTTTTCTTCATAATAAGAATTTGCTATTGCAAATGCAAGCTCTTCAGGACATATACTTCCGTTTTGATTGTAATTCGCAAGACAAGATTGGTCTGGAGTACAAGGAGGGTCGCAAATTTGAGCATTTAAAGAAAAGGAAAACACCAAAATTGAAAAAGTAAAAATTAGACGTTTCATAAGTTCATTTATTTTAATTGTTAATTTATTATACTTTAATCCACTGATAACCAAGCAATTATTTAATCGAATTATACAAATTTATATCCAACACTTAAAAAATCCCCTTTATAACTCTCTACAAATATACAACTTTTTTTAATAATAGAGATAATTTTATAAAAAAAATCACGATAAACGTTTTAAACAATTATTCAACTTATGAACTTTCTTTATAAACTAGTTAAATTCTTATCAATACAAATCACCGTATAAAAAAATGGCTACCTAAATTGATAGCCAATTTCCATATTTATAAACTAAACTAATACTTTATCAACTTTATCACATCAACTTTTTCATTTCCATAAACTTTTATGTAATAAGTTCCACTTGCAAATTCTGAAATTTCTAACTCATTATTCAATTCTGTGATTTTAAAACTTCTAATTAGTTTTCCATCATTAGAATATATTTCGCAAGTATTATAAAGTTCTACTTCTGGAATTAGCATATTAAACTTATCAACACAAGGATTTGGGAAAATTTCAATTTCACTTGTATTGTTTGCAAGCATAATATCAGAAATAAGTGCGAACTCAACTTCTATGCTAGCATCTTCGGTAATATTAGAGAATAAATAACTTTCTGGCGCACCTTGATTTTCGCCATTAACATAAACATTTTTAATATAATATCCTTCATTTGCAGATATAACAAATAGCTGATTTTCACCACAGTTAACTTCAACTTCACCAGAAGGAGTAATACTTCCGCCCTCATTTGCACTAGCTGTGATTATAACAATTTTTTCTGAAAAATTTGCATATATTTCTAAATCTGATTGTACATTTTCATAAACAAAAGTATTGCCTACAACAGTTTGTATTTCACCATTTATTGTTAATTCAGTTAATTCATAACATTCGTCTGGTAAAATATTTATAGTTAAATCATCGCCACAACCAATACTAGAAGCAAGCGTAATGCTGCCTCCTGCACTTGTACTTGAATTAACGGCATAAGTTGTTTGATTAAACGAAGCAGAAATTGTATGATTTGAATTTACATTGCTAAATGTATAAGTACTTACAGCTCCAACAGAGATTCCATCAACAATAACGTCTGCCAGTACATAACAGTCATCAGGTGTTATTGTAAATGTTTTATCATTTCCTTCAACTACCGCTACACTTCCTTCTGGGCTTATACTTCCACCATTTAAAGCTGATGCTGTAATTGTATAGTTATTTAATACAACAACAGTTGCACATGCTGTATTAGTACACTCTACACCATCATAAACAGTAGCAACGCAATATTCGTAAGAGCCACCGTTAAGTCCTGATTGTGTATATGTTAAGGCTGTTACTGTTGCCTGTAAACTTCCATCTCTATAAATTTTATATCCTGTAACATTTCCTGAAGTTGGAGCAGTCCAAGTAAGAGTAACAGAACCTGCTTCACTTGTTGCATCTAAATTGTTTACAGCCAAACAGCTATAGTTAAATGTTGCAGAAATTGTATGATTTGAATTTACATTGCTAAATGTATAAGTATTTACAACTCCAACAGAAACTCCATCAACAGTAACATCAGCAATTGAGTAATTAGTATTTGGTGCAATGTTAAAAGTTTTATTTTCGCCTTCGTTAACTTCTACACTTCCTGAAGGGCTTATGCTTCCGCCATTGCCAGCTGTTGCAGTAATTGTATAAGTATTTATAACAGTTCCTATATTTGCGCAAACTTGAGGCGAAACACAATCATCAGCATAAATTGCTTCAACACAATATTGATGTGAACCGCTAGTTGCTTCTGTACATGAAAAATCTGTAGTTGTGCTTGTTCCTATTAATGCTCCATCGCAATAAACATTATAAGCAATTGGCGCAGCGGTTGGCATTGAACCATCGCCAATATAAATATCATCAACACAGAAATAATATTTATCAGTTGAATTACAATTTATAGCAACATATTTTGCATTTGCTGGAACATTATAAGAATATTCTGTCCATTCAAAAGGAGCTGAGTTTACAGTTGCTAAAATATTAGTAAACGCCGCTGCTGTATTTGTAGTTGTAGAATAAGCAACTCTAAATGATTCTGCATATTGCGTTTTATGTCCACTGCGAGCAAAGAATTTAAATATAAATGATTCATCGAAATTTAATTCTGGGCTAATAATCCAATCATTTGTTTGTCCACTACTTACATTAAAACATGCAAAAAACTGATCTCCTGAATAAGCAGTAAATGGTGTACCATCAGTAGTTTGAGTTAGTGGAGTTCCATTAGTTTCATGTATAACCAAATTTGGGTCAAAAACTATTGTAGCCATTTTTGAATTTTGGTTTTGGAAAGTATAATTAGCAATAGCATAAGTTGTTTTGTCATCAGCATCTATAAAAGTCCAAGGTACTGAACCGGCACTATTTATTGTAAAAGCTGTATGCGATTCTATATCATCAAAAATGGCATTTGAACCCAAAGGAGCTGTCCAAGTTAAGTTATGAACTGTTGGGCTTTGCTCTTCAACATTTAAGTTAGTAGGAGCTTCGCAACTAGTGCTTGTTCCATCATTTACAAAAACATTTACACATTCTTGGGCATAACACTCTGTTCCATCATAAACTGCTGCAACACAGTAGTTGTAATACCCTGTAGAAACGCTAGATTGAGTATAAGTTAAACCTGTAACTGTTGTTTGCAAACTTCCATCTCTATATATTTTATATCCTGTAACATTTCCTTCGGTTGGTGCTGTCCAAGCAAGAGTAACAGAACCTGTTGAAGTTGTTGCATTTAAGTTAGTAACAGCTAAACAAGGATCAGCATCTATTACTTGTACATTTTGATAAATTGTAGTAGAATTAAAAGCTGTTGCAACTAACAAAGCTTCTCCTGCCACAAGACTATGATCAATTGTATATTGTCCTGAACTATTTGTTAAAGTTGAGTAATAATTGTCGTTTGCCGAAATACAAATCATCACATTTTCAGCAGGCGTTCCATTGATTTTTGCAACTCCTGTAAAAGGCACTCCAACTTCTGGAGCCATATTTGTTAATGTAAGAGTTTCAGGTTGTTTTGTTCTTAATTGTAATGAAGCATCACCGAAAGTTGTCCAAGTTTTAATAGTTTCTATATCGTCACTAGCAGAACTTTCTTTTAACATTAAAACAGAAGAATTTACAACAATTGAGCCCCAATGTGTGCGTTGTTCTGAGGTGTTTATTCCAGTAGTTTGCGAAATTCCATCTGTATCATAATCAAAACCTCCTGTCAAAATATCATAAAAATAATCTTGACCTCTTTGTGGTGGTGTCCATGGTTGATTTATTGTTGACATTAAGGTAACAACTGCTCCACCATTAGCTTTGCGTAACCAAGCTTCTGCAAAGCAATCTTCACTATAATGGAAAGTACCATTAACACAAGCTACTGAAACAATAAATGGAAGTTTATCTCCATTTGTTAAATTATTAATATTTGTATTACTAAATCCTGTACTTACAAACGAAGTTTCTGAACCATGTCCACAATAAGCCAATGTTGAGGCACCTGCGTTAAGATGTCCAGCTAAAGTAGTAGCAGATGCTCCTGGGTCATAATTTTGTCTGTGCGTATTATATGTAAATGGCTGTAAACGTTGAGTATAAATTCTTTGAACATGAGTATAGTCATATTCATTATCATCTCCAGGTCCTTCATCAGAAGATACTCCTATAAAAGTTTCACGCCATCCAACATCATTATTAGGATTTTTCTCATAATTAATTGCTTTATTTATTTGCACTAATAAATCACTAGTACTTGCACAAGAAAATCTTCCTACAGATATATCTATATAATTATCACTACCTGAAACTGCACCCATAAATGGATCGCAAGGAGCTGGTGGAGTTGGTGGGAAACCACTAACACTAATTGTTGGCGATTTAATATCTGCCCAGTCTCCAGCCAACTGAACATACATCAAATTTGGATTATTATTATATGCGCTAGAAATTGTGTTTGCAACATTAGTTCCTTGACTTACAATTGTTTTAGAAACATTATAACCCATTTCTTTTTTCCACTGAATGTAAGTATCCATGGTAGCGGAATAAGCAGAAGTGGTAATTACTAAAATATCACCATAATCGGCAGAAGTAAGATTTGCAGAAACTTTAGTTTGATCATTGTAATTCAAAAATATATCTTTATAAATTTCTTCAACCTCACGTATATAGCTTGCTCTTTCTTTTAAAAATGGATTTGTAGGCTCGTTGTTATTTTCAACCAATTCAACTTTAATATTTTTATAAAATCTCAATGTTTGGCTAACGGCATTATATTGAAATGGGAATACTCTAACTGTTGTTCCTCTTACTTCTCTAAAAATAAATGGATCTTCCATGACAACATTTTCACTTGGATAAAATTCATCTATAATAGACTCTGGTGCAATCACATAAGGAATTTGCGATGGATCTTGATTACGATAAATCACTCCTCTCGAAGGCAAGAGTGGATAATCCAATGGAATATCAACATAATTTGTATAAGTAATATTCAAATCAACATCTTTTTGAGCAGGTAATGCAATAGAAGCACTAATAAAAGGTAGTTCAGCCCAACCTTGCTTTTGTGAAGATACGCTTACACCCATATCGATTTTTGTAAAAATATTACCGTCAATGTTTACTTCGTTTAAATCAAAATCTTGTACGGTAAATGTAATTTCATAAACATCTGATGATTTCTGATTGAAACTTGCATCATAAGATTTTTGAGAATATAAAAGAAATGAACTCAAAAACAATACAACAAATAAATAAAGTTTTTTCATAATATAGAATTTAAAAGTTTGACAACAATTAATAACATAATCAATTTATCAGATTTCACATGACACAAAGTTAACTAATTATTGTAAAATATCCCATTTTTTTTTGATTATTTTACTAACACCCATTTAAAAACGACAAAACAACAATTTTAAAACAAATTAGTTATATATTTGAAAATATTATTTTTTTGCACATGATAAAATTTGAAAAATTCACTTTGAACAACGGATTAAGAGTAATAGTCCACAAAGACGACACGACACCTTTAGTTGCTTTCAATCTTTTATACGATGTCGGTGCTAAAGATGAAAATCCAAATCAAACTGGTTTTGCTCACTTGTTTGAACATTTGATGTTTGGAGGTTCTATAAATGTTAAAAACTATGACAAAGTTTTACAAAAGGCAAGTGGAGAAAACAATGCTTTTACAAATAATGATTACACAAATTATTATATAACTCTTCCTAAACAAAATCTTGAAACTGCTTTTTATTTAGAATCAGATAGAATGTTGAGTTTGGCATTTTCGCAAAATAGTCTTGATGTTCAAAAAAATGTTGTTTGTGAAGAATTTAAACAAAGATATTTAAACCAACCTTATGGAGATGCTCTTGCTGAAATTAGAAGTTTAGCTTATAAAAAACATCCATATCAATGGCAAACTATTGGGAAAGAATTAAGCCATATAACAAATGCAAGTTTAGATGATGTGAAAAGTTTTTTCTATAAATTTTATGCACCTAATAATGCGATATTATCTATTGCTGGAGATGTAAATTTAATAGAAATTCAAAAGCTTTGTGAAAAATGGTTTGGCGATATTCCAAAAAGAAATGTGCCAAAACGAAACTTGCCACAAGAGCCTGAGCAAAAAGAAAAAAGAAGTAAAGAAATAATTAAAGACGTTCCTTCAAATGCTTTATATATGGCGTATCACACTGGTGGAAGAACAGATGACGATTATCATGCAACTGACTTAATTTCAGATTTATTAGCAAATGGACCTTCGTCGCTTTTTAACAAAATTCTTATTAAAGAAAAAAAACTTTTCCCACAAATTGACGCATATATTCAAGGTAGCATAGATCCAGGATTGCTAAATATAAATGCTAGACTTTTTGACACTACAAGTTATGAAGTTGCAGAAAATGCTATTAAAACAGAAATTAATAAAATTACTAATGGCGATTTTAGCGAAAAAGAACTTACAAAAGTAAAAAACAAATCTATTTCAAACATGCTTTTTTCTAATATAGAAATTTTAGACATTGCCATGGAATTAGCATATTTCGAGCTTCTTGGAAATGCTGAATTAATTAATTCTGTTGAAGACAATATTTTGGAAGTATCAAAATCTGATATTATAAAAACCGCTCAAAAAATTTTTAAAGAAGAAAATCTATCTTGTTTGTATTACAAATCTAAAAACTTAATTTAATGCTAAATAGAAATATTCCACCACGCACAAAAAAAATAAAATCAATAAACTTTTGTTTCCCTGAAAAGCACAGCTTCCAAAATGGAATTAACACTTATGTTTTGGGTTCGGAAACAGCTCCAGTAATAAAGTTAGATATTATTTTTAAATCTGGAATTGAAAATGCTGAAAAAAAACTTGAACCAACTTTTGCTAACTCAATGCTAAAAGAAGCTCCACAAGGAATGACTAGCAACGAAACAGCCGATTTTTTTGATTATTACGGTGCTTACATTCAAAATTTTATTTCTAACAATACTTCTGGCTTACGACTATTTGTTCCTCAAAGATTTTTTGTAAAAGTTTTACCTGTTTTTGCTGACTTAATACAAAATCCTGCTTTTATTGAAGAAGATTTTTCAATCTTAAAAGAAAAAAGTAAAGAATCAATAAAAGTCAATTTAACAAAAACAAAATATATAGCTGCTAAAGGAATAAATAATCAACTTTTTGGAGATTTTCACCCCAGAGGCTGGCTGGTTAAGCCAGAAGATGTTGATACCATAAATTTAAAAGATGTGAAAAAATTTTCCAACACATATTTCTCATCTAAAAATTGCTTTATTATTGCTTCTGGAAGTGTGAATACAGAAACAATTAAACTAATTGAAAAACATTTCTCAAAAGAATTTGGCAATAATAAATTTGTTAAAAAACCAACAAACAAGAGGATTTTTTCAGAAAAAGAAATTTTCAAACATTACGAAATGCCAAATGCTGTTCAATCAAGTATTTATTTAGCAAAAAACCTTGGCAAACTAAGAGATGAAGAAATTGTTGATATTGGAATTTTAAACACAGTACTAGGTGGGTATTTTGGTTCAAGATTGATGAAAAACATAAGAGAGAACAAAGGCTACACTTATGGAATTGGCTCATTTTTAACAGATTATGACGATTGTACTGTTTTAAAAATAAGTAGCGAACTTGCAACAAAATATGTTAAAAAAACAATAAAAGAAATTTTTAAAGAAATTGAAAAACTAACAACCACGCCAATTTCTAATTCAGAATTAAATTTAGTTAAAAATTATAGCAGTGGTGAAATTCTATCATCTATAGATGGAGTTTTTCAAAATTCAATAATTTGGGAAAAAATTATTAGCTCACAACGCCAAGAAAATTTAATTAATTTACAGTTCGAAAGATTACAAAATATCACTAGCGATGAACTAATGCAAATTGCTCAAAAACACCTTAACAAAGAAGAATTTTTTACTGCCATTGCAGGCAGTTGAACACTTTTAACACTTCAACTACGTTCAGTGCATCGCTTTTA
>DHVB01000083.1:0-20110 GCA_002412425.1 Bacteroidales bacterium UBA5219 | reverse complement strand
ACACTTCAACTACGTTCAGTGCATCGCTTTTAGCTGATTTATGGTGGTACAATAAATTATAATTTGTATAGATAAGAGACGGCGCATACACCGTCTCTACACTATCCTATATAATTAATTGAACTTCAGACTTTTAACCTTCGACTTTTAACTTTTAACTGACTACGTATTTATACTAAGTTTTAAGGGTATTTTTACCAACAAAAACAAGTATTTTTAGTCTATTTATTGTTTTTTGCACTTATTTATTTTGCAAAAAATATTAAAATGACAGATTACTACAAGTTACTTTTGCAAGATGTTAGGTTCAAAGAAGGTCTTACCGCCTGCATGAATTGTGGAGTTTGCACAGCTATTTGTCCAGCTGCCGAATTTTACAAATATGACCCTCGCCAACTTTGTAGCATAGTTCAAACTCGCGATAATGAAAAAATCGAAGAACTTTTAAAAAGCGAAACAATTTGGTATTGTGGTCAATGTATGTCGTGCAAAGCAAGATGTCCACGAGGAAATGCACCTGCTTTAGTAATTTCTGTACTTAGAAAACTTTCTCAAGAATTAGGTTTTTTTGTTGAAAGCGAAAAAGGACAACAACAATTTGCTTTAAAAAGGACTGTTGGAGACAATATTTTAAATATTGGCTATTGCGTTCATGTTGACACCGTGCATCCAAAACTTCACCCCGAACAAGGTCCTGTTTGGAAATGGTATTTTGAAAACGCCGAAGAACTTGCCGACAGAATGGGAGGAAATTATAATAAATATGGTCCTGGAGCATTGAGAATTATTGGCGAAAAAAATTTAGACGAAGTAAGAAAAATATTTGAAGTTACTGGAGGCAAAAAATTGAATGATCATATAGAAGAGTTCTCAAAGCAAAAAGCAAAATCAACAAACACCTCATTCGAAAACGAAGGAATAAATAATGAATACTTTTTTCAGACTTATATTAAAAATTCTGAAAATCATCAAAAATAAAGCAAATGACAAAAACCAAACATTATTGGAATAATTATCAAAAAGAAATTGCTGAAGACAATTACTTCTATGAAAGAAGTTGTATTCGTCAATCTTTTTTCCCTGGTTCTGAAACTACTTTTCTAAAAATTTTAAGAGAAGAACTTGGCAAAACAATTATTGACGACCCAAATCAACATACTTGCACTGGCATTGGCTACCATTCCGATGTTGTTCCATTTGATACAACTATGACAATTTGTGCTCGCCTTTTTTCTTTAATGAAAGATGCTGGCTTAAAAAACTATGTTCCGTCTTGTGTTACTTCATTTGGCGTTTTTACCGAAGTTATTGAAACATGGCAAAATTCACCAGAAGAACTTGAAAAAACTAGGAATTTTTTAAGACAAGCTACAGGCAGAGAGTTCGACATTCCTGAAAACATAGTCCACCCTTCTGATATTATTTACAAATACAGAAAAGAGTTAAAAAGTAAAATGAAATATCAGTTAGTTAATCACAAAACTGGCGAACCACTAAAGGCTGTCGAACATATTGGTTGTCATTATGGTAAAATTTTTAGTAAACATGCAATTGGTGGTGCTGAATTTCCTCAAGTTTTAGCAGGAATGATAGAAGAATGGGGAGGCGAAGTAATTGACTATCCCGAAAGAAGACATTGTTGCGGATTTGGATTTAGACAATACTTAGTTATGGCAAACAGAGGCTATTCAGTTGCAAATACAAAAAAGAAATTCGAGTCTATGCAAGCTTATAAACCTGATTTCATTCTAACTAATTGTCCAGGTTGCACAATGTTTATGGACCGCTGGCAATACACTATTGCCGAAATGGAAGGCATAACTTATGATGACGAACACATGGGAATTCCTGTACTAACTTATGAAGAACTTGCAGGACTTCTTTTAGGCTATAATCCTTGGGATTTAGGATTGCAATTACACCAAGTGCAAGCTGAAAGCCTTTTAAATAAAATCGGAATTGAATACGACCCTAAAGATAAATTTGTTGGTAAATCCGGCACTTTCTTAGGAGAACCAGAAAAACCTAAAAACCTTATTGTTGATTATGAAAAATAAATCTGTTATTGTAATAGGCGCAGGTGTTGCAGGAATTGAAGCAGCAAGCAATATCGCAGATCAAGGATATAGTGTAACATTAATTGAAAAAAAAGATGTTCTAGGCGGAAATTTAACTAATTATGCCAAATTATTCCCCAACTTTGCTGATGCAGATGAAGTTAAAAACAATTTAATCAATAATTTAAGCACAAAAAAAGTTGAGATTCTCAAAAATAATGACATCACAAAATTGTTTTTCGAAAATGATAAATGGCATGCAGTAAATTCACAAAATCAAACTTATTCGGCTGATGTAGCACTACTTACAACAGGCTTCACTGTTTTTGATGCAAAACGAAAAGAAGAATTAGGATATGGCATTTATGATAATGTAATAACTTCTTTAGAATTTGAAAGCATGTACAAAACTGGAAAAATTACCACTAAGCAAGGTAATATTCCTAAACGAATTGCTTTTTTAAATTGCGTTGGAAGTAGAGATGAAAAAGTTGGAAATCACTATTGTTCAAGAGTTTGCTGTATAAATGCTGTTAAGCAAGCAACAGAGTTTAAAACACTCTACCCAGAATCTGAAGCTTATTGTTTTTATATGGACATAAGAATGGCTGGACAGTTTTACGAAGAATTATATCGCAAATCTCAAGAAGAAAACAACGTGATTTACATAAGAGGAAGAATTTCTGAAGCAGCTGCAACCATTGACAATAGAATACAAATAAAAACTGAAGACACTCTAACTGGATTGCCTTTAAAAATGACTGTTGACTTACTTGTTTTAATGGTTGGAATGGAAGCCTCTGAAGCAACTAGTAATTTAAGCAAGCAAAACGAAATAAATGGCGAATATGGTTTTGCAAAAAGTTTAGGATTACATGGCAACGATAATAAAACAACAAAAAAAGGCTTATTCCTAGCTGGATCTTGCAAAAGACCTCTAAACATTCCAGAAGCCATTGCTGATGCAAGAGCTGCTGCACTTCAAATAACACAATATCTTAATAATTTACAATGAAAAACTGGGGATTTAAAATAGCAAAACCACGTATTATCGACCTTGACACGGCTAATACTAAAGCATTTGAAGAGCTTTGCGAAAAAGTCCCTTCGGCAAAAAGATGTATTATGTGTGGAGCTTGTACTGCAACTTGTTCAGCGGCTAACCACACTAGCTTTAATTTTCGTAAATGCAACATAATGTTTAGAAGAGGACAATTTGAAGGACTAGCCGAAGAATTAGACAAGTGTATGCTTTGTGGAAAATGCAAACTAGTTTGTCCAAGAGCAGTAAACACTAGAGCTTTTATTTATAATATGAGAATTTTTCTTAACGATTTGAATTATAAAAATATTAAATAATGAATTATTCCCATTTCATATTACCTTTTAGCATTGGAGCAATAATATTATTTGTAATAATAATTGTTAAATTTACAAAATGGTTTAGACTTCTTGACCGTAAACAAAAATACTTTATAAAACGAAATATTTTCACCACTAAAACAATTTCTGCAACTATTGAAGCGTTCCGCGAAGCACTAATACACAGAAATATTTATAAAAAGAACCCTCTTTTAGGATATATGCACATGAGCCTGGCTTTTGGCTGGTTTTTATTAATTGTAGTTGGTAAAATTGAAGCTTCGGTTTATTCAGGTACATTTTTTGAAGAGCCTTGGCTTGCTATTTTCTTTAAATATTTTGCACGCGAACCACATAATTTTTGGGGAGCTAAATTTTTCACATTTACAATGGACTTTCTTCTATTAATAATACTTAGCGGATTAGCCCTTGCAATAATTAAAAGATTTAGATCAAAAATATTAGGACTAAAAAAAGCAACAAAACATATAATTTACGACAAAATAGCATTAAGTGCTTTATGGTTAATTTTCCCGCTAAGATTATTAGCAGAAAGTTCAACAGCTGCACTAGTACAAAATGGAGGTTTTCTCACTGGAGGATTAGGAAGTTTATTTCCACAACAATTTGCTCAAGCAATAGAATTACCTCTATGGTGGGCATATTCAATATCATTATTTGTGTTTTTTGTGAGTTTACCATTTTCGCGATATATGCACATACCAACAGAAGTAGCTTTAATATTTTTAAGAAAATGGGGAGCAACAGAAGGAGAACAATATTCAGGATTAACAAATTTTGAAATTAATTCATGCTCAAGATGTGGAATTTGTATTGATGCCTGCCAGTTAAATTTTTCTGCCAATATAAATAATGTTCAATCTGTATATTTTATAAGAGACACTAGATACAATAAAATCAGCGACTTAGTAGCCAACAATTGTTTACTGTGTGGCAGATGTACCGAAGCTTGTCCTGTTGGACTTGAACTCACACAAATTCGTCAACAATTAAGAACAAAAACAGAAGTTCCCGGCAAACACTATTATGATTATTGTAAAGTTGAACCAACAAAAAATAAAACTGACGTAATATATTTTGCCGGTTGCATGACACACTTAACACCAAGTATTATTCTTGCTATGAAAAATATTTTTTCAGCAGCAAATGAAAAAGTGTGGTTTATGGACGAAGAAAAAGGAATATGTTGCGGTCGCCCACGGCGTCAACAAGGATTTGTACAACAATCTAAAGACTTAGTTAGCAAAAACACAAAATTAATTTCTTCGTCAGGTGCTAAATTACTTGTATCTTCTTGTCCTATTTGTTGCAAATCTTTTAAAGAAGAATATGCCTTAGATATTGAAATTATGCATCATAGCGAATACATTAAAATGCTAATTGATGAAAAGAGAATTAAACTAAACAAGTCAGAACTTAATATAGTTTTTCACGACCCTTGCGAACTAGGACGAGGCTTAAATATTTACAAACAACCTCGACAAGTTTTAAGCAAAGTTGGAAAACTTGTAAATACTGAATTTGATGAAAAAGACTCACTTTGTTGTGGAGGAAGTTTAGCAAATACTATTATTGAACTCGATTCTCAATTAAAAATTAGAGATGATGTATTACAAATATTGGCAAAAGATAATCCTGATGTTCTTGCTACTGCCTGTCCATTGTGCAAAAAGACCTTTACGCGTAATTATAAAGGAAAAGTAATGGATATTGCGGAAATTGTTTCAAATTTTTTATCTTTGCAAAATAATTCAAAAAAAGAAGGAAAAAAAGAAGAAGAAAAAATATTAATATCACAATAACACTAAAATTAAAAAAATATTATGGTTGACATTTTTGACAGATTAAAAGAAGCAAGAGGTCCACTAGGACAATACCAACAAAAAGCTGAAGGTTACTTCATGTTCCCTCAATTAGAAGGTGAAATTAAACCAAGAATGAAATTTTTAGGAAAAGAAGTTCTTACTTGGAGTTTAAACAACTATTTAGGTTTAGCAAACCACCCCGAAGTTCGCAAAGCTGACGCTGATGCTGCTAAAGAATTTGGAATGGCTTACCCAATGGGTGCTAGAATGATGTCGGGTGAAACTAAATATCACAAGGAACTTGAAAATAGACTTGCTAAATTCGTTAAACGCGAATCTGCTTATCTTTTAAATTATGGCTATCAAGGTATGGTATCTATTATTGATACTTTAGCTACTAGAAAAGATGTTATAGTTTATGATTCCGAAGCTCATGCTTGTATAATGGACGGAGTATTTTTACATAAAGCTAAAGGTGGGAAATCTTATGTTTATCCTCACAACGACATTGAAAGATGCGAAAAAATGTTAAAATTTGCCACAAAAACAGCTAAAGAAAACGGTGGTGGAATTTTAGTAATTACTGAAGGTGTTTTTGGTATGGCTGGTGATTTAGGAAACCTTCCAGAAATAGTAAAACTTAAAGAAAAATATAACTTCAGAATTTTAGTTGACGATGCTCACGGATTTGGAACTATGGGAGAAACTGGAGCAGGAACAGACGAACACTTTGGCTTACAAAAAGATGTTGATATTTATTTTGCAACTTTCGCAAAAGCTATGGCTGGAATAGGTGCTTTTGTAGCTTCAGACGAAGTTATTGTTGACGCTCTAAAATACAATATGCGTTCTCAAATTTTTGCAAAATCTTTACCAATGCCAATGGTTATTGGAGCTTTAAAAAGATTAGATATGCTACAAAATCAACCTGAACACAAAGAAAAACTTTGGAAAATTGCTAAAGCTCTTCAAAAAGGATTAAAAGACAATGGATTTAACATTGGAAACACACAATCACCTGTAACTCCAGTTTATTTCAGCGGTTCAGTTCCTGAAGGCACAAATATTGTTGTCGATTTAAGAGAAAATCACAATATTTTCTGTTCTGTGGTAGTTTATCCAGTAATTCCAAAAGATTTGCTAATGTTAAGAATTATTCCAACTGCAGCACACACTCTAGAAGATGTTAATGAAACTATAGAAGTTTTCAAAAAAATCAAGGCAAATCTTGAAGCAGGTGTTTATAACACTAAAGAAATGCAATCAATGAAAGTTGAATAATAATTTTATAAAAAACAAAGCGGTATAAAACTTATACTGCTTTGTTTGTTAAAAAGCTAAAGCTATGAAAGAATCTAAATACTACCTACAATGCGTAAAGTGCGAACACATAACCGAAGATTTTGGTGCATGGTTCGAGCAAAATCAAGTTTGTCCAAAGTGTGGTAGCAAACACTCGGAAGTTTGGTATAACAGCGACTATAACGAACTACCACTAATAATGAAAGGAAATCCTGAAAGTTTTTGGCAATATTTTTATTATTTACCTCTAAATAGAAGAGAAAATATAATTACTAGAAATGAAGGAGCCATTAGTTTGCAAAAATGGTGGTTCTTAGAAGATTTTGCAAAAGAAAAATACGGTTTAAATTTGGATATTTATGTTTATCGTAACGATTTAAACGGTGGAACGGGCACTTTTAAAGATGTGGCTGCTGCTTTGGCTGCAAGTGTATTAAAAGAATACGACATAAATCAATACTGCGTTGCATCTACTGGTAATACAGCAACTTCTTATGCTCGTTATCTTTCTATAGCTGGAATTAATTGTTCAATATTTCTTCCAGAAAATGCATTAAAGTCTTCGGAAGCAATGATTAGTGCCTTTGGACAAAATGTATATAGAGTAAAAGGCGATTATTCAAAAGCAAAAGAAATTGCTGCTGAATATGCAAAAAAATACAATATTTTAATTTCTTCTGGAAATATTGACCCACTTAGAGTTGAAGCTAAAAAAACTATGGTTTTTGAATGGTTACGTCAAATTGGAAAAATGCCTGATGTTTACATTCAAGCTATTAGTGGCGGAACGGGACCTATTGCCTTAGATAAAGGCGTTAGAGAAATTAAGAAAACTTTCCCAGAAATTAAAAATCCACGTATGATAATGGTTCAACCCGATGCATGCGACCCGATGACTCAAGCATGGGAAAAAGCTGAAGCAAAAAATTTCCCTAAGAACTATGAAAACGATTATCCAATTTTAGATAATCCACAAACTCAAGTTCCTACTCTAGCAACAGGAAATCCCGCAACCTACCCTATTGTTTCAAGAATTATTAAAAAAAGTGGAGGAACTTTCATTAGAATGAAAGAAGAAAAACTTGTTCCAATAGGAAGATTAGTTGCATACGAAAGGAAACTTCTATTAGGACCAGCCTCTGCAGTTTGTTTAGGTGGATTTTTTGAAGCCTTAGAAAAAAACTTACTAAAATCTGATGAAACCATAATTATTAACATAGGTGAAGGCGTACGTCGTGCACCAGAATTTGTTGAACAAATGATTTACACATCAAAAGACATTTCCTCTGTTGACGAATGCAAGCCTCATCAAATTGATGACTACAGACAACAACTTTGGAATGATGTTTTAAAATAAAAAAATACTAAAATCATAAATAATCAAAAGCCTTATCAAAATTGGTGAGGCTTTTGTTTATGAATATAATCTATTCTAAAATTCATACAAATTTTCAAGATATTTAATAAAATAGTTTATATTTGCATAAACTATTAACTTTTTCATGAGCAAAAGAATAATTGTTACTGGTGGTGCAGGATTTATTGGAAGTAATCTTTGTGATTATTTACTAAGTAAAGGAAATGAAATTGTTTGTATAGACAATTTTGATGACTACTATTCTTTTACGCTAAAGCAAAATAATATAAAGCAAGCTCTTAAAAATCCAAATTTCACTTTTATAAATGAGGATATTAAAAATAAAAATAAACTTTCTAAAATTATAGATGGAGAGTTTGATGCAGTTATTCATTTAGCAGCAAAAGCTGGAGTTAGATACTCAATTAAAAATCCTATTGTTTACGAAGAAATTAATGTTCAAGGCACAAAAAGCATCTTAGAATTAGCTATTCAAAAAAATATTGAGCAGTTTATTTTCGCCTCATCATCAAGCATTTATGGCAATGCTCCTACTCCATTCGATGAAAATTTTACAGATTTAAAGCCAATAAATCCATATGCTCAAACAAAATTATTATCAGAACAAATTGGAAAAGAATATTCTGAAAAATATAATTTAAGATTTATTTCATTAAGGTTTTTTTCAGTTTATGGGCCGAGATTACGTCCTGATTTGGTAATGAATAAAATTGCAAATAGTATTTACAAAAATGAAAAGTTAAGAATTTTTGGAGATGGAAGTACAGCACGCGATTATACGTATGTAGATGATATTGTTTTGGGAATTGACAAAGCTTTAAATTATAAAAACACAAAATTTGAAGTTTTTAATTTAGGAAATGGAAAACCAGTAAAACTTTCAGAAATTATTCAAATTTTTGAAAAAGAAACAAATAAAAAACTCAAAATAAATAATATAGAACCTATAAATGGCGAATCTGAAATAACTTGGGCAAATAATAAAAAAGCAAGCGAACTCTTAGGCTTTAAATGCCAAACAGATATTGAACACGGAATAAAAAATTATTTAACTTGGTATAAAAACCATTGTTTATGAAAAAAACTATAGAAGCAAATAGCAAGATGTCTATATTTAGCTATCTCAAATTAATTTGGGATTATAGATTTTTTTCACATTCGCTTGCAATAGGAGAAATAAAAAACAAATATGCCAAAACATATACAGGCATTTTTCTTTCATTAATTCAAAGTTTAATTGGTTTAGCGGTTTATTGGTTAATTTTTGGAATTGCAATAAAAATTGACACAGGCAACATTCCTTATCCTGTTTTTGCTTTACCAGGCATAATTATTTGGCAATTTTTCTCTTATTTGGTAGGCACATCAAGCGGAGCATTAATAAGTTCTGAACATTTAATAACAAAACTTTACTTTCCCAGAATAAACCTAACATTAGCGAAAGTTTTTCCAGGTTTAGTTGATTTAGCTGCTGGATTCATTTTGTTTGTAATATTATTTTTTATTTTTGGATTAACACCCAACTTTGGCTGGTTTTATATTTTTCCTATTATTTTAGTTTTAATAATATCTGGATTAGCTGTAGGTTTATGGACAAGCATTTTATCGCTTTACATAAGAGATTTAAGTCAAATTATAATTCAAATTACAAACTTTGTGATTTTTATTACACCTGTTTTTTATCCAGGAACAATAGTACCAGAAAATTTTAGATTTATTTTATACATCAATCCTGTAGCAGGAATCATAGAATACTCACGTGCTGCTCTTTTCTGCACAGCCATACCCGACAACGGATATTTAATTGGATTTGCAATTGTTTTTATATTATTTATTTCAGCTATTTTTATTTACAAAAATTTAGAAAAGAAAATTACTGATTTATTATGATTCAGCACGAAAAAGCCATAGTAATTAAAGATTTGAACAAGAAGTATTATAAAAAAAAGCAATCAAGTTCAAATTTGTTCAAAAATATAAAATCAAATAATAATGCTGAATCATTTTTTGCTTTAAAAAACATTAATTTAGAAATTAACAAAGGCGAAATAATTGGAATAATTGGTCCTAACGGAGCTGGAAAATCTACTCTTTTAAAAATTTTAGCCGAAGTTACACCACCAACTAGCGGTAAAATAGAAATAAATGGAAAAATTGCATCTATTTTAGAAATTGGTATTGGCTTTCAACCCGATTTATCAGGTTATGAAAATATATTTTTATCTGGACGACTTTACGGATTAAGTAAAAAACAAATTAAATCTAAATTAGAACAAATAATTGAAATGTTTGGTTTTGCTGATTTTATAAATACACCTGTAAAGTATTATTCTTCAGGAATGTATATGAGATTAGCCTTTGCAATAATTACAAACATAGAAGCCGACATTTATTTATTTGACGAAGTTTTAAGTGTGGGGGATTTGGGGTTTCAGTCGAAAGTAATTAAGGAACTAGAAAAACTGAAAAATAATGGAGCAACTATTTTAATTGTAACCCACATGCCTATGTCTATATATCAAATTTGCAATAAAATGGTATTAATAAACTTAGGACAAATAGACTTTGAAGGTACACCAAATAAAGCGACTTTATTATTTAAAGAGATTTTAGACAAAAATCGAGATGTAAATATATCAATATCTAATTCAATAAACGAACAAAGTCTTAAAACAATCAAAAAGTCTGAGATAAGCTCTGAAATTGCTGATTTCAATTTATCAAATTTCTCTATTTCAAATTCTTTAGACAATATCACTAAAACAATAAATTATGATAAAGATATATATATAAAACTAAATTTCAGCTATTATTTTCCCGAAGATGTTAATATAATCTTAACATTAGTTGATATGCATTGGAATATAATAAGTACACATTATATAAAATTGCCACCATCAAAAAAAATTATTAAAAAAGAAATAACTTTATTAATTGAAAAAAATACTTTAAACGAAATAAAATTAATGTTTTCACTAATTGTCGCAAATTTAAATGGGGAATTAATTATTTCTTATAAAGATTTGCTTGAAATTAAGCTAGTCGGCGACAGCAATATTTCTAAAGTATCGGGATACGTAAATTTACCAATCAAAATTATAAACTAGTAATATGAAAATTGCTTTTAATAAATTCAGTGGTTTTTATTCAGAGAATAAGGAGAAAATTCTTTTAAATCTTGAGAGAGTTCTAAATACTGGAGAATATATTAGAGCAAATGAAATTCAAATTCTTGAAACAAAAATATCTAAACTTTGTAATAGAAAATTTGCCTTAACAACATCATCTTGTACTAATGCCATATTTTTAGCTCTAAAAACAATTGATATAAAACCTAGTGACGAAATTATTTTACCTTCCTTTTCATATATTGCAAGTTTAAGCCCAATATTAATGTGCAATGCTAAACCAGTTTTTGTTGATATTTCACCAGAGACATTAACTTTAGACTTTGACTTAATAAAAAAAGCAATTACTCCCAACACTAAAGCTGTAATTTTTGTTCAACTATTCGGATGTTCTCAAGATTTAAGCGAGTTAAAATCTTTTTTAAAAGAAAAAAACATAATATTGATTGAAGATGCAGCACAGGCTTTAGGGTCAAAAGTAAACAATTTGAATGGTGGTGAACAAGGCGATTTAAGCTGTATAAGTTTTGATCCGACTAAAATTATCTCGGCATTTGGAACTGGAGGAGTTGTTCTTACAAATAATCAAGCATATTATGATAAACTCACAAAATTAATTCACCACGGTAGAAACCAAAATGGAGAATTTGAAATTCTTGGATACAATAGTAAAATTTCCGAACTTAATGCATCTATAATAAACTTACAATTAGAAAATTTAGATTCAATTTTGGAAAGAAACAATAATATCGCCAACCAATATTTTGCTGAGCTATCAAATAATAAAAACATAAAAATATTAAAACCGAACTCAAACCAATTTTCAACATATCATAAATTTGTTATTCAAACAAGAGATAGAAATGAATTGAGAAAACATTTGAACAACAATGGTATAGAAACCAAAATTCACTATTCCACACTTTTACACGAACAAAAACTTTTAAAAAGTTTTGAATTCAAAACACATAATTTACAAAATAGCGAATATGCAAAAGAAAAAGTTTTGAGTTTACCGATTTATCCTAACTTAACGAAAGAAGAAATTTCTTATATTTGTAACTTAATAAATAATTATTAAAGATATGATACTAGTTGGTTGCGGTTCTGCTGGAAAAGAAACTTTAGCAATGCTTTTAGAACAAGGTAAAACTGATAATATATTTTTTTATGACGAAAATAAAAATGCTGAAGATTTTATTTTTGAAAAATATATGGTTATCAAAGATACCGAAACGCTAATAGAAGCATTAAAAATTGACAATAGATTTTGTGTTAGTATTGGTAATCCACGAAGAAGAAAAAAAATGTTTGATAAATTCATTCAACTAAATGCAAAACCAACCAATGTGATTTGGAATAAAAACATGAGCATTTCAAAACTACAAGAAAATGCAACTATAATACACCCTGGAGTGCATATATCTTATGATGTTAAAATAGGCAAATCATGTTTCATACATAGCAATTCAAGCATTAGTCATAAAATTACAATAGGTGATTTTGTCAACATATCACCTCTTTGTGCTCTAATTGGACCTTGCGAAATTGGAAGTGAAACATATATTAGCGTTGGGAGCATAGTCTTACCTAATGTTAAGATTGGAAATAATGTATATGTTCAAGCGGGAAGTGTAGTGAATAGAGATTTAAAAGATTTTGAGACATTTTAACAAATTTAAAGTGCTAGACAGTAGTGATTTTATAGCTCTCTTTTTCATTTGTATCTTACATATTCAACAATATTTTAATATTATAATTTTCATAAACTCAACAACTGTTCTCCTCCATCAACTGTTATTTTTTGTCCAGTAATCCAGTTAGCATCATCAGAAATCAAAAAAGAAACGACTTTTGCGATATCAGATGGTTCTGTCAATCGTTTAAATGGATTTCGTTTTATAGCTTTTTCAATAAATGGCTTTTGTCTTTCCATTAATTCAACAGATTTTGAAAAAATAATTCCCGAATTTATTAAATTTACATTAATTCCATATGGAGCAAACTCTATAGCTAAATATTTACATGCCGATTCTAAAGCTGATTTTGCCATTCCTACCGCAACATAATTGTTCAACACTCTAAAACTGCCTTCGCTAGTAAAACCTATTATTTTTGAAAAATTTTGTAAATAATTGTTTTGTTTCAACCATTTTGACCAAGTTACAAAACTTAATGCCATAGAATTAAAACTATGAATAAAATCATCTGCACTAAGTTCTTTTTCTGACTCTAAAACACTACCAATATTTGCGTCAGCATAAGCATGAATAAATGCTTTTATAGAATTTATATTTTTTTCACTTAAAAGTTCTTTTAATTTTATAAAAGCTTCATCGGTATTGGCATTTACATTGATATTATACAATTCTATACCAGAATTTCTAATTTTATCAAACTCCACTTGACTTAATTTTTGCATTGAGCGAGAATCTCTATGAATTAAAACCAAATTATATTTTTTTTTAGCTAACATTTTTGCGCAAGCTAAACCGATACTACCACTCCCACCTATTATTAGGATAAATTCTTTATTTGTATTCATGAGTCTTTATTTATTAATAGATTGCGAATTTTTATCATTCTGTTATAATTTTTAAAACTTTTGATTGTTTCTTTTTCAATTGCTTCTATTTCTTCATTACTTAATTTATCAATAAAACAAATTGGGTCTTCAGCATATGGATCTCCATTTAAAAAATATGCCATTACTCTACAGCCACCACAAGTTAAAGTATATTTACAATTTCCACATTTACCTTTAAAATTTTTTCTATTCAGAATTTTTTTAAAAAGTTCTGACTCAAATAAAATATCTTTAAGGTTTTCTTTAAAAACATTTCCTCCACTAATCTGATCACCAAATAATGGACATGGAGAAACCTCGCCTTCGGGATTGATAGAATAATATGAACCTACCCAACAACCTATACTTGGATTTAAGGGCAATTCATCATTATAAATATTACTTTTAGTAATTGTATTATAAGAGTCTGGAGGTAAAAAAAATGGGACATAACTAATCTGCCCATTAAAGTAATTTCTCAAAACTGGATGAAAATAGTTTTTCATACTGTCTGGAGTAATCATCAAATCCAAAGCATTACAATTTCTAATAGAAAATGGAATTCGATTAAATGCCAAAGACATATCAGATATTTTTTTTATTGTATCTGCAAATGATTTTTTATTAAATTCACCAATAGTTACACTAATATTAATTTTAAAACCA
The DNA here is from genome assembly GCA_002412425.1 of Bacteroidales bacterium UBA5219. Lineage (GTDB taxonomy): Bacteria > Bacteroidota > Bacteroidia > Bacteroidales > ML635J-15 > Bact-19. The sequence goes on along the minus strand of DHVB01000083.1, from coordinate 5,825 downwards.
AACCCACTAATTTTTTCAATAAGTTTGATTGTGTTAGTATAATGATTGTCTCTAGTAACTATATTATCACTATCAAAAGAATTAATTCCTAACGAAATAATGAGTTCCTCACCTGCAATATCCTTTAATTGTTGTAATTTTTCATTATTTAAAGTTGTACCATTGCTAACAATACCAACAGAGAATCCCATATTAATAGCCGTCTGAAGTAATTTTAAGCTATCATTACGCAAAAGAAACTCTCCGCCTGAAAAATCAATGAATTTAGTTCCTAAATTTTTTGCTGGGACAAAAATATGATCTACAATTGCCTGATAGTCGGCATCCGTGCATTTCTTACTCTTTGACGAACCTGTTGAACAATATATACAAGAAAAATTACAATTTCTAGTTGCTTCAAAATATAAAGTATGGAACTTGCTATTCACCATTATTTAACAAATTAATATTCAAATGTTTTATGCAAATATAATTTTATTTTTTATATTTGTGTTTTAAAACTTTTTAAATATGCACATTGAAACTAATCAAGATTATTTATTTTCAAGCATAATTTCTAAACTACCTTATGGTAAAGATTTTTTATTTGTAGATGAAATACAATATATTGATAAAGATAAAATAGTTGGAACTTATAAATTTAAATCATCAGCATATTTTTACAATTCTCATTTTTTGCACAAACCTATAACTCCAGGTGTAATTTTAATAGAAGCAATGGGACAAATAGGCATGGTATCTCATTTAATATTTTTAAACGATTTACACTTATCCAACAAAAATTTTATGCCTTTATTTTCTAATTTGGAAAGTAGTTTTTATAAAATAGTTGAACGAGGAGAAAAAATTAAAGTTATTGGAGATAAAATATATTTCAGAAATAATGTATTAAAATCTGAAATAAAACTTTATAATAAATTGGAAGAACTTTGTGTCGTATGCAAGGCACAATTAAGTTTAAAGTATGAGTAAACGTGTTGTTATAACAGGATTAGGAGTTATTAGCCCTATAGGTAATGATATTGAAAGTTTTAAACTATCAATGCAAAAAGGCATTTCAGGCATTAAATATATTAAAGAATTAGCTGATTATAATTTTGCCTCGCAAATAGGTGGCGTTCCAGATATCAACAATTCCGAATATGAGAAAATATTTGAAAAATTCGAATTAAAAGATGCAGATTTAACAGTTAAATATTCTGTTTTAGCAGCACTACAAGCATGGAATGACGCAAAATTAGAATTACCAGATAAGTTCGCTGAAAACATAAATGAAAATTATGGAGCTGTTATAGGCTCTTGTGCTGGTGGAGCCGAATTATATGCTAGAAAGTTATACCCTTTGGTAAACAGTAAAAATATTAGAAAATTAGGTAGTCAAATAATAGAAAATCTAATGCATAGTGGAACAACTGCTGTACTGTCAAATATATTTGCATTGGCAAACCAAACTATATCTAATTCATCTGCTTGTGCCACAGGAGCTGAATCAATAATAATGGCTAGTGAAAAAATCAAACAATCAAAAGCTAGTTTATTTATCGCTGGTAGTGCCGACCCCTATAGCCCATATATGTGGGCGGGATTTGATTCTATGAGATTACTTGCCAGAAAGTTTAATGACAAACCAACTCAAGCATCACGCCCTTTAAGTGCAAGTGCCGATGGATTTGTAGCATCTGCTGGAGCTGGAATGCTAATTGTTGAAGAACTTAATCATGCCTTAAATAGAAATGCTAAAATTTATGCAGAAATAGTTGGTTATGAATACAATTCTGGTGGTCAAAGAAATGGTGGAAGCATGACAGCATCAAACCCTAAAAGAGTAATTGATTGTATTAAATCAGCACTAAATAATGCAAATATTTCTGGCAAAGATATAGACTTAATATGTGGTCATTTAACAGGTACTAAATTTGACTACCAAGAAGTTGCAAACTGGAAAACAGCTTTAAATTTAAATGAAAAATTACCATTCATCAACTCTTTAAAATCATTATTAGGACACACCATAGGTGCAGCTGGAGCTATAGAAACAATTGCAGCCATTTTGCAATTACAAAATAATTTTATACATCCTTCAATAAATTGTGAAGACTTAAACGAAAATATAAAAACCATTTGGGATAAAAATAAAATCCCCCAAAAACTAATAAAAGACATTAATTTGAATTATATTGCAAAAGCAAGTTTCGGATTTGGAGATGTTAATTCTTGTATCATTTTAAAAAAATTTAAGTAACTTTGAAAAAAACTAAAATATGGAAAATATTAAAACCAATTTAATAAATATTTTAAAAAAATACACGCTTGCTAAAGACGTATGGAAAAACTTTAATGAAAACTCAAGCATTATCAGTGACCTTAAAATAAATTCTGCAAGAATTGTAGATATTGTAATTGATTTAGAAGAAAAATACGATATAGAAATAACAGATGAAGAATTAGAAAAACTAACTTGTTTTAAAGATATAGTAAAATTAATAGATTCTAAAATCAATTAAATGAAAAACGAGTCTGATACTATGCTCAACATTGGTATATTATGCCATAATCACTTTAATTTTATTGAGAAGTGTATCAATTCTATACTTTGTCAAAAAACATCATATAATTACAACATTATTATTGTTGATGATTTTTCAACAGATGGAACTAGAGAAATATTAGAGAACTTTTTCCAGCAAAATCAGAATAAAATTGAACTTATTTTAAATAACGATAATATTGGAGCACTAAATTCTGCTAAAATCTTAGCACAAAATGCTAAAGCTAAATATGTTTGTTTTCTAGACGGAGATGACTATTGGTGTTACGAAAATAAAATCCAAACTCAAATTGATTTTTTAGAAAATAATCCCGATTATGCAGGATGCTTTCATGACGCAAAAATTGAACAATACAATAAGTCAAATGATGCAAACTACAATCATAGAACACACATTAACTGGAAAACCTACTCGCAATTTAATAGATATGTCGAAGACTTTATGCCTTGGGATTTATTAGTAAGAAATATTATCCCAACAGCATCATTAATTTTTAGGAACACTAAAGTTTCAAAATTTTTAAACAATTTCAATGCTTCTGCTCTATCGCTTAGTTGGGCTTTACATTTAGAAATCATTAAAAATTCTAAATTAAAATATTTCAATGAAATATGGTCTGTTTATAATGACCACCCAAAAGGTGCTTCAAAAATTCACGACATAACTGTATTTAAAAGAAATAATGTGAAAATTTTAGAAAATTTATTAAAAGACCCTGAATGGAAATTTTATAAATATGAAATTTACGACACAATTTGCAAAGAATACAGATCTATGTTAAAATCAAAATGGGAACTTGAAAAATCTTGGAAAGAATATAAAAAATCCTTGAATGCTTATAAAAAGTACATAAGAATTGCTAACAAATTCGATATTGACCAACTAAAAAACGATTTTAATTATGTGCGGAATAACGGGCTGGTGGAGTAAAAACTCTAAAATTAATAGAGAATTATTTAACTCCATGCGCGATACCTTAACGCACAGAGGACCTGATGGCTATGACTCATATTTTAGTAGTGATGAAAAATTAGCACTAGGACATAGGATACTAGCATTTAATAATTTTAGCAAGTCTGATACTCAAGTTACATGTAGTGAAAACAAAAATGTTTATTCAGTTTTTAATGGTAAAATATATAATTATACAAAATTACGAATTTTACTAGAGGAAAAATCTCATATTTTTAAATCAAACTCTGATGACGAACTAATAATACATGCCTATCAAGAATGGGGAATGAAATTTTTAGAAAAAATTGACGGAATGTTTGCTTTTGCTATTTTTGATAATAAATTACAAAAATTATTTTTAGTTAAAGACAGATTTGGAGTAAAACCTTTATACTATTTCTGCGATAAAGAAAATTTAATTTTTGCTTCCGAAATAAAAGCAATTATTAAAAACCCGGAAATAAAAAGAGAAATAAATAAAAAATCCATTAGCGAATATTTTATATATAGGTATATTCCTTCGCCAAACACAATTTTTCAAGACATTTTCAAAATTCCACCTGCACATTATATCGAAATAGATAAAAATTTTAATATTTCTCACAAAAAATATTTTGAACTAAAAATTGACATCAAAAAACAAAGAAAAAGTAAGCTTATCAAAGAAATTGAAGAGTTAATTCGTAATTCAATAAAAGAGCAAATAGATTCAGACACAGATATTGCAAGCTTTTTAAGCGGAGGTTTTGATTCTTCAATTTTAGTTAAATATTTCTCAGAAATTAAAAAAGAAATTAATACTTTTTCAATTGGATTTGAAAATTGGGAAAAATCAGAACATTTATTTGCAGAAAAAGTATCAAAAATTTATAAAACCAACCATTTTTCAAAGCTACTAAACCAAGAAAGTTTAAATATTCTTGACGAATTAATGTATTATTATGACGAACCAATTGCTGATATATCAATAATTCCAACATTTTTTGCTTGTAAATTAGCTTCACAACACAATAAAATAATTTTATCAGGCGAAGGTGCTGATGAGTTTTTTGCAGGCTATGGTTGGCATAAAGAATATTTATGGGAAATTTCAAAAGCGGAACTAACAAAAGCAAAAAAATGGAATTGGGATTTACCCATAAATAACTTTGATATAGACTCTTATGCAAAAGCTATGGCAATGGGTGAATTTGATGAAAAAGAACTAAAATTTCTACTTACCGAAAAATATCATCAATATACTCCAACTGATACAAAGGAATTTTACAGAAAATATTTTAACGAAAATATAGACAAACCAAAACGATTTCAAGCAATTGATATCAAGGCATTTATGGGTGAGCTATTATTAACAAAAATGGATAGAGCTAGTATGGCAAATTCTTTAGAAGTTAGAATGCCATTTTTGAACAAAGAAATTTGCGAAAAAATGCTTAGCTTAGATACAGAAAAGTATTTTGATAAGAAAAAGCAAAAAATAATCCTATACAAACTTTTACAAAAAGATTTACCAAAGAAAATTTTAAATCGCAAAAAACAAGGTTTTACGGGACCCGATGAATTTTATATGAATTTTGAATTTTATGAAAAAAATTTAAATAACTCAAAATTAGTTGAAGCTGAGATTATTAATCAATCAGCTATAAATCATTATATTAAACAAAAAGACCATTGGCGTTTATGGAAAATATTAGTTTTGGAAAAATGGTTTAAAAAATGGATAGCATAAATTTATATACCGTATGAATAAATTTGTTTTTGTAGTTTGTGGTGGAAGTGAACATATAGAAAAGCTAAACTTTTCATTAAAATTCTTACGTAAATACTCTAAAAACGAAATAATTGTTCTAAGCGACTTAAAACGAAATGAAATAAAAATAGAACATAACAACATCATTCAAATTGATACACCAGAAGACTTTGACCATCATCAAGCCAGCATTTTCATAAAGACAGGCTTAAATAAATTTTTACCAAAAACTCATAATTATTGTTATTTAGATGGAGATATTGTAGCGATTAATGAAAAAGTAGATGAAATTTTTAATTTTTACAAACCACCTATTACTTTTGCAAAAGACCATTGTTCTTTACAATATTTTTCACCTCATGCCATGAATTGCTCTTGCATTGTAAACAAAATTAAAAATGATGAAACTTTTAAAATAAAAATATCCCAACTTTTTGAAAAAATTGACTTCTCAAATCCAAAAATAAAAGCTCAATCACAACAACTTTTACAAATATTTGCAGAATACCAAAACAATCCAATAAAGTATTCAATTCAAAATATTACTTACTTCCTTAAATCCGCAACTAAAA
>DHVB01000062.1 GCA_002412425.1 Bacteroidales bacterium UBA5219 | reverse complement strand
ACACTTATGAGACACCGCCTTTTTATGTATAAGAAGAAAATAATAGAAAATTTGAATACCTTAGTAAGGTATCATCTTCATATAATCAATGATTTGGTCTAATCCTTTTTGCATGGGTTTTTTTACAGCTTGTCGCATAAAGAAACTTAGTTGTGCTCGCACAACAAGTCTTACAGCAGTATCGTATGCCGAGAGTTGTACTAATTGCATCCAAAAATTAAATATATAGGGCGAATTGTCGTCTCCAGAGATTTTTATCGTTTTAAACTCTTCTCTTTCAACAATATTTAGTTGTATGTTTTGTCCTTTAACAACAAAAGAACACCAATCTTTCTCTGCTTGCCAATTCTCAACTCCAGCTTCTGGTGGAATTAATTTTGAAATATTTCTAAAATCAGAAAAAAAATTAAAAATTCTTTCAGCAGAATTATTAATCTTACCTGTTTTACTAATAATTTCTAACTCTTTCATTTTAAATTTGATTTTTTTTCCAATTTTCAGGGTCAAGTCGCCACTCTTTTAATAAATTTAAGTCAGAATTTGAAACATAACCCATTGCAATAGCTTCTTCAATTAAAACATCGTAATTACTTAGTGTAATTAATTTTACATTTTCTTTTTCAAAATTATCAATTGCTTTTTGAAAATTGTAAGTAAATATAGCAATCATTCCAACAACTTCGCAATTTGCTTCACGAATCGCTCTTACTGCACTCAAACTACTTCCACCAGTAGAAATTAAATCTTCTATTACTACAACTTTTTTGTTTTCGTCAAGTTGTCCTTCAATTTGATTTCCCATTCCGTGTTCTTTCGCTTGTGAACGAACATAAACAAAAGGTTTGTTCATTGCTTCTGCAACTAAGACTCCTTGAGCAATAGCTCCTGTTGCTACGCCTGCAATTACATCAAAATCTTTAAAGTTTTCACTAATTGTTTTTACAAAAGCTTCTTTTATAAAAGTTCTAACTTCTGGAAAAGACAAGGTTTTACGGTTGTCGCAATAAATTGGAGAAAACCAACCTGATGCCCATGTAAAATGTTTTGTAGGTTGTAATTTTATTGCTTTAATTTGCAAAAGTTTATTGGCAATTTGTCTATCAATTTGACTCATAAAATTATGATTAAAATTTTTTACAAAAATAAGATAGTAATTCTTACAGAAAAAGAGTTTGACAACATTTATTCATTAAAAATAGATGAATTTAAGAAAAAGGCGCTAAAAAAACAAATTATAAAATTTTTAGATGATGAAAATTTAGATAAAATCAATATATATGGGAAAGAACCAGAAAAAATGTTGAAAAAATTGAGAAAAATTTTTGTTTTTGTTTTAGCTGCAGGTGGTTTGGTAAAAAATTCAAATGACGAAATTTTATATATTCGTAGATTGGGATATTTGGATTTGCCAAAAGGAAAAGTTGAAGCAGATGAAACTACAGAACAAGCTGCTATTCGCGAAGTTTCAGAAGAGTGTGGCATTTTAGAAAAAGATTTAAAACTTAGTTTTCAATTACCAAATACTTATCACATTTATTCGCAAAAAGGAGAATATGCATTAAAAGAAACACAGTGGTTTGCTATGCAGTTTGAGGAAAATTATAAACTAAAACCTCAAAAAAAAGAGAAAATTGTAGAAGTTGGTTGGGAAAATTTTAATGAATTAGAAAGCAAATTTAAAATAGAATCTTATCCAAGTTTGATTAATTTTTTAGATGAGATTGTTGCTCAAAACAAACTTAAAGCATAAATTATTTTTTATTTTTGTACAAACAAAATAGTCATTTTATGGAGTTTAATTTAAAAATAGGAACACAAGGTAATCAGGAGCAGATAGTGAAGTTTGAAGATACGGCAGCAAACTATGGTAGTGGATTAGTTGAAGTTTTTGCTACTCCTGCTATGATTGCTTTAATGGAAAATACTTGCTATAAATCTGTTATGGAATTTTTGCCAGAAGGTTATGGAACTGTGGGAACTAAAGTGGATATTGTTCACATAAAAGCAACGGCAGTTGGGAAAAAAGTTTCTTGCAAATCAGAACTAATAGAAATTGATAGAAAACGATTAGTTTTTTCGGTTAAAGCTTTTGATGAAGATGGCGAAATAGGAAGTGGTATTCACGAAAGATTTATTATAAATGTAGAAAAATTTATGGGGAAATAGAATCTGTATTGTTCTCAACATTAAATTTTCCAAACTTCATAAATTTAACAACTGCTTCTCTTGGCTTTTTCCTTTTTACAACTCCAATATGACTTTTATTGAAAGTAGCAATATCTTTTTCATTTCCTAAATGAACTCTTTCTGGAATTAAAAGTCCATCATTTTTTTTGCCAATAAACCAATTAAATCCAGCTTTATGTTTTGATTTTCCAACAATTATTCCAATTTCTGTGTTTATTGGAACAGGCAGTAGATTTGCATATGACATAGAGTCTGTTCTCATTTTTTCAACATTAGGACCTAATATTTTTCTATTACATTTATTTTTTTTGAAAAAATCAGCAATGTCCGCACCTTGATTTGGTGGTGCTATCATTACAATTCTATAAATTTTTGGAAAATTCAGGTCTGCAGCAGAATATTTTACCATATTCCTCACAACTAATCCACCCATAGAATGAGTTACAAAGGAAACAGAGTCATAATTATCTTCTAAAACATCTAAGTATAATTTTTTACCTAAACTGTCCAAGTCAACATAAAGAGCAGGATAGTCATAGTTTTCTACTAAAAAACCAGATTTTTTTAAATCTTTTTTTATTCTATTCATTATTGATTTGCTGCTTGCATATCCGTGTAAAATATAAATTTTATGTGAAGCAATAACTTCAAACGAAAAACTTATTAATACAATAATCAAAAAAATATTAGTTAGTCTTTTCATTTTTAAAATAATCAATAATAAATTATGCTTTCTAAAACTTGGGTTTGGATATTTTATATGATTGCAAATTTAATTACTATTCCTAATTTAAGCAAACACTTTTTTTTATGGTTTATGATTTTCATACATTTCCATTTGTAATTTTAAATATCCAAGAAGCCCAACTGCCAAAACAATAGAACCATAAGCAAAATCCTTGACAAAACTGTCTTTCATTATAAATCCAAACACGCCTGCAAAAAGAAAAATAATCATTGTAGCAATTGTGAAAATCATGATTCGTTTTGCTTTTTTTGGATTTCGCCAAATATTTTTCTCGTATTTAAGAGTAGTTTTTGTTGAATCTTGAAGAGAAGCAAAGCCTAGTGTTAATCCTAAAAAAATTAATGCATAATTATAATTCTGAAATACATATTCAGAATTTGAAGACAAGTAATCAAATCCTTTAAAGAAGGGTTTTACAATAAAAAACAATCCTACAATCAATAGTGGATATTGCAAATAGCTTAAAAGGTGAAAAAAATATTTTATCTTATTCATTTGAATTTTGTTTAATTTTAAAATAATCAATTAAAAGTTTTGCTTTAGCTTTGCCAATAGATGTTTCTAAGTCTTCGATTTTAGCTTTTTTAATTTGGTTTACGCTTTTGTATTTTGTTAATAATACATCTATTGTTTTATCTCCAATTCCCGCAATATTTTCGAGTTCAGACACTATAAAATTAGCAGATCTTTTATTTCTGTGAAAACTTAATCCAAATCTGTGGGCTTCGTCTCTAGCGTGCTGAATTAATTTTAAAGATTCTGAATTTTTATCAAGAAACAAAGGTACAGAATCGTTAGGAAAATAAATTTCTTCTAACTTTTCGGCAATGCTTATAATGCTTATGTTTTCTAAATTTAGTTTTTTTAAACTTTTTAAAGCTGCATTTAGTTGACCTTTTCCGCCATCAATAATAATTAGTTGAGGTAGTTCTTTTTTTTCGTCAATCAATCTTTTATAGCGGCGATAAACAATTTCGCTCATAGAAGCATAATCATCAGCACCTTCAACAGTTTTTATATTATAATGGCGATAGTCTGCTTTTGAAGGGCGTGCATTTTTAAAAACTACGCAAGCAGCAACAGAATTTGTTCCTTGAATATTTGAATTGTCAAAACATTCAATATGGCGTGGCAGTTCCGACAAATTCAAATCTTTTTTTAAAGTTTCTAATTTTCTTTGAATATGCTTTTCGGGATTTTTATTTTCGATTTGTTTGTGTTTTTCCAACATGAAAAATTTTGCATTTCTATTGGCAAGTTCTATTACACTAAGCTTGTCGCCACGCTTTGGAACTTCTATTTTAGTGTTTTCTACCTCAAAATCAACCTCAAATGGTAGTAAAGTGGTTTTTGCATCAGAGTTTAAACTTTCGCGAAGTTCTAAAACAGCAAACAAAAGCATATCTTCATCAGATTCATCAATTTTTTTGCGGATTTCAACAGAATGAGCCGAAATTATTGTGCCAGATTGTATTCGTATATATGATACATAAGCAGAATTAATATCTTTTGCAAAACCAAAAGCTTCGGTATCTGAAATATTTGTGTTTACAATAGTTGATTTGCTTTTGTAGTTTTCGATAATACTTAATTTTGATTTTATTTCAGCTGCTTTTTCAAACTCAAGTTTATCTGCATGATTTTTCATTTCTTTTGTAAAGTATGTTTGAACTTGGTGCAAATTGCCCTTTAAAATTTTTCTAATATCCGAAATCAATTGTAGGTAAGTTTTTTCGTCAATTTCACCAATGCAAGGAGCCTTGCAATTTCCAATATGATATTCTAAACAAACTTTATATTTTCCTTCTTTTACTTTTTCTTTACTAAGATTCAAATTACAGTTACGAATAGGGTAGAGCTGAGTAATTAAATTTAACAAAGTTTTTATTGTGTAAACCGAAGTAAATGGTCCAAAATATTCATTACCTTTTGTTTTTTGTCGAGTGTAAAATACTCGTGGAAAGGTTTCGTTTTTAATGCAAATCCACGGATATGTTTTATCATCTTTCAACATTACATTATATCGTGGTTGAAGAGATTTTATCAAAACATTTTCTAAAAGAAGAGCATCGTTTTCAGTTTCTGTAACAATGTATTCAATGTCTTTTATTCTTTTTACTAAAACATTAGTTTTGAATGATTGGTGATTTTTTGCAAAATATGAAGACACTCGTTTTTTTAAGTTTTTAGCTTTTCCTACATAAATAATATTCCCAGCTTTATCAAGATATTTGTAAACGCCAGGATTTTGTGGCAAAGCCTTTACTTTAATGTCTAAATCATCTTTAGAAATCATGATGTAAAATTACAAAATAAAAATAACAAATCTGTATTTGTGTTTATATCAATTTGTTTTGTATAGTTTACATTAAATTTTTTATTTCTTCGATAAATTTTTTTGCTAAAGCTTCAGCATTTTTTTGGTTTAAACTTTCGCAATAAATTCTAATAATAGGTTCTGTATTTGATGAGCGTAAATGCACCCATTCTTTGGTTTCTGGAAATTCGATTTTTAAGCCATCTATTGTGTGATGAGGGTTGTTTTTGTATTTTTCTAGAAGTTTTTCAAAAATATTATTTAAATTAATGTCTTTTGTAAGTTCAATTTTATTTTTTGAAATAAAATAATTTGGGTATGTTTTTTTTAATTCAGAAACTTTAAGTTGTTTTTCAGCTAAGAAACTTAAAAACAAAGCAATTCCTACCAAGGCATCTCTTCCGTAGTGAGATTCTGGATAGATTACACCACCATTCCCTTCGCCACCAATTACAGCATTTGTTTCTTTCATTTTTGCTACAACATTTACTTCGCCTACAGCAGCAGAATTGTATTCAACTCCGTATTTTTCAGAAACATCTCTCAAAGCTCTGGTTGATGAAAGATTTGACACAGTATTGCCAGGAGTTTTTGATAAAACATAGTCTGCAACAGCTACTAAAGTATATTCTTCGCCAAACATAGAACCATCTTCACAAATTATTGCAAGTCTGTCCACGTCAGGGTCAACAACAAAACCAACATCTGCATTTTTTTCTTTTATAAGATTGCTAATTTCTGTAAGATGTTCTGGTAACGGCTCTGGATTATGTGGAAACTGACCATTTGGGGTACAATAAAGCTCAATAATATTTTTTACACCTAAACTTTTTAATAATTTTGGAATAGCAAAGCCTCCAACAGAGTTTACACAATCTATAGCAACTGTAAAATCAGCAGCTTTTATTAATTCTTTGTTTACTAATTTTAGCTTTAGAATAGAATCAATATGTAGATTTTCGTAATTTCTAAGTTTTGTAGTTTTTCCTAAATCATCAACTTGAGCAAATTCCGCATTTGCAGTTTCTGCAAGTTCTAAAATTCTTTGTCCTTCGCTAGCACTTAAAAACTCGCCTTTATTATTCAAAAGTTTAAGTGCGTTCCAATTTTTAGGATTGTGGCTGGCAGTTATAATTATTCCGCCATCAGCTTTTTCGTTTATTACAGCAAATTCTGTTGTGGGAGTTGTGGCTAAGCCAATATTAATAACATCAAAACCCAAAGAATTAAAAACTGAAACTACAATATTTTCAACCATTTTGCCAGAAGGACGAGCATCACGACCAACAACTATTGTTTTAGCTTTTGGGTTTGTTTCTTTTTGCCACAACGAATAGGCAGTTATAAATTTTACAATATCAATTGGAGTTAAGTTTTCGCCAGCGAAACCTCCTATAGTACCTCTAATTCCAGAAATAGATTTTATTAAAGTCATTCTTTTTAATTTTATGCAAAAATAACATTAGTTATGATAAGAATGAAGCAAAAAAATGATTTTTAATGCAAAAAGTCCTAATATGAAAATTACAAAAATATTAGTTGAAAAAGTTTGTTAAATAATATAAATTGTATATTTTTGCAGTCCAAAATTTAAAAGAAATAAAAATAAGTTTAAATAAAAAATAATAACAATGATTATTGTACCAGTAAAAGACGGCGAAAACATTGACAGAGCCTTGAAACGTTTTAAAAGAAAATATGAAAAAACAGGCGTTGTAAAAGAATTAAGAAGACGTCAAGCTTTTGAAAAACCTTCAGTAACAAAGCGTCAACAAATGATTCGCGCACGCTATGTTCAACGTTTGTTAACAATGCAAGAAAATAATTAAAAATTCACATTTAATGTAACTTTTAATTAAAACATTCGTATTAATTAATAGATTTCTTGGTAGTGATAATTAAATTAATATGAATATTAATAATTTCATTAAATATATCCGTTACGAGAAACGGCTTTCTGAACATACAATAAATTCTTACGAAACAGATTTAATTCAGTTTCGTAATTTTGTATTTGTAGAATCAAATGATGATGAATTAAATCCCGAATATCAAAAAATTAGAGCTTGGATAGCATCTTTGTCAGAACAAGGATTATCAGCAGTTAGCATTAATAGGAAAGTGTCGAGCTTAAAATCTTACGTGAAATATTTAATGAAATTTGGACATATTTCTAAAAACCCTATGCTAAAAATAGTGTTACCAAAGGCTAAAAAAAGATTGCCAGAGTTTGTTCAAGAAAATCAAATGAACAATTTAGATAATGCTAGTTTGTTTTCAGATGACTTTTTTGGTATTAGAGATAGGTTTATGATTGAGCTTTTTTATAATACTGGAATGCGTCTTTCAGAATTGATAAATTTAAAGCATATAGATATTGATGTTTCTAGGGGCAATATAAAAATTTTAGGAAAAGGAAATAAGGAAAGAATAGTGCCATTTAATACCTATATTAATAATATGTATAAATTGTACGTTTCTCAAAAAAGTGATTTTGGTTTTTCATGTGAAGCAAAAGATTTTATATTTGTTACCGATAAAGGCGAAAAAATGTATCCAAATTTCGTTTACAGAAAAATTCAACATTATTTAGGATTAGTAAGTCAATTAGAGAAACGTTCTCCTCACGTGTTGCGACATAGTTTTGCTACTCACATGTTGAACAATGGTGCAGATTTGAATTCAATAAAAGAATTATTAGGACATACAAGTTTAGCGGCAACACAAGTTTATACACATAATACATTTTCAAAAATTAAAACTATTTATAAACAAGCTCATCCGAGAGCACAATAAAAAAGAAAGGACTACAATATGGATATTAAAATTCAATCAGTTCGTTTTGATGCGGATAAAAAATTAATCGCTTATATTGAGAACAAAGTTGGCAAATTAAGTCAAGTTGCAGACAATATTATCGATGCAGAAGTCGTTTTACGCTTAGAAAATTCGGAAACAAAGGACAATAAAGTGGCAGAAATCAAAATAAATGTCCCATATGCTAAAGATATTTTTGCAAAACGTCAAAAAAGTACTTTTGAAGAATCTGTAGATTTAGCAACGGTTGCGTTACGTCGCCAGTTGAAAAAGTATAAAGAAAAATTAAGATAATTAAAAATAATTAAAAAAATAATTAAAAAATTTTGGAAAGAAATAAATAATTCATAAATTTGCAGACCTTTTTCGTAAGTAAAAAGATGTTCTTTAAAAAGTATGAATTAATTTATATTTTGGCCGATGTAGCTCAGTTGGTAGAGCAGCTGATTTGTAATCAGCCGGTCGGCGGTTCGAGTCCGTTCATCGGCTCCAAGATTTCTTGGGGGGATACCAAAGTGGCCAACTGGGGCAGACTGTAAATCTGTTGTCGAACGACTTCGGAGGTTCGAATCCTTCTCCCCCCACTAACACTTAGGTTGCGGGAATAGCTCAGTTGGTAGAGCATCAGCCTTCCAAGCTGAGGGTCGCGAGTTCGAGTCTCGTTTCCCGCTCGAAGGTGCCAATGTAGCTCAGGGGTAGAGCACTTCCTTGGTAAGGAAGAGGTCATGGGTTCAATTCCCATCATTGGCTCAATTTTTTGTAAGTATAAATTAAAAAAAGTTTAATTATTAATATTTAATATTTTTAAGCCATGGCTAAAGAAAAATTTGATAGGTCGAAACCGCACGTAAATATTGGTACAATTGGTCACGTTGACCATGGTAAAACCACCTTAACTGCTGCTATTACAACAGTTTTAGGAAAAAAAGGTTTGTCGGCTGTAAAGAGCTTTGATTCTATTGACAATGCTCCAGAAGAAAAAGAAAGAGGTATTACTATTAATACTTCACATGTTGAATACCAAACTGTATCACGTCACTATGCACACGTTGACTGTCCTGGTCACGCTGACTACGTTAAAAACATGGTTACAGGTGCTGCTCAAATGGACGGAGCTATTATAGTTGTTGCTGCAACTGATGGACCTATGCCTCAAACTCGTGAGCATATCCTTTTAGCTCGTCAGGTAAACGTTCCAAGAATTGTAGTATTCTTGAACAAAGTTGACTTAGTTGATGACGAAGAACTTTTAGAATTAGTTGAAATGGAAGTTCGTGATTTATTGAATTTCTACGGTTTTGAAGGTGATGATTGTCCAGTTATTAGAGGTTCTGCATTAGGTGCATTAAATGGTGAACCACAATGGGAAGACAAAGTTATGGAATTAATGGAAGCTGTTGATACTTGGATTCCAATTCCTCCACGTGATAACGAAAAACCATTCTTAATGCCTGTTGAAGACGTATTCTCTATTACAGGTCGTGGTACAGTTGCTACTGGTCGTATCGAAACTGGCGTTATCAATACAGGTAACGAAGTTCATATTATCGGTTTAGGTGAAGAAGCTCGCAAAACTGTTGTTACAGGAGTTGAAATGTTCCGTAAAATATTAGACAGAGGCGAAGCTGGTGATAACGTTGGTCTATTACTTCGTGGTGTTGATAAAGACGAAGTTAAAAGAGGTCAAGTAATTGCACAACCAGGAACAATTAAACCACATACAAGATTTAAAGCTGAAGTTTATATCTTGAAAAAAGAAGAAGGTGGTCGTCACACTCCTTTCCACGATAAATATCGTCCACAATTCTTCTTGAGAACATTAGATATTACTGGTGAAATTCATTTACCAGAAGGCGTTCAAATGGTTATGCCTGGTGATAATGTTTCAATTGAAGTTGAATTAATTTACCCAGTAGCTTGTAACGTAGGTCTTCGTTTTGCTATCCGTGAAGGTGGTAGAACAGTTGGAGCAGGACAAATTACTGAAATTATTGAATAATTAAAACCAATATGATAGATGAAGCGAGGTTTTCCTTGCTTCTTCTTTCTACGGGTGTAGCTCAGTTGGTAGAGCACTAGTCTCCAAAACTAGGTGTCGGGCGTTCGAGTCGCTCCTCCCGTGCAAACGAGATATTAAGATGAGAAAAATTAAAGAATATTTCAAAGATACTTACAACGAACTAGTTCATAAAGTTACTTGGCCCAAATGGTCAGAACTTCAGGGCAGTGCAGTTGTGGTTATGGTTGCTTCCTTAATATTTGCCCTAATTATCTTCGTGATGGATTATAGTTTTAAAAATCTTCTCGAAGTTATTTACGGCATATTTTATTAAACCTAATTTTGTCGGATATGTCAGAGATTGAAAAAAAATGGTATGTTGTTAGAGCTCTTAGCGGAAAAGAGAAAAAGGTAAAAGAATACCTTGAAGCAGAGATTGCTAGGCTTGGACTACAAGATCAAGTTTCTCAGGTTCTTATACCGACAGAAAAAGTTTATCAGGTCAGAAATGGAAAACCTATTACAAAGGAAAGAAATTTTTTTCCAGGTTATATTTTGATACATGCTGCTTTAGACGGTGAAATAGAGCACAGTATAAAAAATGTAAGCGGAGTAATTGGTTTTTTAAAAACCCAAGATGGACACGCAATACCTTTGCGAAATGATGAGGTAGCTAGAATACTTGGAAAAGTTGACGAGCTAGCTGAGAGTGATGAAGAGGTAAATATGCTCTTTTATGTTGGAGAACCAGTAAAGGTTATCGATGGTCCATTTAGCGGTTTTAGTGGTGTGATAGAAGAAGTGTATGATGAGAAGAAAAAAGTGAAAGTAATGGTTAAGATTTTTGGTCGTAGAACTCCACTAGAACTTCGATTCATACAAGTTGAAAAAGAGTAATCTTTTATTAAGAAAAAAAGTTTATGGCAAAACAAATTAGTGGTTTTATTAAACTACAAGTTAAAGGTGGTGCCGCAAATCCATCTCCACCCTTGGGTCCTGCTTTAGGATCAAAAGGTTTAAATATCATGGAGTTCTGCAAACAATTTAATGGTAGAACCCAAGATCAAGTAGGTAAAGTTTTACCTGTGATTATCACTTATTATAGTGATAAATCTTTTGATTTTATCGTAAAGACTCCACCGGTTGCGATTCAATTGTTAGAGCAATCAAAAGTTAACAAAGGCTCTGCAGAACCAAATAGAAATAAAGTTGGTTCAGTAACTTGGGATCAAGTTAAAGCTATTGCAGAAGCTAAAATGGTTGACTTAAATGCTTTCACATTAGATTCAGCAATGAGTATGGTTGCAGGCACAGCTAGAAGTATGGGGATTTCTGTAAAAGGACAATCACCAATTAAAAAATAATTAAAGTACTTTTTGAAATGGCAAAAATTAGCAAAAATAGAAAAAACGCTTTAGCTAAACTTGAAAAAGGAAAGAAGTACGATCTTCAAGAGGCTGCAAAACTTGTAAAAGAGATTACTTTTACAAAGTTTGATGCTTCTGTTGATATTGATGTTCGTTTAGGTGTTGACCCTCGTAAAGCCAATCAAATGGTTAGAGGAATTACAACATTACCTCACGGAACTGGTAAAGAAGTTCGAGTTTTGGTATTATGTACTCCAGATAAAGAGCAAGAAGCAAAAGATGCTGGTGCTGATTATGTTGGATTAGATAATTATATTGAACAACTTTCAGGAGGCTGGACAGATATCGATATTATAATTACTATGCCTCAGGTAATGGCAAAACTAGGAAAACTAGGTAGAATCTTAGGCCCTAGAGGTTTAATGCCAAACCCAAAAGCTGGTACAGTAACTATGGAGAT
Organism: Bacteroidales bacterium UBA5219; assembly: GCA_002412425.1. Classification (GTDB taxonomy): domain Bacteria; phylum Bacteroidota; class Bacteroidia; order Bacteroidales; family ML635J-15; genus Bact-19. The sequence goes on along the minus strand of DHVB01000062.1, from coordinate 58,044 downwards.
CGGCAAAGCAGTTGAAGATGTGAAAAAAGGAAAGATTGATTTTAAAGTGGATAAATACGGTATAATCCATGCAGGTATTGGTAAAGTTTCATTTAGTCCTGAAAAAATAGTTGATAACGCAACTGAAATAATTCAGACAATTATAAAACTTAAACCAACAGCAGCAAAAGGAACTTATGTAAGAAGTATCTACTTGTCTAGCACAATGAGTCCAGGTATTGAAATCAATCTTAAGTCAATTAATTAGTAATTAACAAATTGCCAGTTATGAAACGAGAAGATAAAAATGCACTTATCGAAAGTTTGAAAGATACTATCAACGAATATAACCACTTTTATCTAACAGATATTTCGGGGTTAAATGCGGCAGATACTTTTGAATTAAGAAAAAAATGTTTCGAAAAAGGCATAGAACTGATTGTTGTTAAGAATACTTTTTTTAAGCAAGCTTTAGAACGAAGCGGTCGTGATTTTCAGGAACTATATGGTGTTTTAAAAGAAAACACTACAGTAATGTTTACTAATGTTGCAAATGTTCCTGGTAAATTAATTCAAGAACTTAATAAAAAAAGTGATAAACCGCTTTTCAAAGGAGCTTATGCTGAAGAATCGTTTTATATTGGTGCAGACCAGTTAAGCGCTTTAGCAAGTCTTAAATCTAAAGAAGAACTTATTGGAGATATTATTTTATTGTTACAATCACCAATAAAAACAGTTCTTGGACAACTTGAATCAGGTAAAAATTTATTAGGAGGTTTAGTAAAAACCTTATCAGAAAGAGAATAGAAAATTTAGTTTAAAACAAATTAAAAACAAATTAAAATGGCAGATCTTAAGAAGTTAGCAGAAGAATTAGTTAACCTTACTGTTAAGGATGTAAATGAATTAGCAAACATCCTAAAAGAAGAATATGGTATTGAGCCAGCAGCTGCAGCAGTTGCAGTAGCAGGACCAGTTGCAGGTGGCGCTGGTGAAGTTGCTGAAGCTGAAAAAACAGAGTTTGACGTTATTTTGAAAAGCGCAGGCGCTCAAAAATTACAAATTGTTAAATTAGTAAAAGAATTAACAGGACTAGGTCTTAAAGAAGCTAAAGCCCTTGTTGATGAAGCTCCAAAACCAATTAAAGAAGGAGTTCCAAAAGACGAGGCAAATGCACTTAAAACTCAATTAGAAGAGGCTGGTGCAGAAGTCGAACTTAAATAAACAACTTTTGTTGTATTAAATTATAGGTTTAAAGCCCAAAAGGGCTTTAAACCTTTCGTTGTTAATGTTTAGGTTCTTTTAAATAATAAAAAACAATGATTAGTAATAAGAAACAAAGAATTAATTTTTCTACAACAAAAAATCAGTTAGAGTATCCTGATTTTTTAGAAATACAAATAAAGTCATTTGAGGAGTTTTTTCAACTAAACTCCACCGCAGAACAAAGAAAATCTGAAGGTTTGTATCAAGTGTTTATGGATAATTTTCCAATAAACGATACTAGAAATAATTTTGTATTAGAATTTTTAGATTATACTTTAGATGCACCACGATACAGCATACAAGAATGTGTTGAACGTGGATTAACTTATAGCGTGCCTTTAAAAGCAAAGCTAAAACTGTATTGTACTGATACAGAACATGAAGATTTTGAAACTTCGGTTCAAGATGTTTGGCTAGGTGCAGTGCCATACATGACACCAAGTGGAACTTTTGTGATAAATGGAGCAGAAAGAGTAATCGTTTCGCAACTACATAGGTCGCCAGGCGTATTCTTTAGTCAATCTATTCATACTAATGGAACTAAATTATATTCAGCTCGTATTATCCCATTTAAAGGTTCTTGGATTGAGTTTGCAACAGATATCAATAGTGTAATGTACGCATATATTGATAGAAAAAAGAAATTACCTGTTACAACTTTACTTCGAGCTATCGGTTTTGAAAGTGATAAAGATATTTTAGAAATTTTTGACTTAGCCGATGAAATAAAAGTGTCTAAAACTGCTCTTAAAAGAGTTGTCGGTCGAAGATTAGTAGCAAGAGTTTTAAAAACGTGGATAGAAGATTTCGTTGATGAAGATACAGCTGAAGTAGTATCAATAGAACGTAACGAAGTTGTTATTGATAGAGAAATAGTCCTAGAACCACAGCATATAGATTTGATTTTAGAATCAGGAACTAAAACTATTCTTTTACATAAAGAAAATCAAAAAGTTTCTGATTATGCAATAATTTACAACACTTTACAAAAAGACCCATGTAACTCGGAAAAAGAAGCTGTTGTAAGTATTTATCGTCAGTTACGTAGTAGCGAACCACCAGACGAAGCTACTGCACGTGATGTTATTGATAAATTATTCTTTTCCGACAAACGTTACGACTTAGGAGATGTTGGTCGTTTTAGAATGAACAAGAAATTAAACTTGAATATTCCTGACGAAATCCGCATTCTTACTAAAGAAGATATAATTGAAATAATAAAATATTTAATTGAGTTAGTAAACTCAAAGGCAGATGTTGATGATATCGACCACTTAAGTAACCGTAGAGTAAGAACAGTTGGAGAACAATTAGCCAATCAATTTGGTGTTGGTTTAGCTCGTATGGCTCGTACTATTCGCGAAAGAATGAATGTTAGAGACAATGAGATTTTCCATCCAATTGATCTTATCAACTCAAAAACATTATCGTCTGTAATAAATTCATTTTTTGGGACAAATCAATTGTCTCAATTTATGGATCAAATAAATCCATTAGCAGAAATTACTCATAAAAGACGACTTTCAGCATTAGGTCCAGGTGGACTTTCTCGCGAAAGAGCCGGTTTTGAGGTTAGAGACGTTCACTATACTCACTATGGACGTTTGTGTCCTATCGAAACTCCAGAAGGTCCAAATATTGGTTTGATTTCTTCACTTTGTGTTTATGCAAAAATAAATAAACTCGGATTTATTGAAACTCCTTATCGAAAAGTTGTTGATGGAAAAGTATATTTCGATGATATAGTTTATTTAAGTGCAGAAGAAGAAGAAAAAGTTATTGCTCAAGCTAATGCTCTGATTGATGATGACGGAAACTTCTTGTCATCAAGAGTAAAATCAAGAGATGAAGGTGATTTTGTAGTAACAGATCCTCAACAAATTGAGTTAATGGACGTTGCACCAAATCAAATAGCGTCAATAGCAGCTTCTTTAATTCCATTTTTAGAGCATGACGATGCTAACCGTGCTTTAATGGGATCTAACATGATGCGTCAAGCTGTGCCTTTGTTAAGAGCAGAAGCTCCAATTGTAGGAACAGGTATAGAAGAAATGGTTGCTCGCGATTCACGAATTTTAATTACTGCTGAAAATAACGGTGTGGTTGAATATGTGGACGCAGAAAAAATTATAGTTAAGTACGATAGAACCGAAGAAGAAGAATTTATAAGTTTTACAGATAATTTTGTTACTTATAATATTCCAAAATTTCAAAAAACTAACCAAAATACTTGTGTAAACCTACGTCCACTTGTTAAAAAAGGCGATAAAGTTAAAAAAGGCGATTTATTAACCGAAGGTTATGGAACAGAAAAAGGAGAATTAGCTTTGGGACGTAATCTTAAAGTTGCTTTTATGCCTTGGAAAGGTTACAACTTTGAAGACGCTATTGTATTAAATGAAAATATAGTTAAAGAAGATTATTTTACATCTATCCATATTGCAGATTATCAATTAGAAGTACGCGAAACAAAACGAGGACTAGAAGAATTAACTTCAGATATTCCTAATGTAAGCGAAACTGCAACTAAAGATTTAGATGAGAATGGAATTATTAGGGTAGGTGCATATGTGAAACCTGGAGATGTAATTATAGGTAAAATTACTCCAAAAGGAGAATCTGATCCTTCTCCAGAAGAAAAACTTTTGAGAGCTATTTTTGGTGAAAAAGCTGGTGATGTAAAAGATGCTTCATTAAAAGCTTCGCCATCAACTAGTGGAGTTGTGATTGATAAAAAATTGTTCTCAAAAACAATTAAAGATCGTAAACTTAGAAATCAAGATAAAATTTTAGTTGAAAATCTTGATAAAAAACATGCAGAAGAATCTGCTGCTCTAAAAAGTATATTGATTGAAAAACTTTTCACTCTTGTGAATGGAAAAACATCACAAGGTGTTAAAGATAATTTTAACAATGATTTAATTCCAAAAGGAACAAAATTTACTCAAAAATTATTAGCAGAATTAGATTTTATTAATGTAAGTCCTGGACGTTGGACAACCGACAAAAATAGAAACGAAACTATTTCAAAACTTTTGTTTAATTATATGGTTGAACAAAAGAAAATAGATGGTGATAATCGTCGTAAAAAACTCGAAATTACTATTGGAGACGAACTTCCTGCTGGAATAATTCAATTGGCAAAAGTTTATATTGCAAGTAAATGGGTTGTTAAAGTTGGTGATAAATTTGCTGGTCGTCATGGTAATAAAGGTATCTTGGCAAAAATTGTACGTCAAGAAGATATGCCTTTCTTAGAAGATGGTACACCTGTTGATATTGTTTTGAATCCTTTGGGCGTGCCTTCTCGTATGAACTTAGGACAAATTTATGAAACAATTTTAGGTTGGGCAGGTAGTGTTTTGGGTTGTAGATTTTCAACTCCAATTTTTGATGGTGCTAATATAGACCAAATTAATGAATATACTAAAAAAGCTGGTTTACCAGAGTACGGAAGCACTTATTTGTATGACGGTGGAACAGGCGATAGATTTGACCAGCCAGCAACGGTTGGAGTAATTTATATGTTAAAATTAAGACACATGGTTGAAGATAAAATGCACGCGCGTTCTATTGGTCCTTATTCATTAATTACACAACAACCTCTTGGTGGTAAAGCACAATTTGGAGGTCAACGTTTTGGAGAAATGGAGGTTTGGGCACTCGAAGCATTTGGTGCTGCTAATATACTTCAAGAAATTCTAACTGTTAAGTCTGATGATGTGGTTGGTCGTGCAAAAACTTATGAAGCAATAGTTAAAGGCGAACAAATGCCAGAACCAGGAATCCCAGAATCTCTAAATGTGTTGGTACATGAGTTAAGAGGTTTGTGTTTGAGAGTAGATCTTGATTAAAAAATAATTTAATAGCTGATAAAAATATGGCTTTTAGAAAAGATAAAAAAATAAAAACAAAATTTTCAAAAATTACTATTAGTCTTGCTTCTTCTGAAGAAATTCAGGAGATGTCTAGTGGCGAAGTAACTAAACCAGAAACTGTAAACTATCGTACTTATAAACCAGAAAGAGATGGTTTGTTTTGCGAAAGAATATTTGGTCCAGTAAAAGATTATGAATGTCATTGCGGTAAATACAAAAGAATTAGATACAAAGGAATAGTTTGTGATAGATGTGGTGTTGAAGTTACCGAGAAAAAAGTAAGACGCGAAAGAATTGGACATATTAAACTTGAAGTTCCAGTAGCGCATATTTGGTACTTTAAGACTTTGCCAAACAAAATAGGTTATTTGCTCGGACTACCAAGTAAAAAACTCGATTCTGTAATTTATTACGAACGTTATATCGTTGTGCAGCCAGGAGTAAAAGCTATTGATGGTATTCAAGAATTAGACTTTTTAACAGAAGATGAATATTTGGAAATTTTAGATAGCCTGCCACGCGAAAATCAACTTTTAGAAGATACAGACCCAAATAAATTTATCGCAAAAATGGGTGCTGAAGCTATCCAAGATTTGCTTAAAAGAATTGATTTAGATCAATTGTCATATTCTTTGAGAGATAAAGCAAGTAATGAAACTTCACAACAAAGAAAAAGCGAGGCGCTAAAACGTTTGAATGTTGTAGAAGCATTTAGACTTTCTGCTGATAGAAATAAACCTGAGTGGATGATAATCAATGTTATCCCAGTTATTCCACCAGAGTTAAGACCATTAGTACCACTAGATGGTGGACGTTTTGCAACTTCCGACCTAAATGATTTGTATCGTAGAGTTATTATCAGAAATAATAGGCTTAAACGTTTAATCGAAATTAAAGCTCCAGAAGTAATATTACGTAACGAAAAACGTATGTTACAAGAAGCAGTAGATTCTCTTTTTGATAACTCAAGAAAATCAAATGCTGTAAAAACTAAAGCAAATAGACCTTTAAAATCTCTTAGTGATAGCTTAAAAGGAAAACAAGGTCGTTTCCGTCAAAACTTATTAGGTAAACGCGTTGACTTTTCTGCTCGTTCGGTAATTGTTGTTGGTCCAGATTTAAAAATGCACGAATGTGGATTACCTAAAGAAATGGCAGCAGAATTATACAAACCTTTTATTATTCGTAAGTTAACTGAACGCGGAATAGTAAAAACTGTTAAATCTGCTAAAAAAATTGTTGAAAGAAAAGATCCAGTTATTTGGGATATACTTGAAAACGTTTTAAAAGGTCATCCAGTTTTGTTAAACCGTGCTCCTACTTTGCACCGCTTAGGTATTCAGGCATTTCAACCAAAACTTATCGAAGGAAAAGCAATTCAATTGCACCCATTAGTTTGTACAGCATTTAATGCTGACTTCGACGGTGACCAAATGGCAGTGCATTTACCACTCGGTAACGCAGCTATTCTTGAAGCACAAGTTTTAATGTTGGCTTCTCATAATATTCTAAATCCAGCTAATGGAGCTCCTATTACTGTTCCTTCTCAAGACATGGTTTTAGGTTTGTATTATCTAACTAAAGGTAGAAAAGGAGTAAAAGGAGAAGGATATACATATTATTCTCCTGAAGAAGTTATTATCGCTAATAACGAAGGACAATTAGATCTTCATGCTAATATAAAAGTAAGAGTTGACGATGTAAACGAAAAAGGAGAAGCGGTTACAAGAATGATAGAAACTACTACAGGTAGAGTATTATTTAACCAAATCGTTCCTAAAGAATACGGATATATTAATGAAATTCTTACAAAAAAATCATTACGCGATATTATTGGAAACCTTGTAGGAAGGTTTGGAACAGACGTAACTTCAAGATTCCTAGATGATATAAAAGACTTAGGATATTCTCATGCGTTTAAAGGTGGATTGTCGTTTAATTTGAATGACGTTATTATTCCTGAAACAAAACAAGAATTAATTCAAGAAGGATATGCTGAGGTTGATGAAATCATGTTTAACTATGAAAATGGTTTTATTACCGATACTGAACGCTACAATCAAGTAATTGACGTATGGACTAATATAAACGCTAGGTTATCTATCGATGTTATGAAAAAGCTTTCTACTGATGACCAAGGCTTTAATGCAGTTTATATGATGCTTGACTCTGGAGCTAGAGGTTCTAAAGAGCAAATTAGCCAATTGTGCGGAATGAGGGGACTTATGGCAAAACCACAAAAATCAGGTGTTGCAACTAGCGAAATTATTGAAAACCCAATTTTAGCAAACTTTAAAGAAGGTTTGTCAATTATTGAATATTTCGTTTCTACTCACGGTGCTCGTAAAGGTCTTGCAGATACAGCTTTAAAAACTGCCGATGCGGGATATTTAACAAGAAGATTAGTTGACGTTGCACAAGACGTTATTATTACCGAAGAAGATTGTGGAACATTAAGAGGATTGGTAGCTGTTGAACTAAAGAAAAATGATGAAGAAGTAATTGAATCTCTTTATGAACGTATCTTAGGTCGTACTAGTGTTCATGATATTTACCATCCACAAACTGAAGAATTAATAGTTGCTGCAGGTGAAGAAATTACTGAAAGAATTGCAAAAATTATTGACGAATCTCCAATTGAAAAAGTTGAAATTCGTTCGGTATTAACTTGTGAATCTCGAAAAGGAGTTTGTGCAAAATGTTATGGACGTAATTTGGCAACTCGCAGAATGGTTCAAAAAGGAGAAGCTGTAGGAGTTATTGCAGCACAATCTATCGGAGAGCCTGGTACTCAGTTAACTCTACGTACATTCCACATGGGAGGGGTTGCTGGTAAAATTGCGGGAGAATCATTTATAGACGCAAAATATGACGGTATCCTAGAAATTGATGAGTTAAGAACAGTTGAACATAAAGAAAAAGATGGTTCTCTTGTTGATATTGTAGTAACTCGTATGGCTGAAATGAAAATTTTAGACCCAAATACAAAAATACCTTTAGTAAACAAACCTATACCTTATGGTTCTAAATTGTACTTTAAGCAAGGTAATAGTTTTAAAAAGGGAGATAGAATCTGTGATTGGGACTTATATAATATCGTTATTGTTAGTGAAGTTTCGGGAAAACTAGTGTTTGAAGACGTTATCGAAGGTGTCAACTATAAAGATGAATTGATAATTCAAACTGGTTTAACAGAAAAAATTATAATCGAAACTAAGGATAAAACTAAAATTCCAGTTGCCAAAATTGTTGATAAAAATAACGAAGTATTAGCAACTTATAATTTACCTGTAGGTGCTCGTTTGCAAATTGAAGAAAACGAAAAAGTTGAATCTGGAGATATCTTGATTAAAATGCCTAGAATTGTCGGAAAAGGTGGAGATATTACCGGTGGTTTGCCTAGAGTAACAGAGTTGTTTGAGGCTAGAAATCCATCTAATCCTGCTGTAGTTTCAGAAATTGACGGGGAAGTATCTTTTGGTAAAATTAAAAGAGGAAATAGAGAAATTGAAATTACCGCAAAAGACGGTAAGGTTAATAAGTATTTAGTACCTCTTTCAAAACAAATTTTAGTTCAACCAAACGACTATGTTAAAGCTGGTACACCACTTATCGATGGAGCAATTACTCCTAGCGATATTTTAGCAATTAAAGGTCCTACCGAAGTTCAAGAATATTTAGTGAATGAAATCCAAGACGTATATCGTTTACAAGGTGTGAAAATTAATGACAAACACTTTGAAGTGATTGTACGCCAAATGATGAGAAAAGTTGAAGTTGTTGAACCTGGTGATACTCAATTCCTTGAAAAACAACTAGTTGACAAATGGGAGTTTAGAGAAGAAAATGACGCTATTTTCGATAAGAAAATTGTTGTTGACCCAGGAGACTCTACAAATTTCTCTAAAGGACAAATGATTTCTTATCGTAGGTTGAGAGATGAAAACTCAATATTAAAACGTAAAGACATGAAACTAGTTGAAGTTAGAGATGCTTTGCCAGCTACTTCTAGTCAAGTGTTACAAGGAATTACTAGAGCAGCTCTTCAAACAAATAGCTTTATGTCAGCAGCTTCTTTCCAAGAAACAACTAAAGTTCTAAACGAAGCAGCAATACGTGCAAAAGTTGACGAACTTGAAGGATTGAAAGAAAACGTTATTGTTGGACATAAAATTCCTGGAGGAACCGGACAAAAAGAATTTGAAAATATTAGAGTTACATCTAAGATGATTGCAGAACAATACTTAAATCAAGATGAAATAAGTATTGAAGAAGAAAAATTTGAAGAAACTGAAATTTAAAAATTATGGACGAAAAAAAGCAAAATCAAATAAATATTGAACTAAGCGAAGAGGTTGGACAAGGTGTTTATTCTAATCTTGCAGTAATAACACACTCTTCATCGGAGTTTGTGCTGGATTTTGTTAGAATTATGCCAGGAATGCCTAAGGCTAAAGTACAATCTAGAATAATTCTTACTCCAGAACACGCAAAAAGATTATTAGGGGCTTTGCAAGAAAATGTTGTTAAATTTGAAAGCATTAATGGCGAAATAAAAATTAGTAACAATAAACCAGGAACACCTATTCCAATGAATTTTGGAGGACCAACAGCTCAAGCATAAGTAAGTGATATTAAATAATTAAACTTAGAGTGATCTTGGGGAAAATTAAATTTTAGTTTTCCCCAATTTTTATATTATTAAGTCTGCTTTACAATAAATTTTATGTTATCTTTGCTTATTAGATTTTATAGGTAATGAAATATTTAGTTGAGATAAGAAGAAAAAGAAAGAATGATGGTATTGCTATTATTTTGTTTTTACTTTTATTCTCATTCTCATCATGTTTTAAACCACAAACATTTCCCAAAGAACCAAATATTGAATTTATTGATTTTATAGTTAAAGATACTTTTGATATTTTGCAAAATCGTGTATTAAATGGCACATTACATTTTTATTTTGTTGATGGAGATGGCGATATAGGTTATGATACAACTAGCCCCAGACAAAACACAATCTTTTTACAAAAATATAAAATTGAAAATAAGCAAGAAGTTTTGATTAATATGCAAGTACCATTAGAGTACTTTGTGCCTAAGTTTAAAAGAAACATTCAAGACGAAGCTTTGCAAGGCGAAATGTTTGTTAAAGATTTAAACGAAACCTTTCCTTTTGAAAACGACACAATAATGTATAAATTTTACATAAAAGACAGAGCTGGCAATAAAAGCAATGTAGCATCTACAGGGTACATTATTGTGAATAACTATTTACAATAACAAAAGTTATAGGTTTGTTATCTTATTAATAATTTCTAATTTAGAGAAAAATAAAAACCAAACATGATTGATCAAGTAACCGTTCAGAAAATTATTGATGCAGCTGAGATTACAAGCCTTATTCAAGAATTTGTATCTTTAAAAAGAAGAGGAGCAAATTATTTAGGTTTGTGTCCTTTTCATAATGAAAAAACTCCATCGTTTACAGTAAGTCCATCAAAAGGAATTTTTAAATGTTTTGGCTGTGGAAAGGCAGGTAATGCCGTAAGTTTTATTATGGCTCACGAACAACTTTCTTATCCCGAAGCTTTAAGATATTTAGCAAAAAAATACAATATTCATATAGAAGAAAAAGAATTGACCGAAGAAGATATTCGTGCCAATACAGAAAGAGAAAGTATGAATATTGTAAACGAAGCTGCTTGTAAATATTTTGAAAACACATTATTTAATTCAGATGAGGGAATATCAATAGGTTTAAGTTATTTTAAAGAAAGAGGTTTTAATGAGCAAGTTATAAAAGAATTTAGATTGGGTTATAGTCTTGAGCAAAAAAATGCCTTTACAGAATGGGCTTTAAAAAACGGATATAAAAAAGAATTTTTAGAGTCAACAGGACTAAGCTTTTTTAAAGAAAATTACTATTTCGATAGGTTTGCAGCAAGGGTAATGTTCCCAATTTTAAGTATCGCAGGACAAGTAGTAGGCTTTGGTGCAAGAACTTTGAGCAATGATAAAAAAACAGCAAAATATCTAAATTCACCAGAATCTTTAGTTTATAATAAAAGTAAAGTTGTATATGGTTTATTTCATGCAAAAAATGAAATAATTAAGCAAAATAAAAAATGCTATTTGGTAGAAGGTTATATGGATGTTATATCCTTGTTTATGACTGGAATAAAAAATGTTGTTTCTTCATCAGGAACCTCATTAACCGAAGACCAAATACGACAAATACATAGGTTTGCAGATGATATTACCATTCTTTATGACGGAGACCTAGCAGGAATAAAAGCCTCCCTAAGAGCCATAGATATGATTTTAGAGCAAGGTTTAAATGTTAGAATTGTACTTTTCCCAGAAGGAGAAGATCCCGATTCTTACGCTAAAAAACATGGAAGCTCTAAAACTATTGAATATATCGAAAAAAATGAAACAGATTTTATTTCATTTAAGGCAAATTTACTGTTTGATGAGGCTAAAAATGACCCAATAAAACGAGCTTCTTTAATTACAGATATTGTTAGGTCTATTGCAATTATCAACGACAACATTAAGCAATCTATTTATATTCAAGAGTGTAGCAAGATTTTAGATGTTGACCAAAGTGTTTTGTATGCCGAAGTTTTAAAGATTAGAAGATCAAAAATCGAAAGCATTAAAAAACAAGAATATAGATATTCTCAACCAGTAAAGCTTACACCTAGTTTACCCGATTCGTTTGAGGGTATTTATTTCGAATCACAAGAAAAAGAAATTATTAGATTATTGTTGTTATATGGCAATAATATCATAGACATAAAAGATGGTGCAACCGAAACAGAATTAGAAATAAGTGTTGCTCAATTTATTATAAACGAGCTTAGAAGCGAAGGATTGGAATTTAAAAATGTAATAAATAAAAAAATATTTCTTTTTGCTGAAGAATTGATAAACAATGATGAACCTATAAAAATAGAATTATTTACTCATAATTTAGACCCTGAAATTAGTCAGGTTTCTGTAAATTTATGTTCGTCAAAATATGAACTTAGTCCAATATGGGAAAAAAGAGGCTCGCCAATTCTTAAAGAAGAAAAGCGATTGCAAGAAATATTAGAAGATGTTTTTATAAAATATAAATTAAAAATTGCTAAAGAGTTCGAAACTAATGTGAAAAATAAAATAAAATTACTTACGGAAAGCAAAAATGACGAAGAACTCCAAAGCACATTAGAAGATTTTAAAAAAATAAAAGGCATTTTAAAAGATTTATCTAATATGCAGGGGAGGGTGATTTTGTAGTTATTCCTATTCCAACTTTACTTTTTTATTATATTCTTTATCCCACTACTCTTCATAAAAGCTAAGTTTTCTTATTAATGTATCATAACCCATAGATTTTAGGTTTGTAGCAGCTTCAACCGCCATTTTGTATGAAGTGTATTCGCCAACATAATATCTATACCAACCGTCACTAGAAACATGCATTTTTACACCAACCAATTCAGAGAAGGTTTCAAGTGCTTTTTGATTTTTCAAAGCATATATTTGAACAGTATATTTTTTATTTGAAGGAGTTTTAGAAATATCAATATAATCGCCTTCTTCAATTACTATTGGGAGAATTTCTAATATTGTTTTATTACCTTGAACTAGCACTTTAAATTCTGCTCTTCTATTGTATTTTCTACCAGTCGGATTATCACGACCATCTGGAGTTTGATTGGCAGCTATAGGAGTGTGTTTACCATATTTTGCAGTTATAATGTTTTCAGCATTATTACCTTTTGCAACTAAATAATCCTTTACTGCTTTTGAACGATGATAAGAAAGTAAATAATTATACTCGCTAGTACCTAACCAGTCGGTATGTCCGCCGATTTCAATTTTGGCAGTAGGATTATCATTTAAGTAATTTGCTAGTAAATCTAAATTATCAAAATATTCAGGTTTTATATTGTATTTATCAAAATCAAATAAAATATTTTCAACTTTAAGTATTGCTTTATCTACTATAACTTCTTCTTTTTCTTCGATAGCTAGCAATTTTTTGTTTTCAACAATTTCTAATCCATAAATATTGGTTGAGTTATTATCAAATACACCATCGCTGTATATATCGTTTTTAGCTATATTGTTTTTGCTTAAATATTCAAAAATTTCTTTTGAACGTTTTTCATCATATAATGGATTTGCGTCTTGTTTTGGTGTAACAATATTTATTGCAAGTTTTTCGTTTTTAGCTTCAAATTCTACATACTTTTCAATCACTTTATCAAGTAAACTTATAGCATCATCATTTAAGTTATTATCGTTTTCATCAAAATATACATATGCATGATTATAAAACGAACTTAAAATAATAGGGTCTAATTCTATTGGGTTATATAGTTTTGTTTGTTGTGTTAATTCATCTATAGTTGGAGTGTAATCAATAGAACGAATGGTATGTCCGTGTATTTGATAAATAATTTCATAAGTGTTGTCTGGAATCATAGTTAATACATATTTTGAATTATTTTGATTTAAACGAGATACTTTTGGTTCTTCATTAGAATCTTTATTTTTTAAAGTTATGGTTACATTTTCAGTGAGATTATTATTTTTATCAGCAATAATTCCTTCATAAATAATTATATTGTTTTTATGAACATCTTCTTGTAATATTTCGTACAAATCTAAGTCTCCATAACCGTCATCAGCTTTTATTGTTGCTATATAGCCTTTTTGTCCATCAAGATTTACAACATAAGAAACATCATCGTCTGGCGTATTTATTGGGTATCCAATATTTACAGGTTCTGTAAATTTGCCATTCCTGCTCATAATAGATGAAAACACGTCATAAACTCCCATAGAATTGTGTCCTTTGGAACTAAAATACAAAGTAATGCCGTCAGGGTGAATAAAAGGAGATTCTTCATCATATTCTGTGTTAATTTGTTTGGGTAAAGGCAAAGCTTCGCTCCATTTTCCGTTTGGTAACTTCCTCATAACATATATATCTAAACCACCAAATCCTCCTTTTCTGTTACTAGTAAAAAATATAGCATTTCCATCTGGGCTAATTGTAGCATGAGTTTCCTTAAATCTTGAGTTCACATTTTCTTTTAGCAAAGTTGGAGTTGACCAATTATACATATCATCACTTTCTGTTATAAAAATACTGCCAGAGTTATTTTCTCCCGACCTGTAAAAGAATAACTGTTTAGAATCTATAGACAATCCAATTGCAGCTTCATTGTTATCAATTGTATTAACAGGTTCTCCTAATCTAATAGGAGTTTCCCACTTATTATTAACTTTTTTAGAAATAAAAATATCTTCATCTTGATTTTTCATTTCTTGTCCTTCGCGTGGTCGCCTAGATGTAAAGATTAAGTAATTTTCATATAAATCAACAATAGGGGAGTGATCGGTAAATTCAGAATTGATAACCTCTCCTAAGTTGATTAATTCAGCTTTTATTGGGTTTGCAACATTATAAATTGCGTTTTCTGTAATTTCAATTTCTCTTTTTATTATTTTTAATAGAGCCTTGTCTTCTGTTTTTGAAGGACTAAGCATGCCTTTAAGCTTATCAAAGCTATCGAGACTTTCCTGAAACATGTAATTTACCCTATAAGCAATTCCTAAATATAAATAAGATTCTAAAGGTGTATTTTTTTCTTTATGGTTATTTTCTTTATAATTTGGCGAAGTGTAGTTTGATGCTTTTTTTAAATACTCAAGAGCCTGTGTTTTGTAAAGTCTTGTATTTAAGTAACATACGCCTATTTTATACCAAATGTTTGGGTTGTCAGGACTTATGTTATCTAATTTTAACAACAAGTCTAAGGCTTCATCGTAATTACCTTCGTACATAAATGCTTCAGCATCATAAAAATAATTAATGCTAGTTCTATCAGGTTTTAATTCTTGAGTGTGTGCTAGAACGTTAACAAGCATTAGTAAAGAAAGAAATACTGTCTTTTGCATATTCATAAAAAAATTAATTTAAATTTTTAATAAATAATTTTAGGGTATTATAATCGAACTCACATTCTTCTATTAATTGTTGTTGGCTTCCATGAGAAATAAATCTGTCAGGAATACCAAAGCGATATATTTTTGAATTAAATTTGTTGTCAACCATAAATTCAGATATTGCAGAGCCAAATCCACCAATAATACTGTTGTCTTCAATAGTTATGATATGTTTATAATTGTTAAATATTTCTGTTAATAGTTTATTGTCAAGAGGTTTTACAAAAATCATATCAAAAACAGCAATGTTTAAATTTTCTTCTTCTAAATCGTTAGCTAGCTTTATTGCAGTATTTCCAGGAGTGCCAATACTAAGTATTGCAATATCTTTTCCATCTTTAATTTTTTCTCCTTTTCCAATTTCAATTTCTTTAAATTCAATTTTAGATTTTGCTTGTGTAGATTTACCACGTGGATACCTAATTACAGATGGAAAATTATGTTTTTCTAATTGTAAGGTAAACATTAAATTTCTAAGTTGAAATTCATCTCTAGGAGCTGCAATAACTAAGTTTGGGACACAACGCATATATGATAAGTCGAAACTGCCGTGGTGGGTAGGTCCATCTTGTCCAACCAAGCCAGCTCTGTCTAAACAAAATATTACTTTTAAATTTTGTAAAGCCACATCGTGAATTACTTGGTCGTATGCTCTTTGCATAAACGAACTATAAATATTGCAAAAAGGTAGCATTCCTTTTATTGCTAAGCCAGCAGCAAAAGTAACAGCATGTTGTTCTGAAATACCAACATCAAAACTTCGTTCAGGAAATTCTTCAAACATTTTGCACAAAGAAGAACCACTTATCATAGCTGGAGTAATTGCACAAATTTTTGGGTTTGCTTTTGCTAATTCAATAATAGCATCTCCAAAAATATCTTGAAATTTTTGAGGTTCGTTTTCGCAATGACTAGTGTCGGTAAGTTTGCCTGTTGTAATGTCAAATTTACCGGGTGCAGCATGCCATAATGTTTGATTTTCTTCAGCAGCCTTAAATCCTTTACCTTTTTTAGTGATAATATGCAATAGCTTTGGTCCTGGAATATTTTTGATGTCTTCAAATAGTTTTACTAATAAAACAACATCATGTCCATCAACAGGTCCAAAATATCTAATGTTTAAAGATTCAAATAAATTGCTGTTTTTTAAAACAATAGATTTTATCGCATTATCAATTTTTTGTGAAAAAGACTGAACATTTGAACCCAAACGATTAAGCCTGCCCAAGAAATACCAAACATCGTCTTTAACTTTATTATAAGTTTTGGAAGTAGCAATATCTGTTAAATATTCTTTGAGTGCCCCACGGTTTTCGTCAATTGCAATTTTATTATCGTTTAGGACAATTAAAACATTTTCGCCAGACGCACCTAGGTTATTTAAGCCTTCAAAAGCAATTCCTCCAGTTAAAGAACCATCGCCAATTATTGCAACAGTGTTTATTTTTTCGCCTTGTAAATTTGCTGCTTTTGCAATTCCTAACGCAGCCGAAATGCTTGTAGATGCATGTCCTACGCCGAAATTGTCATATTCGCTTTCTTTGGGACTTGGAAATCCACTAATGCCACCATAAGCCCTGTTTGTGTGAAATAAATCTCTTCTTCCAGTTAAAATTTTATGTCCATAAGCTTGATGACCAACGTCCCAAACCAATTGATCAACAGGTGTGTTGTATGCGTAATGCAATGCAACTGTTAATTCAACTACTCCTAAACTTGCTCCAAAATGACCAGGATTTTTTGATGCTGATTCAATGATAAAATTTCTTAACTCTTCACAAACAGTTGGTAATTCACTTAAGTCGATTTTTTTTAAATCATCAGGCGAATTAATGTCTTTCAAAAGTTGATATTTTTTATCATCAATCATAGTTAATGCAAAAGTAAATAAATAAAATTAGAAAACATATAGTAAGTAGTTGATAGTTTATTAAATTCATGCTGTTGAAAAGTAGAAATTTTTAATTAAAACTATATTTTAATGATAAAACACCAAGTTTAGCTGGGGATTCTTTTTTTAAAAAATGGTGAAAGCCAAGCGATATGTCTAAACTATGTTTTCCAAAACTATATTTATCACCTATAAAAAGTCTAATTTTACTAAAATATGGTAATCTAAAAATTTTATGCAGTCTGAAAATTTCAGCTGAAAAATAAAATTTATTAGCTTGTTTGTGATAGTATTCAAGTTTTATCCTATTCCTAAACTTAATTTCTTGCAAGTTATCAATTTCTCGGCTTCTAAAGCAATTCAAATATTCATTTTGATAACGCAATCTGTAACCAAGTCTAATAACAGAACTAAGTTTTATCTGATATGAAAAGTCAAGATTATATCTTAAATCGTGTTGAAAATTGTTTAAATAATCCATGTCGTAAGTGTATCTTCCCCCTGCGGCTATCGAAAATTTTTTATTTATTTTATAAGAAAATTCAATATTGGAGATTATATCATCAATTTTTGTGAAATTTTTAAACAATCTTAATTCTTGTTCAAATTCTAGTTTGAAACCTTTATATAACTTTTTCTCGAAACCTGCTGTCAACCATGAGCCAATATCATTTGTAACAGCCACTTCTTGAGCATTTGTAGTACTAACAACAAGACTTAGAGCTATGCAGGTAAAAAATATTTTAGAATGTTTTATCATAAATTTCTTCTAAATTCGGAACAAATAATTGCACTTGCAACAGATACATTTAAAGATTCGGCATGTATATCTAATTCAGAAAAACTTGGAATAAAAAGTTTTTTGTCAACCATAGCTTCTAAATTTTTATTTATGCCTTTTCCTTCGTTGCCCATAATAATAAATCCTGCTTTTGGCAACGATGATTTGTAAATATTTTCGCCATTTAAAAAAGTTCCAAACACATGGTTTTTGGTATTGTTTTTAAATTTAACAATTTCTTCAGCAATATTGGCATAAATAACATTAACCCTTAAAAAAGCTCCCATTGTAGCTTGTAAAGTTTTTGGAGAGTATAAATCTGCAGAATTGAGAGAACAAATTAAATTTTTTATTCCAAACCAATCGCAAATACGAATAATTGTTCCCAAATTTCCCGGGTCTTGAATTTCATCTAAAGCTAGATATAAATCTTCATTTTTATATAAAATATTACGAGATTCCGGCATTGAAACTATAGCCAACACATTAGAAGGAGTAACAAAACTGCTTATCTTTTTCATTTCTTCAGGTTTGGCTTCAAAAACTAAATCCTGAAATTTTTCTAAGTCATATTCATTTTTTTCTAAGTATTCTGGCGAACCACAAATTAATTTTATATCTAAATTTGATTTTAAAACTTCGCTCACAATTTTTTCACCTTCAACAACAAAAAGTTTTTCCTTAATTCTATACTTTTTAAGTTTTAAAGAATTAATAAATGATATTTTCGACTTAGAAACTTGTTTCATACAAAACAAAAATATATAAAAAATAGAATATTATCATTGTTTCATATTTATTTTTCAGTTTTGGCGTAGTCAAAGGTTTTTTATTGAGATTAGTGAAGTTGATTATAGAGTGTTTTTAACTTCTTTTTTTCTCAAAAATATCAATGTTTTTAATTACTTCGTTAGGATTAACGGTATTGTTTTCAATTTCAAATCTTATTGCTGTGATAAATTTATGCCAGCCTGTGTTTCCTGCCGCACCAGGATTTAGGTGTAAAAGTTTCAGATTATTATCATAAATTACTTTTAAAATATGGGAATGACCAGCAATAAAAATATCGGGTTTTATATCTAATAGCAAGTTTTTAATGTTAGGAGCATATTTCCCAGGATAGCCTCCAATATGTGTTATTAGCACTTTTTGTCCTTCGCAAACAAAATTTAAAAATTCTTTAGTTCTAGCTCTGATTTTAGTGCCATCAATATTTCCCCAAACGGCTTTTGTTGGTTTAAATTTTTCTAAATCATCTAAAATTTGTTCAGAACCAATATCGCCGGCATGCCAAATTTCATCACATTCTGCAAAAAAATCTAAAATTTCTTTGTCTAAATATCCATGAGTATCTGAAAGAAGGCCAATTTTCATAAAAATATTTTTAAAAATCCTACCAATTGGTAGGTGTGTTGGGCAAAAATAAGAAATTCCTGTTTTATTTTGATAGCAAAGTTGCGTATTTAATGTAAAAATATCAAAATCACATAAACTTTTTAAAAATGTTTATGTCGTATTTATTAGATTATAATTTTTGCTAACTCGCTTATATAGCACATAGTACAGTAAAAAAGGAATGTCTATTTTAATTAATAAAACCATGTTATTAACATAATGTTAATAAATTATTGCTAGAATTTGAATATTATTTATTATTTTTGGATAATTATTATCATTAAGTTTAATTAAAATACTAAAAATTATGGAAGCAAATTTTACAGTAAAAGAAGCTATTATTGAATCAATAAAGCTTGGTTTGAAAAATTTTTTATCGTTAATAGGTGCGGTAATTCTTTGGGGATTAACCATTTGGATTCCTTATCTAAATGTTGGAACTACAATAGGTATGATTACTTTGCCTGCAAAAATGAGTAGAGGAGCTATAATTTCTCCTACAGAAATTTTTGCTAGTAAGTATCGCAAGTACATGGGAGAGTTCTTCCTCGTTACAGGTTTAAAGTCTATTATAATGTTCCCAGCTTTTTTATTTATGTATTTTCCAGGTTTAGTTCTTCAATATGCTTTCTCTTTCGCAACTTTATTTGTTGTTGATAAAGGAATAAATCCTAGCGAAGCAATAAGTCTTAGCAACAAATGTACTTATGGATATAAATGGAAAATGTTTTTTACTCATTTAGTACTTTTTGTAGTTATTTGGATTGTATTTTTGATTTTAGGCTTTATAACTCCAATCTTGGGTGTTATCGCTTTTGTTTTGTTTATGCCTATTTTATTGGGAGCTACAGCATTTTTCTACGGTAAATTAACTGCTCATGTTCCTTCAGCAGACAATCCAGAAATAGTAGAAAATTAATATATTAAGTAAAACTAAAAAACTAAAATTAAAAAGCGACTTATTTGTCGCTTTTTTTGTTTAGAGAAATTTCAAAAAGATGCAAACTAGTCCACCAAGTTTAAAGTTTATATTTTGAAAATTTTAAACTAATGAGGTTTTTAATTTAAAACAATCCCAAAAACACAAAGTAAAATGCCCCAAAAACACAAAGTAAAACACCCCAAAAACACAAAGTAAACTTATAAAAAAACCTGTAGGGTTACAGGTTTTTTATTAAATGAAGTAAGCAAATAAACATTAATATTTTATAAATTTTAAAAGTTCGTTTTCAAATTTTATAAAGTACATTCCTTCTTTTAACTCGCTTATATTCACAGAGTTTTGTTTTGTTTTGCTTTGCATTAGCACTCTTCCTTGAATATCAAGAATTTCGTAAGTTTGTGCTTGACTAAAGTTTAGAATATCATTAGCTGGATTTGGATAAATTGAAATATTAGGAATTTCAAATTTATTTATGCAATTTACATTTACAATATTTGAAATAGTTTTTGTTCCGTCAAAATCAACTTGTACTAAGCGATAATACATGTTTCCAGAAACTTGAGTATTATCAATATACTCATATTCTTTTTCTGATGATGAAAATCCAGCTCCTTGAATTTTGCTTAGATTTTTCCAATTTGTTGCGTCTTGGCTTCTTTGAACAATAAAATAATCATTATTGGTTTCGCTTACAGTAATCCAATTTAATTCAACAAAATCTGTATTGCAATTAGCTTCAAAACTAATTAATTCAACAGGTAAAATAAACAAATTATGTTTTGCAATTGAAAATTCTGAGAAGGAAGTTAATCCAGTTCTTACAGCATGTACTGAACCACCAGAAATTGACTGAGTTGCATTTGTGTGATTTCCTTGCAAATACCAATTGCTTGACGAGTTGTCGCGTTTAATAACAGTATGTTGTCCAGCTTGAGCTCCAGCATTTGTTGCTCCACGCATATCTAAACTTATATCATAATTAATTGAACTTAATCCTGAATTTGGGGCAATTGTCCAATAACCAGCATCTAAAAGAGATTGTAAAATAGTTCCATCAACAAAAAGATTTAATGACGAAATATCTGTACTTGTTACATGACTGTCAAATCTCGCATCAAGGTGAGTTAATCCTAAACTTGAATTTAATTCTACTGTTGCTAATTCAAAATTTGAATCGTTTCCTACAGGTAATGTGTAAGAACCAGTTGAAGCAACAGCTCGTCTTAAATTTCCGTTTATATACGATAAAGGCGATATGCTTCCAATTGCATTTGTTGCAGTATTGTCAATAAAAACACGATTAGTTCCAGTGTTAATTTTTCCTTTGATGAAATTTATATTGCTTACTTTAATATTTTTAGCAAGAACGACATGAGCTGAAGGTTTATCAATAGTTAATGTTCCGAAAACAACTTCGCTAATTCCGTTGATATTTTGAATTGAGGTTCCATTTAGTTTTGTATTTGCTTGTGAAGTTTTAAAGCTATTCACATTATCAATACTCATATCTCCACCAATTTCAAAATTGATTGCATTAGTATTAAAGTTCACGCTTCCACCGTCTAAAGTAAAGTTGCCCTTTACTTTTAAAGAAGCATTTGCAGCATTATATACATCGCCTTTTACTATTAAATCTTTACACTTTACAAACTGCCAAAGAATCAGGATTAGCACTAAGTCTTAAATAAAAACATCCTTCAATATGACCGGAAATTTCAACATCAGTATTTTCGTCAGGCACTTTTAAATTATACCAATTTGAGCAATCGCACCAGCCAGCTGATTTATAGCCCCTCCATTTTGCCTCATAACCTTGTATAGGAATAATGTCTAAACTAAGCCCATCGGATTTGAATTTAGGACTTGCAGCATTGTAATCCGCGTTTGAGGAGAATCCTGTCCAATTTGCCGGATTATTTATTCTGGCTATCCATTCAAATTTATCCGCTTGAGTTGTTATTCCGGTATATTTTACTTTATCTTTTTTAGAGCTTTCTATACCATATAAATTTGTGTTTGCACATTCGCAACCCGGGTAAATTGTTGAGCCTTTGGTATCTGCGTAATTTGGTGAGCTTTTCCAACCTGTGGCTGTCCACCCATACAAAACATTGCCTGTGTAAACTGCATCATGCGAATCGGAAGGATTTACCCAGTTGCCATTTTGCATTATCCAAAGCTGGTCTTCTTTATTTAAATCAAACTGACTTGAACCATTAAGACTTTCTAAACTCCAATTTGTGTTGTCTAAATTTCCGTCAATATAAATATTTGCTTGTGTTCCCCAACCCAAACTTGAGCCGGATTGTTTTATTTCTAAACTAATAACTTTTCCTGCGGACAAATTTGAGTTTTTTCGCGTTAGCCTAATAGTTCCTTCTGTGTCGCCCCATTTGCCAGCACTAACTCTTTCGTAACCATTGTCGGTAAAATCAATTGCCGTACCCGGAGCAATATCTTTAAAGCAAACAAAAGAAAACTCGTCTCCGAAATCGCTAGTAGTGTTTACGGCAAGAATAGCTAAATCGCCATGTTCGAGAACTGAAGAAATTTTAGGATTAAGCTCTAATTCTATACCGCTAGACCATTCGTTTCCTTTACGTACAAAGATTTTTGCATAATATTTTTGATTATTTGTCAAATCACTTATTGTCATACTAGTACTTGTTCCTTTGTAAACCACATATTGGTTAGAGCCTAAGTCTGTTCCGAAGCCAAAAGCTGAATTAGCAGTATATTCTGAGCCATCGCCTGAGGGTGTAAAGCTGATATTTGAAGTTTGTCTTGCTAGAATTAATACTTCGTCAAAGCAAGCAACAGAAGGCAAAACCCATGAAAGTTGCGAATTTGAATCTCCATCAGTATTTTGAAAAGCACTTACATTAGACAAGCCAAGATTAGAAATTGTTAATGTAGGACATTTATTATCGGGAATCCAAGTTGTGCCTTTATAAACATAAGCTTTTACTTTATATGTTTGCCCGGCTGTTAAACCTGTTACTTCAACAGAATTTCCTGTGCCTTTATACACTACGTAAGAAAATGGAGTTGAACCACCAAATTGAGTATCGGTGGTTCCAAAATTTGCACTTGCTGTAATTGTAGTTGGGTCGGCGCTTAAACTATGTGGAACATTTGTTGATTGTCTAAAAGCAATAACTACTCCGTCATAGTCGCTTTCGGGTTCTGACCAAACAATTTGGGCTGTTGTATTTGATGAACATATTACACTTAAATTTGAAACAGGGGCTAAACTTACCTCACCACTGCAAGAAACAGTTTTACTAGTTGCTCCGGTTGAGCTTGCTGTAATATTTTCGTTATTATAAACTCCTATACTTAAGCCGGCTTTTAATCTTACGTAAATTGTTGTATTTGAGACTGTTCCACCGCTTTGGTTTAATGTTAGTGAATTTGTAAAACCTGTGCCTGAACTTGTTGAAATTTCGTAATTTGTTGGAGCAGCTAAGCTAATATTTGATGTTAAATTAGAGCCGGAAATAGAAAATGTTTGTGTGGCACTAGGACCTTGTCCGAGGTCATAAGTGAAATCTGTAAGTGTAGCGGGCGAAACGACAATTGTGGGAGTGGGAGTGCCATTTGCGGATATACTAACATTGTCTATGCCAAGTGCTTGAGCATTTGAAGTTGTGGAGCCAGAAGTAACAGAATAATTCCATGCAAGATAAATTGAACTCCCAACTGCTAAGGCTTGGTTTAGAGTTTTAGAGCTGACACTTTTTGTTTCACCAGGTGCAGGATTATATCCATTATTGTCACTATCTTTACTAAAGCTAGTTGAAAAATCAGTTCCTGCAGGAGTCCAAGTAGTGTCATTTGTGGAATAATACATTTGAATTGTAAAACCTGCACTATTTGATCCTTTTCTATATTTTTCTACATCGTAAGATATTGTAAAAGAGTTGATGTCGGTTGATCCCATGTTTTTAAGTTGTACATAAACGTTTACGGATTTAGAACCGCTACCAGAGGATATCCCACCAACAGCACGATCTGTCGCTGAAGTCGGATTGCCAGCTGCAAAATTGTAAATGCCATTTTGAGCATTATTTTGCATGTTATTGCCGGCTATTATTTCTGTATTACCAATTGCATTAGAGTAACTTCCAACTTTTCTAACATTATTATCGTTTTTATCAACTTTCCATCCAGCAGGTAAAGTTGCTGTATCACTTGTTCCCATTATGTTAAAATCTTGTGTAATCGTATTTCCTTCCGAAATATTTACTTGTCCCCATACTTTTACGCTCAAGTTTAATCCTATAACAACGCTTAATATTATTGTAAATATCTTTTTCATAAGAGTAATTTTTTTATTACTAATTTATTTTTCTTACTTCAAACAATTTTAAAATTCAATTTTCACACAAATTTGGTAAATCTCATTTAAAAATTTCATTCATTAATATAATTTACATTTCAAGGCAAAAATATGCTAAAATTTTCACATAAGCCTTTAATCTATATTACAAATTAGTTAAGTTTTATAATCACACATTAATACCAAACTATATTGTAAAAAATATTTAAAATTTAATTATTGTAAAGATATGCTTTTTTTTAAGATAAAGGAGGTTTTTAAGGTAAAAACGCAGATTAATTTATTAAATTTTATTAACAATCTCTCCTTTTAAAGTTGCAGAACTGGCACTTAAAATTTTTACATTTACATAATCGCCACGTTTTGCACTGCCAGCATTAAAGACAACAACTTTATTTTGTTCGGTTCTACCAAACAACATTTTTTCTGATCTTTTAGATTTTCCTTCAACTAAAACTTCAAAGGTTTTGCCTATATCTGCTTTGTTTTTCTTTAAAGAAATTTCATTTTGCAGTTTTATCATTCTTGCTAATCTTTCTTTTTTCACTTCTTCTGGAATGTTATCATCTAAATGATTAGCAGCAAATGTCCCAGGTCTTTCAGAATATTTAAACATAAAAGCTAAATCATAACCCACAATTTGCATTAAACTTAAAGTTTCTTGAAAATCTTCTTCACTTTCACTCGAAAAACCACAGAAAATATCAGAAGACAAACCACAATCTGGCATTTTTGATTTTATTGCTTCAATACGATTTAAATACCATTCTCTTGTGTATTTTCTATTCATTCTTTCCAAAATTTTACTACTTCCAGATTGCACAGGCAAATGAATGTGCTTGCAAATATTTTTATATTTTGCCATTACTTCAATCAGGTCGTCTGATAAATCTTTTGGGTGAGAAGTTGTAAATCTAATTCTCATATTTGGAGCAGCTTTGGCAACCATTTCCATTAATTTTGGGAAATTTACTTTATGGTTTTCATCTTCAAAATAATAAGAATTTACATTTTGTCCCAATAATGTTACTTCTTTAAAATTTTTGCTTTCAAGATTTTTAACTTCGTTAATTATATCAATATAAGAACTGCTTCTTTCTCTGCCACGCGTATAAGGCACAATGCAATATGAGCAAAAATTATTACAACCTCTAGTAATAGGAACAAATCCAGAAATTTCGTCTTGGTTTTGTTTTATTTGTTCAACTCCAGAATAAGTTTCGTTAATATCGAGAATTAGATTTTTTTGTTTTAAACAATCATTATTGTCATCAATTAATTCTGGTAAGGATCTGTAAGCATCAGGTCCAGCAACAAAATCAACAGCGTCATGTTCGAGAAGTTTTTCGCCAATTCTCTGTGCCATGCAGCCAATAATGCCAACTTTAAGATTTTTGTTTTTCTTTTTTAAGGCTTTTATGTGGTCTAATCTGTTCCAAATTTTTTGTTCTGCATTATCTCTTACCGAGCAAGTGTTTATTATGATGAGGTCGGCATCATTAATTTTGTTGACTCCAAAATAATTTTTTGCTATCATAATTCCTGCAACAGTCTCTGAGTCTGCAGCATTCATTTGACAGCCATAGGTTTCTATATAAATTTTCTTATTCATAAGGTTTAATAATGCTTGCAAAAATAATAAACATATTGAAGCTAATAAATTATTAAATAAAAAAAGTCTCGAACAAAATGCCGAGACTTTTTTTAACATTAAACAAAATATTAATTTTTAATTTGCCAATCCAAATCTTTTAAAAACAGTTACTGTAAGGTCTTTATCTTGTTTTTGTAGATATTCTCTTACTGATGTTTTTGATTCTTGAACATATTCTTGATTTAGCAAAGTATTTTCTTTAAAGAATTTTTGAAGTTTACCTTGAGCAATTTTGTCAAGAAGTTCTTCTGCTTTACCTTCGTTGCGAGCTTGTTCGCGTCCAACTTCTAATTCTTTATCAATAACTTTTTGGCATACAGAATCTTTATCAATAGCAACTGGGTTCATTGCTGCAATTTGCATAGCAATGTTAACGCCTATTTGTTTGTCAACAGCTTTGTTTAATCCTACTAAAGTTGCTAATTTATTTCCCATATGTTCGTATGCACAAACAAGAGGAGCTTCAATTTTTTCGTAATAAGCCAACTCCATTTTTTCGCCAGTAACACCACTTCTTTCAGTAATCATATCAGCAACACTTTGGTTGTTGATTTTTGCTTCTTTAAGTTGGTCTATATTTTCGAATAAATTGTCTGCTGCAAAATCTAAAATTGTTTTAGCCATAGCAATAAAATCTACGTTTTTTGCAACAAAATCGGTTTCACAACTAAGTGCAACCATTACTCCTACAGTATTGTTTTTAGTAAGTTTTGTTAGTACAACACCTTCAGAAGCTTCTCTGTCGGCTCTTTTGTTAGCAATAGCTAATCCTCTTTCGCGAATTAGTTCTTTTGCTCTTTCAAAATCACCATTAGCTTCAACTAAGGCTTTTTTGCAGTCCATCATGCCTGCACCAGTCATTTGTCTTAATTTGCTTACATCAGCAGCTGTTATATTTGCCATTTTATCAAATTTTAAAATTAGTTATTTTCTTCTTTAGCTTCAGCGTCT
The DNA here is from genome assembly GCA_002412425.1 of Bacteroidales bacterium UBA5219. Classification (GTDB taxonomy): domain Bacteria; phylum Bacteroidota; class Bacteroidia; order Bacteroidales; family ML635J-15; genus Bact-19. The sequence goes on along the minus strand of DHVB01000062.1, from coordinate 30,953 downwards.
ATGCTTTCACTTTTTTTAGTTGTCTCTTCTTTACTTTCGGTTTCTTCTTTTTCTTCTGCTTTAGGCTTTATGCTTTCTTTTCTTGCTCTAGTTTTGCGAGCAGGTCTTTTTTTAGCAACAACTTCTTCTTCATCATCGCTATCCTTAATAGGTTTTGCAGTATTTTCTTTTTCAACCATTCTTTCGTTTAAACCTTCTTGAATTGCTTCAGTCATGATTCTTACGATAAGCTGTATTGATTTTGATGCATCGTCGTTTGCTGGAATAGGAAAATCAACCACTCTAGGATCGCTATTAGTGTCAACCATAGCAAAAACAGGGATGTTTAATTTTGCAGCCTCGTTAATAGCTATTTTTTCTTTCATCATGTCAACAACAAAAAGTGCAGCAGGAAGTCTTGACAAATCAGCGATTGAACCTAAGTTTTTTTCCAATTTTGCTCTTTGACGAGTAATTTGGAGTTTTTCACGTTTTGACAAGGTGTTAAATGTTCCGTCAGTGTGCATTTTGTCAATAGAAGACATTTTTTTCACAGCTTTACGAATAGTTGGGAAGTTTGTTAGCATACCACCGGGCCAACGTTCGGTAACGTAAGGCATGTCTATTTTTTTAACTTCTTCAGCAACAATGTCTTTTGCTTGTTTTTTTGTTGCTACAAATAAAATTTTACGACCAGATTTAGCAATGTTTTTCATTGCATTAGCAGCTTCTTCAATTTTCACTGCAGTTTTGTGTAGGTCGATAATGTGAATACCGTTACGCTCCATAAAAATATAAGGAGCCATAGCAGGATTCCATTTACGCTTTAGGTGTCCGAAATGTACACCAGCGTCAAGTAATTCTTCAAATGTTACTTTTGGCATTTTTTTTAAATTTAAGTTTACATTCTGTAGTAACAATTATGAGGTAGAATCTTGAACAACAAAAACTGTCCCCATAATTTAGATACTAAACTTTGTTTACACTCACTAAAAATATTAACGTTTACTAAATTGAAATTTCTTACGAGCACCAGGTTGTCCAGGTTTTTTCCTTTCAACAATTCTTGGATCTCTAGTAAGAAAACCTTGAGCTTTTAAGCTAGCACGGAATTCAGGATCTACTTTAAGCAGTGCTCTTGCTATGCCTAAACGCAAAGCTTCGGCTTGTCCTTTAATTCCACCACCTTCTAAATTCGCTTTAACATCAAATTCTTCTAATTTACCTAATGTTGCAAAAGGTTGTTTTACGATATATTGATGTTGAGTTAGCGTGAAATAATCCTCAAGTTTTCTGTTGTTAATTGTAATATTTCCTTTTCCGCTTCTTAGATATACTCTTGCTATAGCGGCTTTTCTACGTCCTATTGCATTTAAAACTTCCATAATACTATTTAATTGTATTTAAATCCAATTTAGTTGGCTTTTGAGCTTCGTGTTTGTGCTCAGGACCAACATAAACATATAAATTTCTAAATAATTGGCGACCTAAAGCGTTTTTAGGCAACATTCCTTTTATTGCTTTTTCAACTGCTCTGCCTGGCTGTTTTTCCATCATTTCTTCTAATGTGGTTTGCTTTTGACCACCTGGATAACCAGAATGTCTAATATAAGTTTTGTCAACTAACTTGTTGCCAGTAACTGCAATTTTCTCAGCATTAATAACAATAACATTATCTCCACAATCAACATGAGGAGTAAAATCTGTTTTATGTTTGCCACGAAGAACGAAAGCCACTTTAGACGCTAAACGCCCTAAAATTTCACCATCTGCATCAACAACAAACCACTGTTTATTTACAGTTTCTTTGTTAGCTGATAATGTTCTGTACTTCAATGTTTTCACAATTTTAAAATTTTAAATAATAATAAATTATTTTTTACATTAGGCTGGATGACCAAACGGACTGCAAAAATAGTATTTTTTTTATTTAAACAAGAATTTTTTAATAAATAAAAAATAAATCTACAACAACTCCGTTTGCCTCTAATAGCAATATGTGTAGAAAAATTGGTTTTGTAAAAAAACTTTTTTTCTAAAGTTTAAACTTTTTTATTTGTCGATAAGCAAGCAAAAATTAATTGTTTTGAGCAAATTTTGTGAAATATTTTTATTAACAATTTTTGTCTATCTTATTTAATAAGTTGAGTTATGTGTCAAAATAAGGTTTAAGACAAATATAATTGTTAAAGAAAAAAACCATTAATTAATTGTATAAGTTTTAGAAAGATGAATAAAAATTTGTTTGAGCTTGATAATTCATTAGATATTTTACATAATAGTATCGCCTGTTTTTCGTTTTTTTTGAACCACACGCTAACTCATTTAATTGTCCGAAGGACAATATAAGACTATCAAGGGTTTGTCCGTAGGACAACATGTGATTAACCGTAGGCGTAGCCTGCGGTATTTAAACCCTCGAAAGCCTTGCCCGTAGGGCAACACAATAAACTCAGTTAAAAATTTATAAAGTAAAAAGTTTGTAAAGAAATGCCAAACAGAAAACCGCTTTTAACTTTTAACTGGGGTGCACTTATGGGCAGGGCGTAATTGTTCGGTATGGGGCTGAAACGCTGAAAATAAGTATTCGTTAGGTATTTTTATACAATAGCATTAAAAAATACTTAATATTTTTTTCATTTTGTAAACAATGTTTTTATATTTGCCTAAGAAAAACAAAACAATATTATGGCAAAAAATCACGACGAAGATTTAAAAAATCTTAATATTATTAGTAATGGAACTTCCATAATTGGAAATATTGTTTCAAATGGAGATATTAGAATTGATGGTAGTTTAGAAGGAAATGTAGAAACTAAAGCTAAACTTGTTCTAGGAGAAACTGGTAAAATAAAAGGAGAAATTATTTGTGCAACAAGCGAAATTTCCGGACTTATAGAAGGAAAGATTAGCGTTGAAGATATTTTGGCTTTGAAATCTACAGCACAAATAATAGGTGATATTCAAACTACAAAAATTTCTATTGAGCCAGGAGCTGTTTTTACAGGAACTTGTAATATGTGTACAAATATCCAAGATAAAGAAAATATATAAATTGGAAAATAATAAAGACAACAATAACGAAGATAAAAATAAAAAAAAAACAGGAAAAGAAAGCTTAGATAAGTTTATAAAATACTCTACCTTAGCTTTTGAAATGGCTATTATGATTGGTTTAGGAACATGGGCAGGAGTTGCTTTAGATAAACATTTCGACAATTCTACTCCTGGATTCACTATCGGTTTGTCTCTTTTTTCAATTTTTGGATCCTTGTATCTTGTTATAAAAAGAGTGTTGAATGACAAGTAAAGAACAATTTAAACTTTTTATAAACTTTAGCTTTGTAGCAATATTAATTTTTGCAGTACATTATTTTTTATTGTTTTATTTTAGAAGATATTTTTATGCTCCTAATGTACTTTGGATAAACCCTTTTTTATTTGTGTTAAGTTTTTTTTCTATTCTTATTATAAGTTTAATATTGAGAAAAAATAGAAGAAAAAATATAACAAATGTATATATGTTTACCATATTGGGAAAAATTATTTTTTCTCTCTTGTTTTTGCTACCACTTTTTATAAATAATAGTGTTTTTAAAAAAGAATTTGTAATACAGTTTTTTATATTTTATTTCGTTTATCTAATAATTGAGCTGTTTTGTTTGATAAAAATAACCAAAAATAGTTAATTGAAAAAAAATGACAAATAATATTAGGATATTAAAATTGAAGTTGTAAATTTGTATGCTACATTAAAAAACTTTTTTGATTGTAATGAGACGAGTATTATTTATAAGTGTAATTTTTGCAAGTTTGTTGTCAATACAAGCTTTTGCATCAGACGCAAAACAAGCAGATGCAGATGAGGCTTTTGATATTAAAGGAATGATAATGCACCATTTGAAAGACTCTCACGAATGGCATATTCTAGATTATAAAAAATCTGATGGAAGCGAAAAAATTGTTTCTATTCCTTTACCAATAATTGTGTATGCAAATGGGAAATTAGATGTTTTTATGTCTTCTAAATTTGAACATGGCAATAAAGTTGTGGATAGAGGAACAAATAAATATATACTTCACCACGATAAAATTTATTTAGCTGATGAAAATGGAGGATTGACAACCGAAATTCAAGATGGCGAAGAAAAAATAATGAATGCAACACCTTTAGATATTTCTATTACTAAAAATGTTTGTGCAATGATTATAGTTTCCATTGTTATATTATGGATATTTATATCTGTAGCAAAAGCATACGAAAAACGTCCTGGAAGACCAAAAGGTTTGCAAGCCCTTATGGAGCCATTGATACTGTTTGTGAAAAATGATATCGTTTATCCAAACTTAGGCAAGAAAACAGATAAGTTTTTACCGTTTTTGCTAACAGTCTTTTTCTTTATTTTATTTAATAATTTATTTGGTATAATTCCATTTTTCCCAGGTGGGGCAAATGTAACAGGTAATATCGCTGTTACAATGACTTTAGCAACGTTTACCTTTTTAATGATAAACTTGAATGGAAACAAACATTATTGGCAACATAATTTGTGGATGCCTGGTGTGCCAGTTTTTGTTCGTCCAATTTTAACAGTAGTTGAAATTATGGGAATGTTTGTTAAGCCAGTGGCTTTAACCATTCGTCTTTTTGCAAATATAACTGCAGGACATATTATCATTTTGAGCTTAGTGGGTTTAATATTTGTTTTTAAATCATTAGCAATAGCTCCAGTAACTTTCTTATTCGTACTTTTTATGGACGTTTTAGAGTTGCTGGTTGCATTTTTACAGGCATACGTATTTACAATGCTTTCTGCTTTGTTTATAGGCATAGCAGTAGCAGAACCAGAACATTAGAATTTTTTTTATGTTTAACTTAAATAATTTAAAATTATGGTAGGACTTCCAGCAATCGGCGCTGCACTAGCAGTAATTGGTGCAGGCTATGGTATTGGAAAAATTGGACACGCAGCAATGGACGCAATAGCAAGACAACCTGAAGCTGCAGGTAACATCCAAACTTCAATGATTATTTCATGCGCTCTTATCGAGGGTGTGGCATTATTTGGCGTTGTAGTTGCTTTGTTACAGTAAAACAATTTTACATTTCCCGACTAGCGATTGGCTACGGGAAATGTTTTTTAAAAGTAATTTATAAAAAAATAATATAAAATAATTGCAGTATGGATCTTATAATGCCCGGTGTAGGTTTAATTTTTTGGACAAGTATAATTTTCATAATATTATTACTTATCCTTGGAAAAGTAGCATGGAAACCTATCAACAAGATGATTAACAACAGAAATCAAAGTATTGAAGACGCTTTGAATATGGCAGAAAAAGCTCGCGAAGAAATGAAACAGCTAAAAGCTGGCAACGAACAAATTATGATTGAGGCAAGAATAGAAAGAGACAATATTCTTAAAGAAGCTAGAGAATTAAAAGAACAAATCGTTGCAGAAGCTAAGCAAGAAGCAGGAAAAGAAGTTGAAAAACTAAAGAAAAATGCTTCAATGGAAATCGCTGCACAAAAAGCTGCTGCTGTTGAAGAAATCAGAAACCAAGTCTTAGATTTGTCAATTTTAGTCGCCGAAAAAGTTATCAGACGAGAAGTAAAAGACAAAAAAGACAATCAAGTTTTGGTAGATGACATTTTAAAAGATGTAAAGTTTAATTAATTATGAATCAAAGTAAAATATCGGTAAGGTATTCGAAAGCAATTTTTGAATCAGCAAAAGAGAAAAATCTTCTTGATAAAATTTATGAAGATTTTCAATTAATTAAAACAAGCATTAAAGCAAATGAAAACTTTTATAGCGTTTTTACAAGTCCTGTAGTAAAATCTAAGGATAAAAAAGATGTGTTGAAAAATGTGTTTTCAAATTCTATTAACGAATTAAGCATGAGGTTTTTACTCATGTTAATAGAAAACAAAAGAGAAGCTTACATATCTGATATTATTCGTGATTTTTCATCTTTTTACAGAGAACATAAAAACATAAAAGAAGTTGTGTTAACAACAGCTATAGACATTGACAAATCTATTTCTCAGCAATTTGCTAATAATGTTGAAGAAAAATTAAATTGCGATGTAGAAATTGTAACTAATGTTAAACCTGAAATAATCGGGGGCGTAGTTGTAAGAATTGACAATTTATTATTAGATATGAGTGTTGAAACTCAATTAAGAAATATTAAATCAGAGTTAAGAATAGAAAAATAATTAAAAATTAAAAAAATAATATAGCAGTTATGGCAGACATTAAACCATCAGAAGTATCACAAATTTTAAAACAACAATTAGAAGGTTTAAGTTTAAAAACAAACCTTGAAGAAGTTGGAACTGTTTTACAAATTGGAGACGGTATTGCTCGTATTCATGGCTTGGATAATGTTCAAGCAAATGAATTAATAGAATTTGAAAATGGAGTTAAAGGTATAGTATTAAATCTTGAAGAAGATAATGTTGGAGCTGTGCTTTTGGGTCATAGTACAGATATAAAAGAAGGTACTACTGTTAAAAGATTAAGACGTATTGCTTCAATTATGGTGGGTGAAGAAATGCTAGGTAGAGTTGTTAATACTATCGGAGAACCATTGGACGGTAAAGGTCCTATAGGTGGCGAATTATACGAAATGCCTCTTGAAAGAGTTGCTCCAGGTGTTATTTTTCGTCAACCTGTAAACGAACCTTTGCAAACAGGTATTAAAGCAATAGACTCTATGATTCCTATCGGACGTGGTCAACGTGAGCTTATTATCGGCGACCGTCAAACAGGAAAAAGTACAATTGCGATAGATACTATCATAAATCAAAAATCTTTTTATGATAAAGGCGAACCTGTATATTGTATTTATGTAGCAATAGGTCAAAAAGGTTCTACAGTTGCTAGTATCGCAAGAACTTTAGAAGAAGCAGGTGCTTTAGATTATACAGTTATTGTTACCGCTTCGGCTTCTGAGCCAGCAGCGATGCAGTTCTATGCTCCATTCGCTGGTTGTGCTATTGGTGAATATTTCCGCGACACAGGACGTCCTGCTTTAATTGTTTACGACGACTTGTCAAAACAAGCAGTTTCATATCGTGAAGTGTCGTTGTTGCTAAGAAGACCCCCAGGACGTGAAGCATATCCTGGTGACGTTTTCTACTTGCACTCAAGATTGCTTGAAAGAGCCGCTAAAATTATTCAATCTGATGAAATTGCTGCAAAAATGAACGACCTACCCGAAAGCCTTAAAGGTAAAGTAAAAGGTGGTGGTTCGCTTACTGCTCTTCCAATAATCGAAACCCAAGCAGGTGATATTTCTGCATATATTCCAACAAACGTTATTTCAATTACAGACGGACAAATCTTCTTAGAGTCTGACTTGTTTAATGCAGGTATTCGTCCAGCTATTAATGTTGGTATTTCTGTATCTAGAGTTGGTGGAAATGCTCAAATTAAATGTATGAAAAAAATTGCAGGAACATTAAAAATTGACCAAGCTCAATTCGAAGAGTTAGAAGCTTTCTCAAAATTTGGTTCCGACCTTGATGCTGTTACTCTTGCAGTAATCGACAAAGGAAGAAAAAATGTAGAAATATTAAAACAAGGACTACATTCTCCTATTAAAGTAGAAAATCAAGCAGCAATTATTTTCTGTGGAACAAATGCCTTGTTAAGAGATGTACCAATAAATAAAATTAGCGAATTTGAAGCTGAATATATTGATTACTTGAACTTAAATCATAAAGATACAATGGCAAGCCTTGCAAGAGGTGAATATAACGATGAAATTACAGGGGTTTTAACAAAAGTAGCACAGGAATTTACAGCTAAATATAAAAAATAAATTAATTCATGGCAGGATTAAAAGATATACGTAATAGAATTGCTTCTGTAAGGTCAACAAGGCAAATTACTTCAGCTATGAAAATGGTTGCGGCTGCTAAGTTGAAAAGAGCTCAAAATATGGTTACGCAAATTAGACCTTATTCAGAAAAGCTAACAGAAGTGTTACAAGAAGTAAGTTCTGGTTTAGATAAAAATCATAAAAACATTTTTATTAACGATAATGAATCTAAAACTGTACTTATTGTTCTAATGGCTTCAAACAGAGGGCTTTGTGGTGCGTTTAATACAAATATTTGTAAAAAAGCTATTAGCCATGTAGAAGAAAACTATGCAGAACAAGCAAAAGAAGGAAAAGTTAAATTTTATTGTATAGGTAAAAAAGCTATAGATTATATTAGAAAATCAAATTATGAAATCTATAAGACAGAAATTGGTATTTATGACGATTTAACTTACTCTAATGCAAATAAAATTAGCGAATCTTTGATGGAAATATTTGCTAATGAAGAGTTTGAAAGAATAGATTTGGTTTACAATAGCTTTAAAAACGCCGCTGTTCACGAACAAATAGTAGAGCGATTTTTACCAATGACACTAGAAGTTGAAGAAAAAACTAATCCATCTGAGTATATTTTCGAGCCAGAAATTAATAAGATCTTAGACGAAATGCTTCCCAAAGCTTTAAAAATTCAATTTTTTAAAACTATTTTAGATACTAACGCTGCAGAACAAGGAGCTAGAATGACAGCAATGCATCAAGCAACTGATAATGCAACAGAAATGATTAAAGAATTAACTTTAATGTATAATAAAGCTCGTCAAGCAGCTATTACAAACGAACTTATCGAAATTACTAGTGGTGCAGAAGCACTTAAAGGATAACAACGCAGTTAAAAGTTAAAAGTTGAAAGAATTTCGGTGTTTCGACTTCGCTCAACACCCGATATTGGAATCGCTCAACACCCGATATTGGAATCGCTCAACACCCGATGTTAAAATGTAGATTAGAATTATGATTTAATCCAATCCAACTTTACGAACTTTAAAAACTTTATTAACTTTTAACTGATAAAAATATATATTCTACTCCTATTTTTAAACCTATAAATAAATTGTTGTTAGGTATGTTTGTATAATCAGGTCTTTGGTCTTTATGGTCACGAACTAAACTACAACTAACAAAAGGAGATAAATTTAATATCCATTTGTTTTCAATTGTTTGTGAGAAGGTTGAGCCAAGCATAAAACTTACGCCTAATTGTCTATTAGCTAATAAATTATTTTTAGTTGCAATATTACCGTTCATGTAATAGAACTTAACTTTGTAATCTATAATATGGTTAAATACAAATCCAGCAAGAATGCTTGAACTAAATTTGTTACGTGAAAAAATTTTAATATTTGCAGTAATTGGAAAATTTAAATATTGTAAATAATGTTTATGCTTTTCAGTAGAATAAAATGCGCTTCCTGCAGAATCATAATATTTCGTAGAATAATTTATTCCTGTACTAAGTTTTAAGTTTCTTATATAATGGGAAATTAACAATGAGAAGCCATAATTAAAATTATTGGCTTTATGGTCTCCAATGAAGTAATAATAGTAGTTTGCATCAGTTTCTATTGAACAAATGTTTTTATTTTGACTGTAGGTTTTTATCGTCAAAAATAATAATAGTATGCAAAATATTGTTTTTCTCATATTGTTGAAGTTTATGATTAATTATGCTGTAAAATAAAACGTTTATTTTGTTTTTTTTATTATAATTTTCAGTTTTTTATCATCGCATCGTATATACATTGATGAGTTTTCCTAACAATATTTTGTCCATAAATACCTTTATTATTTACATCGGGATGTATGCGGTTTGATAAAAACACATATACAATTTCATTTTCTGGGTCAATCCACATAGCACAGCCAGTAAAACCTGTATGACCAAATGTTGTTGCTGGTGCTGAAGCTGCATTTAGATTTTTTATCGACACTTTATCAAAGCCCAATCCTCTATGATTTTCGGGTTGAGTAGAAGAAAACATTTTTATAGTATTTTGTTTTAAATATCTTTTTCCTCCATAAGTTCCTCCATTTAGCCACATTTGTCCAAGTATTCCCAAGTCAGAGGCGGTAGAAAATAAGCCAGCATTTCCTGATATTCCACCTAGCATTGCCGCCGAAGGATCATGTACATTGCCATGTATTACTTGTTTTCGCCAAAATTTTTCGTTTTCGGTTGGTGCAATTCTTGTTTTTGGAATTTTTTGCTCTAAAGGTAAAAATGTTGTATTATTCATTCCTAAATTCTTGTAAAATTCAGTTTTTACATAAACATCTAAACTTTTTTCATTTGTTGTATCAATAATTGCTTGCATTAAAATCATATTCATATCAGTGTATTGATAAACTTCTCGCTTAAAGGTTCCCAATCTTTTTACATCTTCATATAAACTATCTTGCCAACGCTTTTTTAAATACATGTTTTCTGCAATTTTTAGTTCAGCAGAATCTTTAATCCATTTTTTACTATAATAAAAATCAAAAGCTTCTTCTTGTGTAATATCGTCTAAATCAAGAAAATCTAAACTATCGGTTTTTAAATGTTCGTTTTGTAAAAATTCTTTATAAGACTTTAAATAAAACATGTATTTTAAAATAGGCAATGAAGGACTTATTCCACTTTGATGAACAAGTAAAGCTCGAACAGGAACTTGAAAAATATTAGATTTAGGTGTTGTTTTTGTAAGGATAATTTCTGTTAGCTCTACTAATGTGTCGTTTAAATGAATAGTGTCTTTATCTTGCACCAAGTCTTCGATTTCAGATAAGGATTTTCCTTTAATAGAAATAGTGTCGATAAAAATTAAAGTGTCGGGTTTTATATTTCCATAATCAATAGAAGTGTTTTTAAAATATTTAGATAATTTGTCATTTAGATTAATTTTGTCAGTTTCATACATTTTCATTGTAGCAAGAGTTGTAGCACAAATTTTTGTTAAAGAAGCCACATCGTATAAAACCGAACTTTTTACAGAATTTGTTTTTGAATAATCAAGATAACCATAAGATTTATTATGAACAACAACTCCGTTTTTAGCAACAAAAATTTGACATCCAGGAAACACACCACTAGATATAGCATAATTTAAAATGCTATCAATTTTTAATAATATTTCGGAATTTAAACCCACTTCTTCAGGTACAGAATATTTAAGTCTAGTTTTTGTAGTTTTTATTCCATGTCCATAGTTTATGCTGTCGTTTAATTTGTTTGCAAGACTTCCTTTAATAGCAACTCCTCCAAAAATAGCTTGTGCAACAAATGATTGTGAGAAAAAGCTGTCGTCATAAGTTTGTAAGATTGCATCTGCATCTATTTCGCAAATTTCAGAACTAAGCTTGCCAAAATTTAAAAATATTTTTTGTTGCTTAAACTCTAATAGACTTGTTTTTAAAAGATTAGGAATAGAATCCGAAAAGTTAGTGTCGTACAAAACTATTAAAGTGTTTGTAGCTCTTGGAATAACAGGCGGTTTTTTAGAATCAGTATTAAAATACGATACGGTATAATTATTAATGTAATTTGAAATAATATTAATAAAATCAGTGTATTTTGATTTACTGGCAATTAAAATATGAATTTTTTGATTTATATCTGAAATAGGAATTAAATTATTAGAGTTTTTTAGCAATGTAATAGATGCTTCTGTAATTCTTGCTTCTAATAAATTTAGGTCAAGCAATTGTTTTGTGCTGTCTTGTGCTGTTTTTTGATTTGCCCACATGCTAGCACGTAAAAACTTAGAACTTTTTAGAAATATATCCTTCTTTTTTGTATGTTTTTTAATGTCGTTTTTCAAACTATTAATATCTTTTTCATCGTAAAGAATAAATGCATTTGTTGAGCAAATAAGATTTTCATTTATTGTCTCACCCAGTTTAGTTAACTTAAAAACAAGTCCATCAAAATCTGAAAAATAATTAAGCTGCTCACTTTCTGAAATTATTATACCACATAAACCCGAATTAATTATGTTTGAATAAAGTTCTTGTAAATATTGTTCTGATTTTTCATCTTTTGTGTCAATTTTATCTAAATGCAAGATGCTCAGAATATTGTTTTTATGTAAAATGTCTAATTTAATTTTCAGCCTATCTGAAATTAATTTCACAGCTATAGAATCCAATTTTTCAGGAATATTTGCATCAATAAGCAATGCGTTTATATTGTGTTTAACAAGCAAGTCTGTTTGGTAATTATAATAATTAAGCAGAACAACAGTATCGCTAATTGTATTTAAAAGTTCAGATGAAAAAGTTTTTATAGAATCTGCAAATAAATTTCTAAGTTCTTTTTCGTGAATTCCTCTAATTAATTTATTAGTGCAGCTGTCATTTTGTCGATTAAGAAGAGTTTGCCCATTATATTCAATGAAAAAAAAGCCAGAAAAAAAGTCATTTGTTGCTATTAAACTATCTTGTGGGTTTGCTAAAATAAACAAACTAGCAATTTGCTCATCAGTAGTGCGCAAATCAGTAATTGAATCACAAATTTTTGCAGGAAAATTATAAAAAAATGCTTTACCAGTTTCAGGACTTTTAGTTTTTTCTTTTGTTAATAAAACTACACAAACACTTATCACTACTGCTAAAAGTATTGATATTAAAATCCATAGTTTTTTCCCTTTCAGCAAACACTTAACTTTCACTTCGTTTTTTTTATTTTTGCAAAAATATATAAATATATATCAATTCGTAAAACTTTATGCAAATTCTTGCAACAAATCAGCCACAACAAAAGTGCTTCCTCCAATAAAAATCACATCGTTTTTATCAGCATCTTTTTTAGCAGCATGATAAGCCGAACTTACATTTTCAAAAGATTTGCCGTTTATACTAACTAAATTTGCTTTTTCTAACAGTATTTTTTCATCTAAAGCTCGTGGAATTTGTGCTTTACAAAAATAATACTCAGCATTTTTTGGAAATAGCTTTAATACTTCATCAACATTTTTATCATTAACAAAACCAAGCACAAATCTTAGTTTTTTAAACTCAAGACTTAATAATTGTTCGATAGTATAGCTTAATCCATCTTTGTTATGTCCTGTGTCACAGATTGTTAGTGGTTCGGCATTTAAAGTTTCCCATCTGCCATGAAAACCAGTGTTTTTTATAAGATTTTCTAAACCTTGTTTCAAATTTTCATCAGAAATACAAAATCCTTGATTTCTCAAATTATCAACAGTTTCAAGTATTGTAGCTAAGTTTTTTTCTTGATATTTTCCCGATAAGTTAAAATTTAAAGTGTAAGATTTATCACTTGTTTTTTTCTCCACCTCAAAATTTGAATATTTAAGATTTGAGTTTAAAATTTTACAAGCATAATTATCTGATGCAAAACTTATTTTACTGTTCTTTTCTTTGGCTTTTTTTAAGAAAACTTCTTCTGTTTCTTTCTGTCTTTCTCCAATTACTACAGGAATATTTTGCTTTATTATTCCAGCTTTTTCGCCGGCAATTTCAGCCAAACTATTACCTAAAAATTGTGTGTGGTCTAATCCAATATTTGTAATTACTGATAATTCTGGCAAAATAATATTTGTGGAATCCAATCTTCCGCCCATTCCAACTTCAATAACAGCGACCTCAACTTGTTGTAACTCAAAATATTTAAAAGCTAAGGCTACCGACATTTCAAAGAAAGAAGGTTTTACATTTTTGATAAAATTTTTATGGCTATTTATAAACTCTGTAATAAAACTTTCCTCTATTTTTTTTCCATTTACTCTAATTCTTTCGCGATAATCGGTAAGATGAGGCGAGGTGTAAAGACCAGTTTTGTAGCCCGCTTCTTGTAAAATTGATGCTAAACTATGCGAAACAGAACCTTTGCCATTAGTACCTGCAATATGAATGGTTTTGTATTTTTTATGTGGCGAGCCAGTAATTTTATCAAATGCTAGAGTATTGTCTAAATTTGCTTTATAAGCGGCTGCCCCAACTCTTTGATACATAGGTAAAGAGTTGAACATAAATTCAATTACTTCTTGGTAATTCATTTTTTACTTGCTAATTTCTTTAAATCGCTTTTTAATAATCTGTCTGCATTTTTATTGCTCAGTTTGTGCATGTCGTAATAATAAATATTGCCTTCCTGAGTGTCAATAATTATTTTTATACAGTAAGAAAGTGTGTTGCTTGTTTGTGGTCCTAAAATATGTAGGATTATTGCATCTTCATCATTGTTGTCAATTAAGTTTTTAATTTTTTCTTTGTCTGCATATTCAAAATTAAATGGATATGCTGTAGCAAAAGAATTTTTTGTTCTAATTTCAGGTTCAACTTCTTCTTTTAATAAATAAAAAGTTTTGGTTTTAGGACTACCTGTTTTATTCATATAATATTCTGCTAATTTATCCTCGCTTATAGTTGGATTATTTTTGCAAGTTTTTATATGTAATTGAGTGAATTTTACCATTAATCCTAATTTATAAGCATATGCTTCTTGCAAAGCACCATGATAGCAAAGCGGTATGGCACAAAGAGTTGGCATGTCGTTTACGGTTTTGTAATTTCCACCTAAACATAAAATTAAAAAATCAAACAATGTTTGTGTTTTGTCTTTTTCAAAATAAACTTGGTTTATCATCAAAAAAGAATTTTTAGGATTTGATTTGTGTTTTTTAAACTCTGATTCAGTAATAAACTCGTAATCTGTTATTGTCCAATGTTTTAAGATGGCTTCTTTCATTTCCATATTGTAGTCAGACATTAATGTGTTGTTTAGTACAATATAAGTTTTTGAGTTTAAAAAAGTATTGATTTCTGCTTGACTTCCGCGAGAAATATTAATTTGTGCAAAACCTATTAAATAGGAGTTAATTAAAAAAATAAAAATTACTAATCTTAACATTATACATGGTTTTTAAAAATTTACTCATTCATCATTAAAACTCGTTTTTCGTTATAAAGTCTAACGTAATAAAACAGTTGTTTAGTCTTTTTTCTTTTCCTTAATTTTGAAAATTCATCATAAATTTGTGGCTCTCGTTTTAATATTGATTCTACATTTTTCACACTATATTCAAGAATATTTCCAGTTTCCATATCAATTATAAATTGTTTTAATTCTTCGGTTTGATAGGTTCTCGACATTGGTGGCGAATAATAGTAAGGATTGTAGTAATAAGAACCATAATAAGGTTCTGGACTTATATGGCGAATTGTATTAATTGTTGTAATAAAATGAGAAATAGAACCTACAAAAGGAATTAAATTTGCTTTGTTAGACCAATAAATATATGGTTTTCCATTTTTAGAAAATCCCCAAACTTCAGATATTTGTTTTTTGATAAGCAAACCGTGTTTATCGTTAAAGATTATGGTTTTTGCAGTATCTAAATTATAATAAAAATCTTTATGAGAATAATCTGGGTAAACAACTGATTCAAAAGGAATTGGCGAATTGCTTCTAAAATCTGAAAACTGCAAATACAAACCAGGTTTAAATTCAAAACTAAAATCGCACTTAACCAAACTGTCTGATTGCGAAAGACTTAGTTTAGTTACACATAAAAGCAATATAAAGAAGTAAGTTTTTTTCATATTTTAGTCAAAGATAATGTAGTTTTCTAATTTTTTATAGAATTTTGTGAAGTAATTTTTAATATTTTAGAAAATCAAATATTATAAAATTTATGTTTATGTGCTTAAATGTTTTAAAAACAAATCAACAAACACTCTTTTTATTTGTGCATTTAAAAGCGTATTTTGAAATTTTTATGTAGCAAAATCCTGTTTTTCGCATTATTTGCAATACAATAAATTCAGTTGAAAGTTTATAAAGTAAAAAGTTCATAAAGAAAAGCCAAACCCGCAGACCACTTTTAACTTTACCTTCGGTGAGTTCGCAAGCTCGGTTCGACTTTTACCATTTCCCTTTTAACAGTATAAATAGTTATTTTTCTATTTTTTTAAGTGTTACAACAATGTCGTTTTCACTTTTTAAATCAACTAAGTTGTCTTGCTCATTTTTACAAATAATCTCCATAACGATTTAGTATAAACACAGTAGCGGACTTTGAAACACCAACATTCAAATCTTGCAAGATATTAAAGCAAAGTTCGGATATTAAAATTTGCAATTTGCCCGCTATTGTGTTTATACATTGTTATCCAACGTATATCTATTGTTCAAATACTATTGGTTTTGTTGTCTTTGGAATTTTAACTATGTGAAAGGGTTGGGTTATCACTGTACTTTCATTTTCAGTTTCAATTATTAAAATAGTAATGTTTTCTGCATTTTCAATAACACTGGTTATTTCAACTTTCCAACTTGTTGGTTTTACTTCCTTAAAAACGGCAATAATTTGATATGTATTAAAATCAATACTTGTTTCAGTGAATGAGTTTGAAACATTATTTACAGTATTCATAGAATTAATTAAATCATTGAATTGTGTTTGATTTGTAATAACAATATTCTGTTGTGGAATATTCTCTGCTCCATTACCATACAATGCTCCTTTTCCAATTTCAGTAAAACTAATATCTATCGGATATGTACTATGAGTAGAATCGTCACCTGCGTTTTTTTCGCAACCAAAGTTTATTAAAAGAAACGAACCAAGGATTAAAATTATAATTATTTTTGACTTCATGATATTTGTATTTAAAATGTTATGAAATGTTATTGTTTTAATAATGTTTTGGCATCTGCAATTTCTCCATCACAAACTAAAGCAACAGTATAAAATCCATTTTGATAGCTGCTTGTGTTAATTTGTATTTCTTGTAAATTGACATCTAAGATATAATTGTACGATGTGCCACTTCCGTAATATCCTAAGACCATTAAATACGCAGAGCTTGCTTCGTTTATCTTGTAATTTACTACAATATTATCTAAAGCAGGATTTGGCGATATACTTTCAATGATATTGGGTTTAAATTTAACTCCTATGCTTGCATAATCTTTAAAACCATCGGTAGTTGCAATGACTTCAAGTTTATATTTCTCTACCACATCTGCCGTAACGGTTAAATCTTTTCCTTGATAAATTAAATCACCTTTACTGTCATACCAATTGTAAACCGCAGGTTCATTTATATCTTTTGCACTTATAGTAATGGTTTCATTTTTTGCAACTTCTTTATCATCGCCTGCATCGGCTACAAAAGTCTGTCTTGAACTTTTTCTGATAATAAAAGTTTCACCACCTAATACTTCGCCTGTGTTAGCATCTTTTTGCACTACGTGGTAGGTATATTCGTCTTTATCTGTTAACTCTTTTATCAAAAAATTAAAGTCTAAAGTTAGTAAGCCCATTTCATTTGAATTAAAGGCAATATTGTCTAATATAACATTATCACCTTTAACCAATTTTCGTTTTTCTTCTTGTGTTGGAGCTAATTTTTGTGCAATTTTTCCACCTCTTTCCCATGCACTATATAAAACATCATCCATTTTTAGGCTTACTTCGGCTTCATTAAAAATAGCCTTTCCGCTTTCATTTACCTCTTTGTGTAATTCCAAAAAGAAAGTTCTTTGTATCTGTGATGGGTTGGCAACCAAAACACTTGCTCCTGTTATTTCTGTTTCTAAATCTACAATTGTGATATTTGTCCAAGCAACATTATTATCGTTTATTGCCATTTCATTTATTGACGATAATACTGGCTGTAAAGGGTCTCCTATACCATCTATTCTTGCCAATAAACAAAAGTGCCATGGCTCGTTATTGTCTGAATAGTTACTGGGATTTGGAACTACCCAAGGTATTTTAACTATTGTTTCGTTGCCAGGTTGCAAAACGGGTATTGTTGAAATAGGAAAGGCGCCACCTAAGTTATAACCAGCGGAATTTTGTAAACTACCATCCCAATTTTGAGGCCAAATAAGAGCAGTACTTGCTTTAGCCCAATTAAGATTTAATATTTCATTACCTGTTGATGGCACACTACTCTTATTAATTATCCTTACATAAATATAGTTTGGACTTCCATTGCTTCTATATTCAGGATTTTGATGTGTTAATCCACCGTCATCGTTATTCCTTATCCATATGTCTTTACTTGTCCACATAAGCTGTGTGTTCGGATTAGGTTCAATTCCCATATCATCAGGTTTGTCCTTTATGTATAAATCTAAAGTTGTAGAATACATATTTTGCGCCAATTTCACTGCAGCATAGGCATCAACTAAACCATAGCCCATTTGTTCGTGCCACGTACCATTTGGTCTATTAGGCTGGTTTTGGTAATCATAACCTCCAACTTTTTGAGCAGTTTGCTCTATTATATCACTTACTTGCTGTGCTGATAAGTAAGGATTTACGGAAAGTATTAAAGCAGCCACTCCTGCTACGTGTGGAGTTGCCATTGATGTACCATCCCAACTTGCAGTTTGATTATTTGGTACTGTTGATAGAATGTTACTTCCAGGAGCAACAACATCAAGCTGTGTTCCATAATTAGAAAAACTAGACCTGGTACCACTAGATGTCATTGCACCAACAGAAAGAATACTTGGATTTGAATTAGCTGGGTAGCTGACTGAATTATTGTTGTTTCCAGTTGCAAAAACAATTATAGTACCTTTACCATTTCTTCCATTTTGTAGAGCATTATTTATTGCATCATCAATAACTTGATATTGCACGCCAGACCCCCATGAATTGCTAATAATATCAGCCCCATTTTGCCAAGCCCAATTAATACCATCAGCTCTTTTCATTCTACTATTTGGAGTTCCTGCTAATGAATTACTAATATCCATAAGTTTTGATAACGGCGATACTCCAACAACCTGAATATTATTATCTTTTATTGCTGCTATTGTTCCTGCACAATGCGTTCCATGGTCACCAAATAATTGACTTGGACTTGTGTTTGTTTCAGTGTTATAACTTAATGGATGAATATTTGAATATAAATCAATATGTGTTTTAAAAATGCCTTGATCTAATACTGCTACATTGACATTGGCTCCCTGTGTTATATTCCAAGCTTGACAAATATTTATATCATGATTTGTGTTTGAGGTGTTATTTAATCCCCACAAACTTCCAAACATTGGGTCATTACTACAAAATCTATCATCTGAAAGGAAATCAGGCTGACTAGAAGCAAATAGTCCAGTTTCAAAAAATTGATTTGCAACTTCTAAAGTATTTCCAATAGTATTTTTAGTAATTTTCAATGTATACCATAACGGCATAAATTGATTTTGTTCTACAATAATTACATTTCTCTCTAATACTTTTGAAACCAATAATTGATAATCAGAAGCGTTTTTTAATTTTACATAAAAATAATTTGATAATCCAAATTTTTTACCAAAGGAGTTAGTGAAATTTGGATTTGCTTTTATTATTTTAGCGTTAGAATTTAATAAATTTATTTTTTGAAAATATTCTACAGAAGATGGTATTTGTTGAAATTCAATATTAGAATATTTATAATTAGCACTTGGACTTTCTTGTTCTAAATTGAATTCTTTAAAATTTAATGTACTAACAGAACTTTTCTGAAAATCATTTTCTGTTATTAATGTTACACTAGAATTGTCAAGATTTAAAAACACTTTACTATTGTTGTAGTAGTAATAATATTACTTTGTGCATCTCCTAAATAGAAAGCAAACATAAATAATACTAGCATGTAAAGTTTTCTTTTCATAATATTTAATTTTTAAGAGAATAAATAAAAGCTGAATTAAAATCATCAAAAAAAATTAGTGTGGATTTGCTTATTTTTAGAGGATTGGGTTGAAAAGCAGTAAAAACAACAATATTACTACACCTAATTTTCATAAGATATGAAATGATAATGCAATGATAATAATAATAAATCAAACCACAAAATATTTTTGATGAAAAATTTGGATAAATCGATTTTTTTACTAAGGGTGCGTATTGTAATATGTTGGCTAACGGTTGGCAGCTACACGCAGGTGGGGATTTTTAGCACTGAACTCCATTAAAAGTACAGAACTTTGATTTGGCACTTCACTTTCATAGAAGCACTGAACCCCCACTTGCGTGTAGCTGCTGTTCTCGGCTGTTTATTCTTTCTTTTTATAATTTATACGATACATTAATCCTGTTCTAAATTGAAAATTTGACCATAAAAAAATATCTGTTATTTCAATATATGTCCCTAAGTCAAAGAATACGGAAATGTTTTCAGTCAAACAATATTCAGTACCCATCAATAAACTAATACCTATATCTATTTTATTTTTTGTTGTTGGGTCAACAATAATTATAGTATTTGGAGGTGTCAAAACAGGTATTCCCTGATAAAAATCAGTAATAATCCTCATTTGGCTGCCGATAGCAAAATGATAATCTAATTTGTTATTATTCATAAATTTGTTTCTGTAATTTAATAAAAGAGATGAGCTATATATATTGTTATATTTTTGATTTATAAAATCTGAATATTTGTTTGTATATCTGTATTTATAAAACATTTCATTATAGGATATATTCCACTCAATTCCAAATTTATCATTAATACTAAAATCTGTTAAGACTCCTGTTCCCTCGCCAATAAAAAGACCTAAACTGAAATTATTTTTATCTACTTTTTGAGCAAGGACATTTAGAGAAATAAGAAACAAAATAAAATATGTAAATGCGGTTTTTTTCATATAATGGTCAATTTAGTGTTTGTATATTATTTTACGAGTATATTTCTGTTTATCAATTTCTAAAATAACAAAGTATATCCCTTGTTTAAATCCTGATAAATTAAAATCAACTGAATATTTTCCATTGGGATTGTTGTTTGATTTGACTATTGTTTTTATTGTTCTGCCAATCAAGTCATTAATATAAATGTTAACTATTTGAGGATTCGTTCCTATTTCAAATTGTATTGTTGCCTTGTCTGAAAAAGGATTAGGAAATACTATTATATTCATGGATTCTGATGTAATGACGTTGGTCGGTATAGTGTTACTGTTCAAATTTTCTTCTTCCTTAATTATTCCGTCATTTGTAATAGTATCATTACCTGCCGTTTCCCCCGATTTTAATGATTTAGAAGAACAGGAAACGCCTACGTCATCAATATAGGCGTGAAAATTTGAACCTGCTTTAGCATGGAATCCATTTGTTAAATGTATGGAATTTCCTGCTTTAAATATTACCGTTGCTCCTGGTTCAACTGAATAATTTGAAGCAGTAATGGAGTTTTGTGCATGAACAATTTGTAAATCTGTAATCACTTCATTATTTAGAGTAATATCATATTTTATTTCTGGCACAAATTCTAATGCTTTTTTAGCATTTACTCTACCAAAACCATATTCAACATGAAAGTTTTGACCACTCATGCCACTTACCTCGTCTGCACTCTCATTTAATATATCTCTAACTTGTTCGGGATTTAATTCAGGATTTTGAGATAAAATAAGTGCAGTAATTCCTGATACAATAGGAGCAGAGAATGAAGTACCATCAACTTCTTTATATTGATTAACTAGTTTTCTATTTACTGTAAGAATATTTATTCCGGGAGCAATAATATCTAAATCTTGTCCATAATTTGAAAAACTTGCACGATTATCATTCTCATTTGATGCGCCAACGGCTATTGTAAATTGAGATGAAGCAGGGTAAGAAGCTTGATTATTGTTGTCGTTACCACTTGATGCAACAATAACAATTCCGCTATTATAAGCAGCTTCCAATGAATTTTCATATTCAATAAGGGCATTTCCTGTTGGAGCAATTCCTCCCAAACTCATATTAATAACTCTTGCTCTGTTACCTGCAACTACCCAATCAATTGCACGTATTATATCATCCATTTCAAATAGACCATATTCCTGTCCGAAATACTTAATCGTAAAACCACATCTGACAGGTACAATATAAATATCCCATCCAACTCCGGCTATACCTTTATTATTGTTAGTTTCTGCAGCAGCAACACCTGAAACCTGTAAGCCATGAAAACTTTCTCCCTCTGGATTATCATCAGGTGTTGTATAATCCTCTCCTGATACAGTTGAATATCCATTATTTGTATATGAACTGACATCAATATCTGTTTCATCTCTTCTTGTTGACAGAAATTTATCATCTACATCATTATGTTCCAAATCTCTAAAACCCACGTCAAGTATGGCAATTTTTAAATCTGTACATCCTTTCTGAATATCCCATGCTTCTGGCATACTTATTTTGGGCAATGACCATTGATCATCATATTTGTCATCATCAGGTTCAACATGAGAAATAAATAAAAAGTTAAAATAAGCATCTTCTACATCAGGTGTTTTTTTAATATTTTCAATTAGTTGAGGTAAATCTGTCTCATTGGTATAGAAAACAAATGTTTTTTCCGATCCACTTTTCAACAAAGTTTTTTTAGACTCATCAAAATAATGCAAGGATTCTATTTTATATATACCGAATTTTTGAAGAATTGAATCTTTTACAATCAATTCATTCCCTGATTTTGTGGGGACTTGGTTGACAATATTTTCACAAGTTTTAGACAAATCGCCCTTGACCTTAACTATTATTTGTCCAGGTGCATACTGAGGTAATTCTTGTGAAATACTTAATAAGCATATTAACATGCTTAATCCAAATAACAGTGTTTTTTTCATAGTATTTGTTTTTTGTTTATAAATTGCCGAGAACGCTTCGGCGCTTTGCGTTCGGGCGGGTTCTTTACCATAAATTTTGAACCGAAGCACCAAAGTTCAAATATACGAAAAACTTTGAAACGAAGTGATTAACCCGCCTGACGTAAAACGACTTGTTACCAGCTTTTTTATTTTAAGTTCATTTTTTTTACCTTATTTCCTATTGCTGTTGTTTTCATTTCTTCTTCTAATTTTTTAAAATCTTCCTTTTGCACCGTTTTAATTAATTCACCTTTCTCTAATAAGTGAATTTCATCACAAGTATCATTCAATGTAGAGAAAATATGTGATGATATTATTAAAGTTTTATTCAACTTTTTCAATTCTAAAATGAGCTCAGTAATTATTAAATTACTTTGAATATCGACGCCATTATAGGGTTCATCAAGAATAAAAACTTTATTTTTTTGTAATAAAATGGCAGTAATAGCCAATTTCTTTTTCATACCTGTCGAATAGGTAGAAGCATATTGATTTAATGGCAAATTAAAAATATTTTGTTTTTCAAAATCTTCAATTTTAATCTTTCTTGCATTGCATAGTAATTGCAAATACTCTCGTCCAGTAATTCTTGTAAAGAAATACGGATTCGTAAGCAATAAACCAATATAATTTTTTAACGGATTAAGTTCCGATTTTATTTCTCCATCGTATTTTTCTAACCCCGAAATACATCTAAATAATGTCGTTTTACCTGCTCCATTTTCGCCAACGATTCCATACACTTTGCCTTTGTTAAATTGCAAGTTAATATTTTTTAAAACTATTTTATCGCCATACTTTTTTGTTAAATCTTTTATTTCAATCATTGTAACAAGTAATTTAAACGTTTTTGAGACTGGTTAAATAATAACGGAATAATCATTAACAATATTGGAGGAAAGAAAATGCTAAGTGCTAAAATGATTCCTTGAACGATTCCTATTTCATCTGGATATGTGGAATATTTAGCCACGATAAAAAATATAAGAAAAGTGTATCCAATAATTAGAAATAGTAAAACGAGTAGGATTTCCGAAAGATAAAAATAGGAAAGTGTTAAAGCAATTGGCAAAACGAAGTAGGTTGATTGCATTAATGCTGTTTTAATTTTATACAACAAAAATGATTTTGGATTAGCATCGAATGACCAAACAAAATATTCCTCTTCTGGTTTGAAATAATAGGAGAAATAAACAACGAAAACGAGTAAAAATGAAAAGATTCCTAAATTAAAATTGTTTACGGAAATTGAAATTACTGTAAGAATATATGCCAATGGAATTAAATAGAAAGTTTTTCTAAATCCAATAGTGAATTCAAAAGGTTTTTTAAAATAGGGTGTAGGTATCGTAAATTTATAATCTGACTTCATACTTTTAATAGCGAAAATTATAGAAATCAAGAGTAATAGAGATGCTTCAAAATAAGAATAAAAAAACAATAGAATGATTAAAAATGGAATAGTTAAAATTAAATTTTCAATTATCCTGATTTTGATATGTTCATTAGATTTAAAAATAGTTTTAAGGAATTCATTTCGTTTTACTTCTGACAATTTCATTATAAAAGATAATGCAAGAAATGAAAGAATATAAGGAGCAAATTCCGTTTTTTTATAAGCATAAATTGATAACGCGATTAAAGCTACCATTAACAAAATTATAGCTAAAATCGGATGCAATCCTATTTCTCGAAATTTGCGACCGATTAATTTTATTTGTAAGTTGAAATATTCTTTCATAATTTGTTTTCACTCTAATTGCTGGTAACGTTTTGCGTGTATGTGCAGTAGCGGATTAGAAGCACTTTCCTGTCCGTTTTGCACAAAGTTTCTTAGAAGCATAGACCTTCGATTTACCTCTTCACCCGCTATTGCCACATACACGCTGTTAGGCAATCGTGCTTCTTCATCTCTCGATATTTCAATGGTAATTCTCATATCTTCCTTGTATTGGGGCATTCTTAAAATTTCTCTTTTATCGGGCAGGGACTTGGAAGCTCTTTTACAGGTTTTGGTCGAGCGGTGGCTTTGTGTGACCTGCAAATGTGCTTACAAGTTTGCGTTGGGGTTTACTGGTTTTGTACTTTCCACATCAAAATCTTCTTCGGTTAATTCTGAATGAAGCCGTTTGTTTTGAAGCAAAGTCAAAATATCGTCAAGTGTCTCGTCCGTTATTACAATTTGTTCTTCTTCAAATTGGATGTTCCATCCTTTAGTTACAATTAGTTGCTGTAATCTCTGCAAGTAAACAGGATTTCTATAATGGCCTAAATTTCTGATTGTCGCAATTTTCCTTAAGTAGCGCTGATTGTTTCCAACTCGGTCAGTCAGAATTTCCATATTCACGAAAATGTTCAACTGAGTAACTTCCTGATATAGTTCGTTCGCATTGTTAATCATGCCTTCACGGAAGTTCAAGCCTCTTTCAAAATCTTTCTTGGAAAGAATGAACAGAAACTCATTAAAATAGAAAAGGTCGACAATGCTTGAAATACTGAAAACGTTGTCCTGTTCTAAATCTTCAAATCGGTTTTCGTTGTACAAAAGGGGAATCAAACCTTTGTTTCGTTTCATTCTCCAATTCTCAGGCAGGGTTTTGAAACCGACAACTTGAATGCCTTCTGCATTCCGAAGAATTATCATGTAGGCTTTGGACTTTACAAGTTCTTCTACATCCTCAATAATATCTTCCTCTGGGTTTAAATCTTCGAGCTGCTCAAATATTCTGTAAAAGTCAGTTTCTTCATAACTGATAGCCCTTACCTGGTCTTCTTCGGGTTCAGGACAATCATAGGTGTATTCTTCAACTGTGTTTGAATTGTTGATGTGGTTTACAACGATATTTCTTAGTCTGGTTTCAAGTCTTTGGTCAATTGGAACGTATTTGACCGTGTACTGAGAAACTCTGTCTCTTTTGTATTCTTTTACAACAGCCAATGTCACATTAGCCCCTCTTAAATCAAGGTCTTTTAATTGTCTTAGCGTTTGTCTTTGTCTATTGGGCATTTGTGGTCTCTTTTTCTGTTACAAAGTACAAGAAGCGGGTTAAGCTCCTTATGTAAAATCTTTCTCCTGCTTTCATTTCATGCTTGCTAATTACGATTGTTGAAGTTGGCTTGCCATCATATTCATATTCCAAATCGTAAAGATTATAGCCTGCTAAAAGTAGGATTGGGTTCATGAATACAGACTTGCTTTTTATTGTGAGAAGCAAAAGCAACAAAAGGAATATTGAAAGCGAAATAATGTCTTCAACCTTCGCAAGGTCAAAACCAAAAAATGAAACGATGTAAGGGATTGTGTAGTTAATTAAATCAACCGAACGGTTTTTAACTGCTTTCACAGTAACAGGCATATTTCCTCTTTTAATTGAGCCTATAGTTACGAATAGCAGTATTACACTCAATGCTGATAAGCCAAGAAGGATTGAAATGGCTACTGGATGCCCAAAACTGTAACTGCAATAGAAATCAAAATCCTTTACTGCCAATATCAAAAACAAAGGCGAGTAAGCACTTATGAATAATAGAATTGCTGTTAATGGTTTGGGTTTCATACTTCTACTTCTTCAACTGGTTTAGAATTGAAAGCTGTTTCCAAAATTGCTGGCGTGAGCAATTCAAGTGATTTGTTCAGCTCTGATTGCTTTCTCTTCAATTCTGAAAGTTTCTCAAGTGCATCTACAATTTTGTCTTGCTCTTCCAACTCTGGTAACGGGATTTTCAACGATAAAAAAGTGTCAACTGAAATTGAATTTCTTCTTGCACCTATGCCTTTTGATTTATCTAGCAGTTCCTGCCAAACTCTAGGGTGTTTGCAATACTCAGCTATGTATTTAATGTTGACTCCTTCTTTAGCCTTAAAAGTCGGATATTGAGAAGATAGATACAATCCATCAAATTCCTCTGTAATCAATGCAATAGCGCCTTCCCATCCCTTTACTTTACTAATGACAATTTCATCTTTGTGTAGCCTGTGAAATGATTTGTATGAAGTATTGCTACCTGAAAGTGGTTCTCGCTTAAAAAGTCCTTTCCCAAATCCGTAAACACCTGCAAAATTATACATTACGGTGGGATTCACTTCTACAGAATCAGTGCTTTCTTCTATTGCTGTAGATAAGCTAACAGTTTTAACAGTCAAAGAATTACTAATTTCATTTTGTATTTGAGTAATTAAGGCAAGATTTTGCGTGATGGCTTCTCTAACTTTTGTGATTAGAAGATTAGCATCCAAATTTTCATAAGGGTCTACTTTATTCGGATTCCTAAGGTCTAAGTCAATTTTTTCATCTTCGGATTGAACTAATTCGGCAACCTTGACACTCCATGAGTTCTCACTTTCTTCTCTTTTGTTCCACCATTTTTTAACTTTTTCTAGTTCATCTGATTTAAGTGGTTTTGATTTACTGTATTTCTTTTTCCCCTTTGGAATTGGTACTTCATAAAACCAAACAGTATCAGTTTTTTTAGTTGTATCGAAGAAAATTAAATTTGAAGGAATGTCAGTGTATGGTGCGAAAACGCCTTCTCCAAGACGAACAACGGTATGTAGGTTGAAATCAGAAATAAGCTGTTTTAAAATTCTGCCTGTGATGCCGTTTCCTGCCAAAGTTGAGTTTGGAACAACTACTGCGGCTCGACCACCATCTGAATTTGGTTTTTTCCTTTTCAACTTTCGCATTATCAATTGCAAAAAGAGCAAGGCAGTTTCTGCTGTTCGCTTATCATTCGGGAAATTGTTTAGAATCCCTCTCTCTTCTTCACCCCCGAATGGTGGATTGGTAAGAATAACATCTACACGTTCAGAATCGCCAATGTCTTTTAATGGAAACCGAAGGCTGTTACCGCTATCAATATTTGGATACTCAAGACCATGCAAAAGCAAGTTCATTTGACAAAGCAGAAAGGGTAATGACTTTGGTTCACCTCCAACAATGGAATTCCTTTGTAATGTTTGTCTCTGTTCTACGGTTTTAGCCTGTTTTTTCAAATAGTCAAAGGCTTCAACTAAGAACCCACCTGTACCTGAAGCGGGGTCTAAAACAGTTTCACCAATTTTAGGGGCTAGCATTTCAACCATGAAACGCACCACTGGTCTTGGTGTATAAAATTCACCTGCATCACCGCTTGCATCTCTCATTTCCTTCAAGATGCTTTCGTACAAGTGCGAAAGCGTATTTATTTCTTCGTTATTTGTGAAATGAATGCCGTCAATTTTATTTACTACATCTCTTAGCAAGTACCCATTTATCATGCGGTTGCTAATTCCTTTAAATGCCGTTGCAATGACGTCTTTGCGTTCCGTTCCACTTTCGCTTTGTAAGCTCCTTAAATAGTAAAATAAACCTGTTCTTTCTTTACCGTCAGAGAGAGTAACTTTCTCATTACTGATGAAATTAAGCAGGTCGTCACCTGTTAGATTGGTATCTTTTGCCCAATCGCGCCATCTATAAGGGGATTCTATTGCAGGTTTATATTTCTTACCTTCAAGCTGTGCATTTACTTCTTGCATTTGCTCATTGTCATCCAAGAACTTTAAGAACATTATCCAAGTCAACATTGGTAGTCTGTCCGCATCTCCGTTCATGCCTTTGTCTTTTCGCATGATTTGGCGACAACTTTTGATAATACCTGATAGCCTTTGAGCTGGTGTTTCTTGTTTTACTGATTTTGTCTTTTTGGTCTTTGCCATAATTTACTTTTAAGCTGCATCTGCATAAAGCAGGGTTTGTATTTCTTCTATTATTTTTTTGAATTGGTCAATTCCGCCAAATTCATTCACGATTTCGTAAGCGTTCCCTTTTTCTGATATTGGGTCAACTGAAATAATATCAGGTCTCAATTGATTTGGCCCATATTCCACATATTTTTCCAAAATAAGGTTCAAAACATCTTTTGCTTTCTCGCTTAGGTCTTGAAACAAGTCAGGTTTGTTCTTTTTCAGTAAATCTGCTCGTTGTTTACGAGTAAGCGGTTTCAAATCGAAAGCAACAAAGCAGAGTAAGTCAAATGGGTCAGCGTCTTTGTTTCTGGTTATCTCCATTAGTTGGTCTACTGATACACCATTATTTTCAAGCTCTTCAAGAATGTGTTTACGTTCTTCAAGATTGTTCCATTTTGATTTAAACTCATTTATTGATGGGAAGAGAGTAGTGATCTGCTCCTTTGCGTATTGTGTAAATTGAATAGTGCGAAGTTTTCCATTCGCGTCTAATATTTGAACACTCTCCGCTGCAATACTTACTTCGCCTTCGCTGATGTAGTATTTTCTTCTTGGTTCACCACCTGTTTCACCGCCTGTTGGTGGCTCATCATCTTCATTGTCTTCATCTTCCCAATCTTCATCACCTGTGTCGGCATCATCTGGCACCAATTCATCACCGTCAATTATGTTTCCATCATCATCAATTTCATCTTCGGTGATTAATGGTGGTTCACCATCAAAATCAGGGTCGGCAAAGTTTCTTGTTGCACTTCCTGTATAGTCAAGAATGGTGAAAAATAGTTTTTCCTTGTCTTCTCTTACTCTTGTACCTCTACCAACAATTTGTTTAAACTCGGTCATAGAGTTGACCATTCGGAAAAGCACAATGATTTTACAAGTTGGAACATCAACGCCTGTACTCAATAATTTGGATGTGGTTACAACAACAGGGATAGGCTCGTCAATATCCATGAATTTCCCCAAATGTCCTTTCCCTATGTCGCCTTCTTCTGATACAATACGAACAACATAATCAGGGTACTGCTTTACTAAATCGCTATTTAAATTGCTTAACTCTCTTCGGAACTGGTCGGCATGTTCTTGATTGACACAAAAAACGATGGCTTTATCAAACCTTCCGTTTTTGACCATAAAGTTGTAGAGATGTTTAACTACTGCTTTTGTTCTAGGTAGATAAGAAAGCGAGTTCTCAAAATCTGGGGTTGCGTACACGCCATCAGGAATTATTTCCCCATTGTCATCAACTTGTCCTTCTTCTGGCCTAAAACCTGTCGCATCCGTTTCAGTAACTACTCTGTGCACTAAATAGGGGGCAAGGAAGCCGTCTTCAATTCCTTGTTTTAAACTGTATATGTAAAGCGGATTACCAAAATATCCATAAGTATCTTTGTTATCGTCACGCAATGGGGTTGCTGTCAAACCAAGCTGAACAGAAGTATTGAAGTAGTCAAGTATTACTCTCCAATTGCTTTCATCTGAAGCACTTCCTCTGTGGCACTCATCAATTACAATAAGGTCAAAAAAGTCTCTTGGCAATTTCCTGAAAGCACCTGGTCTATTGCTATCTTCTGCTAAAGACTGATAAGTCGAAAAATAAATCTCACGGCTACTTGGCAAGCCTTCATCTGGAACTAAACATCTTGCATCACCAAACACGGCAAAGTCTTTTGCATGTGGATCTGAAACAAGAATGCTTCTGTCTGCAAGAAATAGAACCTTGGGTCGTCTGTATTCCCCTTTGGTATTCCATCGGTTATTCCAAAGCTTGTATATAACCTGAAAAGCAACTGTTGTTTTTCCTGTTCCTGTCGCTAAGGTTAGTAAAGCTCTTTTCTTTCCCTCCAAAATTGCCTTTACTGCTCGGTTAATTGCAATTCTTTGGTAGTATCTTACCTCTTTGTTTGGGGTAGCGAAGAAAGGTTTTAGGTAAGTTTCTTGAATCTCAGGTTTTACAGGGTCTGCTTGATTTAATCTATCCCAAAGTTCTTGTGGCGTAGGGTAGTTCGTGATTTTAGTTTCAAGTCCTGTTATAAAATCGAATTCAATTATTTCTGTGCCATTTGTTGAGTAAGCGAACTTTAGTCCGAGAATTTCCGCATAGTCTTTTGCCTGTTGAAGTCCATCGCCCGCAGATTTGTATTTCTTTTTGGCTTCAACAATTGCAATCGGCATATTTCGCGAATAGCGAAGCAAATAGTCAAAGCGTTTAGCTTTTTTTCTTTTTGCTTTTCGCCCAATTACGATGATTTTACCATCAGTAAAAGTGCGTTGTTCAAGAATCAAGTCATCAGTCCAATTGCTTTGGTAGAGTTTTGGTAACACCTCTTTTCTGCAAGTGTCCGCTTCACTGTCCTCATTATTGATATGTATTATTTTATCACTCATCTTGTCCAAATAAGTTGATGTTTCATTAATAGCAGTTGCCCAAGAGCGTTGGGAAAATTTGGCTCTTTTGCAAAGCTTTGGTTGTGCGTTGGCTTGTGCGGCTTTGCAAATGTGCCAAATGCGGACTGGCAGAGAAATTTTAAAAAATGCGAAGCGGGGAAAATAGTCCCATTGTCATTCTTTGGTCGAATGAGTATAAAAGTATAATTCTGTCAGTTCAACTGTCATGTTATTATTTAATTTACATTTATCTATCTCAGCTCATTTCATTGTACTATCGTCTTTTAGCATGTTGCCTAACTTGTTTATACCCCTCACAAAGCCTCATCTTAACATTGGAACCATCGGACACGTAGACCATGGTAAGACCACGTT
>DHVB01000047.1 GCA_002412425.1 Bacteroidales bacterium UBA5219 | reverse complement strand
AATCAACAAACGGTTACTCAATTATTTTTGGTGGTAGTGCAACAATTATTGATCATACAGGACCATATATTGATGATATAGTATATGCTCCTGTTTGTGGTAGCTCATCTTTAACTTTACAATTTTCTGAACGAATATGGTGCCAATCAGTACAACCTGCCGATTTTATTTTAACAGGACCCGAAGGCACTTATAACATCTCTGACACTTGGAGTGCTGTATGCGAAGCTGCTGCTGCTACTTCTACATTTGCAGGAGGAACTTATTATGATGATTTATGGACTTTGGAACTATCTGATTATCTATCACAAGATGGAGATTACACATTAACTCTTTTAAATGGTGGAGTTAATGATATTTGTAACAATACAAATTCTCAACAATCAATTAATTTTACTATTATAGGAATTACAGCAACTGTTTCACATACTCACGTAGCCTGCTATGGAGAATCAACAGGACGCATCGATGTCGGAACTCCTTCAGGAGGTGTACCTCCATATACTTTAACTTGGTCAGGACCAGTATCTATTGCCAATAACAATTACCAGCCTACAGGTCTGCCGGCGGGAAATTATACTCTCACTATTACAGACTCTAATGGTATTTGTGAGTTTATAGAAACTGTAACTATACAACAAGCACCACTATTAGGGTATAATACAAACATAACCCATCCATCATGCGCAGGTGGTAGTAATAGTGGCTCTGTTTTAGTAACGGGTACAGGTGGAACATCGCCATATAATATTCAACTAGGCACATCTACTCAAAATGGAGTTACATCATATAACTTTACAGGCTTAGCAGGTGGAAATTACAATATAATCATTACCGACCAATATGGTTGTACGGCTAGTGGAAGTGTTTCACTAAATGTTGTAGAAGTTCCAGATCCAACATTCACCTATAATGGGAATCAATGTTTTGTTGGACATTCCTTTAATTTTACACATACAGGAACACCAATAGCTGGCGAACAGTATTTATGGACTTTTACTGGCGGTACTCCAGCTACATCAACAGTTGAAAATCCTACAGGCGTTACTTGGGCAAGTCCAGGAACATATTCTGTTAACTTAAGAATAACTGGCGGTGGTTGTGTTGAAAATTATTCTCAAAATATTACAATCTATCCAAGCCCCACCCCTACTCTTAATTCAACTCAACCAAGTTGTGGTTTATGCAATGGCTCAATAACAGTAAATCCTGCTTTTAATTCATATGCTTGGTCAAATAGTGCAAGTACTCAAACTATAAGTAATTTATGTCCAGGAGCATTTATCGTTACTGTAACAGATAATAACTCCTGTACAGCAACTACTTCTACAACATTAACTAATTCTGGCAATAATCCTACTGCTAATGTTGTTGTAACTGATCCAACATGTAATGGACTCTGCAATGGAACTGCAACAGTAAATGCATCAGGAGCTAGCTCATTTACTTATCATTATTCTAGTGGTTCAACTCCAAATAATCAAACTACAGGAGGGTTATGCGATGGAACTTTTGATGTTACTGTAGCAGACGGTTCAAATCCTGCTTGTTATATAGTAGTACCTTTTACTGTAACTGAACCATTACCAATGACTTTAAACATGTCTTCAACTGACGCAACTTGTGGTTTAAACAATGGAACTGCAACTGTTACAGTAAGTGGACATACTCCTCCAGCCAATTACAATTGGGATACTGGCGATGTAACTGGCACAATTACTGCCGGAGCTGGCAATTATACAGTTACTGTAACAGACGGAGCTGGTTGTAGTGCTGTAAACAATGTAACTATAAATGATGGTGGTGTTCCATTTACATCATCAGCTAGTGTGAACAATAATGTTTCGTGCTATGGAGTTTGCGACGGTTCTGCAACCGCAAATGCTTCTGGGGGGACAGGTGCATTTAATTATGCTTGGGATAATGGTCAATCTTCTATAACTGCTACAGGACTATGTGCAGGTGTACATCACGTAACCATTACGCAGGCAGGTTGTTCTGTTGTTGAAACTGTAAACATAACTCAACCTACTAATCCATTAAATGCTTCTATTAATTCTGTAGTAGATGCACATTGTGGATTATCAGATGGCTCTATAACAGTTACAGTTACTGGTGGCACACCTGTATATACTTATACATGGAATTCTACACCACAACAAACTAATGCAACAGCTTCAGGACTTGCAAGTGGTAACTATACAGTAACTGTAAAAGATGCAAATAATTGTACTACTACAGCAAGCGGTTTTATCGATGATATAGGTGGAATAACAGTATCTGTAACAAAAAATGACATTACTTGCAATGGACTAACCGACGGTAGTGCAACAGCCACTGTAAATGGCGGAAGTCCTAACTACACATACTCTTGGTCAAACTTAACTACAGCAACAATTCCAGGCACAACTCATACTGTTTCAAATCTTGGAACAGGTAACATTAGTGTTGTAGTAACAGATAATTTTGGTTGTACAGCTACACATAATGCAACAATTAGTCAACCAAATCCAATTGTTATTAATTTAGTAAGCACAACTATGCCTACATGTAACGGATATAACAATGCTACTGCACAAATTAATGTTAGTGGTGGTACTCCAACTTATAATTACACATGGTCTAGTGGTCTTAATCCTAACTCTCCAAATAACAGTGGTTTATCTGCTGGTAACCATAGTGTTCAAGTTTCTGACAGTCATAGTTGTACTGCAAGTTTAACTTTCAACATAGATCAACCAGATGCTATTTTAATAAACACTATTACAAATAATGCAACTTGTGGAATGCCAAATGGTTATGCAACTGCTACACCAACAGGTGGTACTCCTGCATATCAGTGGTTATGGAGTGGCGGAAACAATCCGAATAGCCAAACAAATCATGGCTTAACAGCTGCTGGTAGTCCATACGGGGTTACTATTACTGACGCAAATGGTTGTTCTGCTCAAGAAAGTGTTACTATTGTTGACCAGCCAGGACCTACAGCAACTATATCTAACATTGTTCATCCTGCTTGTAATGGTCAAAACACAGGTTCTGCAACTGTCTCAGGCTCTGGTGGAACTGGACCTTATACTTATGCATGGAATACAACTCCACAACAAACTTCAACCACAGCAGTTAATTTAGCTGCTGGCACATACATAGTAACTGTAACTGATGCTAACTTATGTACTGTAACGGCTACTGCAATACTCTCTAACCCAACTAACCTAAACGCATATATTGTTGCTCCACAAATTAAATGTTTTGGTGCTTGCGATGGAACTGCTTATGTTAATGTAACAGGTGGCACATCTCCTTATACATACTTATGGAACAACTTACAAAACACTCAAACAGCAACAAATTTATGTGCAGGAACTTATTCAGTAACAGTATCTGATGCTCACGGTTGTTCTCTTGTTCGCACAGAAACATTAACACAAGCACCACAAATTAACGTTAGTGCAAATATAACTCCATCAAATTGTTCACAATCTGATGGTTCTATTGACCTCACTGTTAATGGTGGAACACCTCCATTTACCTACGAATGGAGCAATACAGTATATAGTGAAGACAACTGGAATATTCCAGCAGGTGCTTACACAGTTACTATAACTGATGCTAAATTCTGCGAAACAATAGTTTCATATCCAATTAGCGACCAAAACGCACAAGTTGTTACAATTTCAGCGAATACAGATGCTACTTGTAGTGGAAATTGTAACGGAACTGCTACTGCAAATGTAACTGGTGGAACAGGCTTTTTCCAATATACTTGGAACACTAGCCCTGCTCAAACAAATCAAACTGCAACTAACTTATGTGCAGGAAGCTACTCAATAATTGTAACAGACTTAAATACTGGCTGTATAGCCTCTACTGGAGTTACAATAGATGAGCCAGACCCAATAAATATAATATCTGCAACTTCTAACGTAACTTGTTTTGGTTCTTGTAATGGACTAATTGACATAAGCGTTGTTGGAGGAACCTCTCCATATAACTACTATTGGTCTGGTCCTGGAGTAGCAACTAACTCTCAAGATCAATCTAACTTGTGTGCAGGAAATTATTCAGTTGCTATTTTAGATAACAATAACTGCTACAAAACAGAAAGTTTTGTAATTGATGCTCCACCATTTATTACTATTTCTCTTGCTACAACACCAACAGAATGCTATGGAGATTGTACTGGTTCAGTAACTGCAACTCCTTCGGGTGGTACTGCTCCATATACTTACTCATGGAGTAATGGACAAACAACAGCAACAGCATTAAATTTATGTTCAGAACTACATACTGTTACAGTTACCGACAATAATGGCTGTACTGCACAAAACTCAATAATGGTTAACCAACCAACAGCAATGCAATTCACAAACGTAACAATAAACGACGCAGAATGTAATGGCTCTTCGAATGGTAATGTTAGTGTAGCGGTTATTGGAGGAACCCCACCTTATTCTTATGTTTGGGATAATGGACAAACTAGTTCCAATCCTTTTGGACTAGCTGCAGGTCCACATTGTGTTACAGTATTTGACAGTCATAACTGTTTTATTGATACTTGCATTATGGTTAATCAACCACCAATGTTAAACGTAACTCTTAATGCTACAAATGAACTTTGTAATGGAGCTTGTAATGGTACGATAACTGCATATCCATCTGGAGGACAAGGACCATATAGTTATTTATGGTCAAATACAGAAGTAACACAAACAATACATAACTTATGTGCTGGTGTTTATAATTTAACTATTACAGATGCCAATAACTGTCAAGCATATAGCTCAACAAGCATTAATAGTCCACAAGTATTAGGTATTGCTGTTCAAGAGGTAATTCAACCAACTTGCGGAAACAATAATGGCTCTATTAGAGTTGGTGCAACTGGTGGAACACCTTCATATACTTATGCTTGGTCTCCTGTTTCTGGAAGTTCAAATACTTTGAGTAATATAGGCTCTGGAAATTATACCGTAACAATTACAGACAGTCATGCTTGTAGTATAAGTCAAACAGTATCATTAAGCGACATTAATGCACCAATAATTACTGATATTTTAATTACAAATGTTGATTGTTATGGCAATAATACTGGAAGTGCAGAAGTTATTTACACCAGTTCAACAGCTGTTAACACTATATCATGGAGCAATTCTCAAAATACAGCTCTTGCTACAAACCTAGTAGAAGGGAACTACTCTGTTACAGTTACTGACGATAATAGTTGTGCAGCAACAGAAAACATAGTAATCACACAACCACAACCACTTAGTGCAATGATTACCAACCACGCTGATATTACTTGCTTTGGCTTCATAAATGGACAAGCGACTGTAATGGCTATTGGAGGTAGTACACCATACATCTACTCATGGGACGGTGGCGGTAATAGTCAAACAACAAACACATTAAGTGCAGGTGTAGCTATAGTAACAGTAACTGATGCAAATGGCTGTCAAGCTACTGCAAGTGTAAATATAGAAGAACCAAGCCAATTAAGTATTTCAGGTACTGCTACAAACACTTCTTGTTATGCAGGTAACGACGGTGTAATCACAGTTCATGCTAGTGGTGGTACTGGAAACTATATTTACTCTTGGCCTCAAATTCCAGCTAGCACTAATACTATTACTGGACTATCTGCTACAACATATACTGTAATTGTTTATGATCAAGTTGATGTTAGCTGTTTTGTCTCTGAAAGTTTTGTTGTAAACGAACCTGCCAGAATAAATGCTTCAATAGGAACTGAGAACTCTTATTGCGGATTAGACAATGGTGTAGCTTATATAGCTAACATTACTGGTGGAACAGGAAGCTATACATATTCTTGGAATCCAGGTAATATGCACAGCGACTACATAACTAACCTAGCTGCTGGTAGCTATATGCTGACAATTACTGATGCTAATGGCTGTACAAGAGAATATAATGTAAATGTAAATGCAACACCTAATTTCCAACTAGACAATGTTTTATTTAACGGTGTAACATGTTATGGATATAATGACGGTTTTGCACAGATATTTGTATCTGGAGGTTCTAATCCTTATACTTATAATTGGACTCCAAATGTAACAGACCAATCTAGTTCAAACGAATTATATGCAGGTATTTACAATGTGCAAATTACAGATAATGATGGATGTCAAGTTTATACTCAAATTCCAATCAGCACACCAGAAGAATTAATAGTCTTCCCTGACGAAGACAAAGAAATTTGTATTGGTCAATCTGTTATTATATCTGCTTCTGCAAGTGGTGGAAATGGAAATTACTCTTTCGTTTGGGACGGATTAGGCTCAGGCTCTGCATTTTATGTTGAACCTACAACTAGTACAAATTATACTGTAACAGCATTTGATTGGAAAGGGTGCTTTTCTCAACCTGGAGTACAACATGTAGAAGTTAAGCCTCCTCTATCACTTAATGTTATTACTCCTGCTGCAATTTGTGTAGGACAAGCATCAACATTAATTGCAAATGCTACAGGTGGAGATGGCAATTATATTTACGACTGGGGTAATGGACAAGTTACTACATCTAACGAATTACTAATAAGCCCAACCACTGATACTGAATTTACTGTAACAGTTAGAGATGGTTGTACAACACCTCCTGCTACTGCAACAGTAACAGCTAGTGTTTCTGATATGCCAGAAATGCATTTAAGTAGAACTCCGTATATAGGTTGTGTTCCTTTAAATGTTGCTTTCGATAATAATACTGAAAATATGACTTACAATTATTATTGGGAGTTTGACGACACAGAATCAGGAGTAAATAACTTCTCTAACCTAAAAAATCCAACTCATACTTTTGAAGCAAATGGATTGTACAAAGTAATGGCGGTAGTTACAACATCTATGGGCTGTAAAGACACTGCTTATGTCAATGTAAATGTTCATCAAGGACCTATCGCTGATTTCAATGCGTTCCCATGGTCAACAGGATTATTTGAACCTGAAATTGAATTTTCTGACGCATCGGTTGGTGCAGTTACTTGGGAATGGAACTTTGGTGATGGAAATGTATCAAAAGCACAAAATCCAACACATACTTATATGGAACAAGGAGAGTTCCCTGTTACATTAACTGTAGCAAGTCTTCATAGCTGTTTAGACTCTATTACAAAAAATATTGTTATAAATGAAGACCATAGAATTTATTTCCCAACTGCAATTAATTTAAGAAGTCCTGGTAATGATGAATTCTATCCTATTGGAGTTGGTATAGATGAAGAAAACTATGAAATGACAATCTATAACCGATGGGGAGAACCTATTTTCACAACTAAAGATTGGTACACCCATTGGAAAGGACGCTATAATATGGACAAAGGCGATTATGTACCAGAAGGTGTATATACATATGTTGTAAAACTAAGAGACAAATACGGTAAAGACAGAGTTTATTCTGGCTCATTTATGGTTTTTAAATAATTACTGATGTTAAATTTCAGTAAAATTTTAAAACTTTTAACATACACTGTTGATTAAAAAAATATAAAATCTTAGAATAAGACATTTATTTTGATTATTATTGTACTCAA
Organism: Bacteroidales bacterium UBA5219; assembly: GCA_002412425.1. Lineage (GTDB taxonomy): Bacteria > Bacteroidota > Bacteroidia > Bacteroidales > ML635J-15 > Bact-19. Next base: position 13,390 of record DHVB01000047.1, on the reverse strand, counting down.
TAAAATCAATATAAGATGATGAAGCACCGCTGGCTATTAAAACCTTTAGGAGACACCGAAACTGTAGAAAAATTATCACAAGAATTAAACGTTGAAACAGAAATAGCTCAACTACTTGTTCAAAGAGGTATTAATACTTATGAAGAAGCAAGAGTCTTTTTTAGACCAAAACTAAGCGACCTACACGATCCTTTTTTAATGAAAGATATGGATAAAGCGGTTGAAAGGCTATCATATGCAATTAAAAATAACGAAAAAATACTTATTTATGGTGATTACGATGTTGATGGAACTACTGCTGTAGCAACAATTTACAATTATCTTATTAGAAACTATCAAAATATTGAATATTATATTCCAGACCGCTATCTAGAAGGATATGGACTTTCGTTTAAAGGAATTGATTATGCTGAAGAAATTAATTGCAAATTAATAATTACTGTTGACTGTGGCATAAAAGCAATTGAAAAAACAAATTATGCAAACCAAAAAAATATAGATTTAATAATTTGCGACCATCACACACCTGGACCTGAGCTACCAAATGCCTATGCTATTTTAGACCCAAAACGAGAAGATTGTAATTACCCTTACAAAGAACTATCTGGTTGTGGTGTAGCTTTTAAATTATTGCAGGCATTTTGCCAAAAAACAAACGATAGCTTCGAAGAGCTTGCCAAACTCCTCGACCTTGTTGTTGTTAGTATAGGCTCTGACATCGTTCCAATTACAGGCGAAAACAGAACACTTGCATATTTTGGACTATCTCAACTAAATACTAACCCACAACTTGGACTAAAAAGCATTATAAATATAGCCGGATTAGAAAACAAAGAAATACAAATAAATGACATAGTCTTTAAAATAGGTCCTAGAATAAATGCTGCTGGAAGATTAGAATCTGGAAAAACAGCTGTTGAACTATTAACATCGACTAATGAGGCTTATGTAAACAAAATTGCTGTTGAAATTGATTGCATAAATACAAATAGAAAAGAACTAGATGCAGAGATAACAGAACATGCATTAAGCATGATTAACGAATCTGAAATATCAAAAAATGCTTTCTCAACCATTGTTTATCATGAAGAATGGCATAAAGGAGTTATTGGAATTGTAGCATCACGTTTAACAGAAACTTATTACAGACCAACAGTAGTATTTACAAAATCTAATGACATAATTACTGGCTCTGCTCGTTCAGTACCAGGATACAACCTATACGAAGCTATTGAAGCATGTGGCGATTTACTAGAAAATTTTGGCGGACACAGATACGCAGCTGGACTAAGCCTTAAACCAGAAAACTTTAATGCCTTCAAAGAAAGATTTGAAAAATATGTTATGGAAACAATAACCCCAGAACAAAGAATTCCTGTAATTAATGCCGATTTAGAAATTAAAATTAAAGATATTACACCAAAATTTTTTAGAATATTAAAACAATTTGCACCATTCGGACCAGAAAATATGACACCTACTTTTATAACTAGAAATATATTTGACAATGGTAGTGCCAAAATTGTAGGAAAAGATGAAGAACATTTAAAATTAAAAATAGTACAAAAACTTGGCGACAATAGATGTATAGATGCAATAGGCTTTAATTTTGCCAATTATTACCAACATATAAAAGAATTTAATGAATTTGATATATGTTATCAAATCTTTGAAAATAATTTTATGAACCAAAAGTTTATTCAAATTTTAATTAAAGACATATCTACAAATTAAGATATTGCTAAATACATGAATATATACATGATGTATTTTAATCTATACTCAACAAAGATATTAACAATATTATCTTAATATTTATTCAAAAAAATATCTTTTATTTGAAGTAAATTTATTTATTTTGAATTAAAATTAAAATTTTAGTGATTATAAGCAACCAAATTGTATATAATTACGTATTATAATTAAGATAAGAGATAGTTTAATTATTATGAAAATTTAAATATAATAATATGAAAAAAAGTATTCTTGTTCCTTATGACTTCACAGAAGTTGGCAATTATGCACTAGAGCATGCATATATGGTTGGAAAAGCTTCGAGAACTCCCATTAGCATTATTCACATTGTAAAGAAAACTTCAGAAATTGAAGAAGCAAAGGCTAAACTTGAAAAAATAGCAAAAGACTTCTCAAGCCAAAAAGATATAGAAGTTGTAGCAGAAGTTAGAAAAGGAAATTTATATAAAGAAATATATAAGTATGGATTAGAAATTGACGCTTATATTGCTGTTATGGGAACTCATGGAGTAAAAAGCGTAAAAAAAGCACTTAAAGTCGTTAAAAAATTCATTAAAATTCCTTTCATTTTAGTACAAAGTCCTGTTATTTTTGGAGAATACGATAGAATACTTATTCCGATTGACCAAGACAATACTGCTAGAATCAAAATACAATGGATAAGGTATATAAATACTTTATTTAAATCAAAAGTATATATGATTACTTACAATGTTAGTGATTCTTATGGGCAAAAAAATATATCAAGCAATATTAGATTTGCTGAAAACCTATTTGAAAAAGAACTTATTGATTACGAAATAGAAGTTCTAGAAAGTTCTAGAAATTTTGCTGATAGTATTTTTACTTACGCAAACGAAGTTGAAAGCGACTTAATAATGTTAATGTCAGACAAATATCGTTCGTATGTTAAACAAATTAAAAAAGCTGAAAACTTAGAACTTTACAAAAAAACACCTATTATGTGCGTAAATAAACGCTTGGATATTTTCAAAATGGGTGGTTTCAACTAATCATTCACTTTTCCAAAAGAAATAGGTTTTAGTTTTAGTTTTCCTTCTAGAATACGTTTTTCAAGAATTGATACTGCAAACCTAAAGTCTGTTAACAAATTTTCATGATAAATTAACATAACCCCGTCTATTACAGATAGATGGGGTTTTTCCTTATTATCTCTTCCTAAATTTAAAGAAAGACGAGAAGTTGGAATAAAAAAATGTGTCATGCAAGCCCTTAACTGATAATAAAGAAAATTTTTATCGTTAGCTTTTGAATATTCTTTCGGGAACAAACGATTTATAGCTAAAGAAAAACGTTTTAAAGATTGCTTTTTTGCTCTTAAAGGCTTGTCATCTAAATAAGCTCCAAGTATTTCTATCGCTTGTGCTAAAGACATAAACCCAAATATAAGCTGATTATTTTCAAAAGCATTTTCAACGCCCTTTAAAACTGTATTTTTAAGAAATTCGATATGTTGCTCAGAAGTTGAAATATACATTAAAACTTGTATCTTAATTGTAATTTTACATCTGTTCTATTATTGCCATCAATAGCATCTAAGCCTGTTCCAAGACTTTGTTTATCAGCATAATAAGTATTAGTTATCCTAAACCAAAAATCAAAATGTTGATTTAATGTATATTTCACAACAAATACCAACCTACTTCCCCTACCATAATACGCTGGCACTGAAAATCCATAAAGCACATCAGGTTCATAAGCATAAAGTCTCGCATTATATGTTTCAGTTTCAAATACTGCTATGCGAAAATTAAATTTTAAAGCAATATTTTTAGGCTTGTAATCAATATCTTGATAAACTAAATATCCCCACTCTGGCGAACTCATGTAATATCTCGAAACTTCAATTCTGGATTTGAATTTCCATTCTGGATTCGGAGTATAATTAAGCTGTAATCTAGTTCTAAGAGTTGAATAATCAACTATTGGTCTAACTCCAGTAGCAATTTCTGGGTCATTTTTTTGCTTAGTTTTATATTTTGTTCTTAAATATATTTCTAAATTTCTTTGAGGAAAATGAGTAACTTGTACTAAATATTCATTTCCTGAAGAAGGTGCTCCAATTCCATATTTCAACCAAGGATGTTTCCAAGAATCAAAATAAGCATCTATTTTCCATTTTTTTACGGGGCATAATTCTGCACCTATAAACAAACCATTTTCATTATTTGGTTTACTAGATTCTGAAAATGGCTGAGCATACAAAGCTTGATAGTCGGCTCGTAAATATCTATGAATAACTGACATATTAAACTCTGGAACAAAATTTATAACAGCTCCATTCACACTCGCATATCCCAAATTAGAACTCATAGATGTTTCGCCAAAAATATTAACCTTAGGAATAGTTACTAAATAGTCAACACCAAAATTTGCATTTTTTGTTCCTGCAAAGTCAAAATATCTATAAGGCTCGGTGCGTTCTCCCAAAGGACTTGAAAAACCATAATATACTCCCGTTGCTCCTATTTTAAAGTTTTTTTCTTTCCAATTCATATTTGCTCCAGCAATAAACTCTTTAATAGTCTTACGCTTAGCAACTTCGCTTGGTGTGCGATGATAACCAGTTTCTAAGAAAGAAGAAATTGCATGCTCTTCACTTTCAAACTCTATGTCGGCAATAGTATCAACTCCTGCATCTAAACTTTTATACGAAATAAATTCTGTAAAATTAAATTTTCCAAACTGCACTGTTGCTGTTTGTCCTCGTAAAAATGCGGACTCATTTACAGAACTATATTTATGCACTCCTCTCGAATTTTTAATAACATTTGTTGAAGAAGAAGTTTTTCCAAAACTCATTCCCGACCACATTGTTAAACCTTGACCAAACTGAGCAATATAATCTCCAACAATTATTTTTTGAAAAGCCCCTACTCTATTCAGCTGAAAATGAGCAGAGTAAAAATCAAAGCCATATTTTTGAGCTCCTTTAAAAAATTGTTCACCGTCATCTTTTTCGGCAGTAATTCCATAAAATATCTTATCTTTATAATGATAATTATGCCTGTAATACAGTTTATCTGGACTTCCTAAATAGCGAGACTTATTTGGATTTAGTGCCAAAACACTATCAGGAATTTCTTTATATCCAGCCTTTTCTTGCAAAAGTCTTTGATAACGAACAATTCCGACATGTTTTCCATAAGTAAAAATTCGTTTAAAATCTTTTATTTCAGAAGGTTTAGCTTCTCGTATGCAAACAAAAGGCAAAAGTCGTTTTAATGTTAAATCATCAATTCCATCTACAAATTGTAATTCATACAAACTTACATACATGCCGAATTTTTGACGATATTTTATTAAAGAAAAAATTTGAAATTCAGTTAAAAACATTAAATCTTTTAAATCGCTTTCGTTGGCAGAATTCAAATCTATTGGGTTATAATAATATTCTTCGAAAGCTTGAAACAATGTTGTATAGTCAAGTTCATAGTCGGTGTTAGACGCAATTTCTTCAATTATTTCATCTAGAGTTTCTATCGTTTCTTCTTGGGCATGTGCAAGAAAAGACGACAAAACAAAAACAATTAGAAAAAATACTTTAAAACGCATAACTAATAGATATTTTTGGGCTTGAACCTAGAACTTGATGATAAGCAAATGCTAAGTCAAAGCCAATTTTACTACTACTTCCTAAATTTGTATTATATCCCATTCCGAAAGAATATTCTATTGGTTTTAAAGCTAAACCTGCACGCATTGCAAACTGCTCATTTATCAAATATTCTAAGCCTGTTTTAAACACTGGAGTATATCCATTTATTGACTTTCCCGTTTCCAAAGAAAGTAACAAAGATTTACTAAATAAATATGAAATTCCTAATCTTAAAGTAATGGGCATTTTTAAGTCTGAATCTTCAAAATATCCCAAATTTACAGGATTAAACGCATAAGCACCTATTGAAAGTTTATCGTTAGGTTTTGATAAAATTCCAATTTCAAAGCTCATTGCATTCAAATTTCCATAATCTTCGGCTTGTCGCACAGAAAAATAATTTAACTGAACGCCTAAAGAAAAAGATTTGAACAATTGTTGAGAATATCCTAAAGTAAATTTATCGTTTTGAAAAAGTGAATATCCAAAATGAGAAAATCCTACACCTAAACTACCACCAAATAATGGTGTAGTAAAAGCCATAGATCCATAGCCTGTTTGTTTTAAAAGAAATTTATTCTCGTAATAAAGCCCTACTTCTCTTTGTTTTAGAAAGCTATGAGCAGCAGGATTGTTAAAAATTGACCAAGCATCTATATTTGTTAATCCTGAATTAGCCATTCCAGCCGCTCTTGCACCAGCCGAATAAGAATTTGACTGAGAAAAAGCATATGCCGAAATAACTATTAATAATATGAGAAAAAATATTTTTTTCATTTTAAAAATTAATTTACTCTATATTCAAATTTTAGTTCTTGCAAGTCTTTATTTGCTTGAACAATTTTAGTTTTCAAATTTCCTTTAAATTCAAACACTCTTTTTGCAAGTTCTTCATCACTAAGAGCAAGTATTTGTGCTGCCAAAATAGCTGCGTTTTGCGCTCCATTAATAGCAACTGTAGCAACAGGAATACCTGGAGGCATTTGTACAATTGCCAATAAAGCATCTAATCCATCTAAAGTTGCATTTATTGGGACACCGATCACAGGTAACTTAGTCATAGAAGCAATTACGCCACATAAATGAGCTGCCATTCCAGCTCCTGCAATTATAACTTTTATTCCACGAGATTCAGCATTTTTTGCAAACTCTTCAACCTCTGCAGGTGTTCTATGAGCCGATAAAGCATTTATTTCAAAAGGAATTTTAAAATCATTTAATTGCTGAGCAGCTTTTTCCATTATTTTCCAGTCGGAAGTAGAACCCATAATTATACTCACAATAGCTTTCATATCTTTAAATTTTTTATTTTAAAAATAACATGGTAAAAATACAAAGTATTTATTACTTTTGCCATATATTTTAAAATTTTCTTAAAATAAAATGCAATTTGCTAATTAAATGTAAGTTATGAACAAAAACAAAGTTAAGGTATTTGACAAAGAATTCGAAATTTTTATTTCTCAAACAGAAATAGAAAGCAAAATTGTAGAAATCGCAAATCAAATGAATAAAGATTTAAAAGGTGAAAAACCAATTTTCTTAGGAATTTTAAATGGTTCGTTTATGTTTGCTTCTGAACTTTTTAAATCTTTAGATATTGAATGCAGTATATCTTTCTTAAAATTAACCTCTTATCAAGGAACGTCATCTACAGGCAAAATCAAGCAGTTGATAGGTTTAAGCGAAAATTTAACTGGACAAACTGTTGTTATTTTAGAAGATATAATTGATACTGGCATCACTTTAGAAAATATTATGAAGCAAATTACAGGTTTTGAACCTAAAAAAATTCTAATAGCCAGTTTATTATATAAATCTGAAGCATACAAGAAAACATATCCTATTGATTACTACTGCTTTGACATTCCAAATGACTTTATTGTTGGCTATGGACTTGATTATAATGGACATGGCAGAAATTTAAGACATATTTATAAAATTGTAGAATAAATTTAAGAATCATGTTAAATATTGCTTTATTTGGTCCTCCTGGTGCGGGAAAAGGCACACAAGCCAAGATGTTGGCAAAAAAATACAACTTAACTTATATTTCAACAGGTGATATTCTAAGAAATGAAATTGCAAACGGAACTGAATTAGGGTTAAGTGCTAAATCTACTATTGAACAAGGTGGATTGGTTTGCGACGAAACTATTGTTCAAATTATTGAAAATAGCATAAAAATGCAACCCGACTCTAATGGGATTTTGTTCGACGGTTTTCCTCGTACCTACACTCAAGCTTACATTTTAGATGGTTTATTAACAAAAATGAACTTCAAACTATCTTGTTTAATCAGTCTCGAAGTGCCAAGAGATGAGCTAATTAACAGAATGAGACTTAGAGCAAAACAAGAAAATAGACCTGACGACAAAAAAGAAATTATCGAAAATCGCTTGAGAGAATATGATATCAAAACCATTCCTGTTATTGATTTTTATAAACAACAAAATAAATTTCATGCTATTAACGGTATTGGCAATGTTGACGAAGTTTTTGAAAGACTAACCAATAAAATCGAAGAAGTTTTATCCCAAACTTTACTTAATGTTATATTTTTAGGAAAACCAGGTGCTGGAAAAGGTACGCAAGCAAGAAGAATTGCCAAAAGATTTAATATGAAATATGTTTCTACAGGCGAAATGATTCGTAGAGAAATAGAAAACCAAACCGAACTTGGCAAAATTGCACAACCATATTTAGTAACTGGAGATTTCGTTCCAGACGACATTGCTATTAGATTGTTAGAAAGAGAAATTCAAAATCCTTTCAAAGGAACAGGTTATTTGTTTAAAGGTTTTCCGTCAACTTTAGTGCAAGCATATATTTTAGGTGGATTGTTGCAAAAACAAGAAACTTCTGTATCTCTTGTTGTCGAAATTCAAACATCTACCCTACAAGCAATCAAACGTCTCAGAAGAAGAGCAAATACTGATATGGCGAGAATTTATGATATGGACCAAGACACTATACTTTATAGATTGGAAAATCATGAAGAAAAAGGTCATAAAGTTGTAGATTTTTACAAACAACAAAATAAAATCGTAAGTTTTAACGGAAATCAAGATGAAGATGACTTATTTGAAGAAATTTCTGAAACTATAGAAAAAGCATTTAAAGAAATTAGAAAATAAGGCTTACAAAAACAGACTAACTACTGCCAAAATAAGGCAAATTATGTATAAAACTATAATTAACAATAATTTATGACGATAAATTCAGATAACATGAAATCTTATATTCACGTATATACTGGAAATGGTAAAGGAAAAACCACTGCCGCTCTAGGCTTAGCACTAAGAGCTGTAGGTGCAGGCAAAAAAGTGTTTTTTGCACAATTTGTTAAAGGAAAAATTTATTCAGAAGTAGAAGCTATAAAAAAATTTCTACCTGCCATAACTATAAAACAATATGGACTAAGTTGCTTCATCTACAACCAACCTAGCGAAGAAGACATCAAAGCTGCACAAAACGGACTTTTAGAAATTCAAAAAATTATTAATTCAGCAGAATACGATATGCTAATTTTAGATGAAGCAAATATTGCCTTGCATTACAATTTGTTTTCTGTTAAGGAATTTATCGAAATAATTCAATCTCGCCCAAACAATCTTGAAGTCATTATTACAGGACGTTACGCCCACGAAGAAATAATAAAAATTGCCGATTTAGTAAGCGAAATTAAAGAAATAAATCATTACTACACAAAAGGCGTTGAAGCAAGAAAAGGAATAGAATATTAAAAAATATTAACCTCCCACGCTCGCTCGGATTTGCAATCCGAGTGTAACATTACCAACACTCGACTTACAAATCCAAACGAGCAAAAGTTAGTTCAAAAACAGGAAAATTATTCATTTTGCGGAGAAAAAACATTTTATTCACCGCATTTTTGCGGTGAATATTTTGTATATTTGTCGCATAATTATTTTGAAATGGCTAAATACATTTATCAATACGAAAATTGGACTGATTTTACATGGGAAAATTCTGCTGTAAGTGTAGCTTTGGGCGAAGTTCGTCTTTTGCAAGGTAAAATTTTGGGACAAATTCATTCTCTTGGCTTTTCGATGAAAGAAGAAAAAAACCTTGAAATGCTTACGCTTGATGTGCTTAAATCGTCTGAAATTGAGGGCGAAAAATTGAATTATGAGCAAGTTCGTTCCTCAATTGCTCGGCGTTTAGGAATAAATATGGCAGGACTTGTTACTTCTTCTCGAAATGTGGAGGGAATTGTAGAAATGATGCTTGATGCTACTCAAAATTTCAAAAATCCGCTTACAGAAGAACGCTTATTCGGTTGGCACGCTGCACTTTTCCCAATAGGTTACAGTGGAATGTATAAAATCGAAGTTGCACAATATAGAACAGAGGAAATGCAAGTTGTCTCTGGAGCAATGGGAAAAGAACGTGTGCATTACGAAGCTGTTCCTGCAAAAAATGTAAAAGCAGAAATGGACAAGTTTCTTTCGTGGTTAAATGACGACAATATTGTTATAGACAGCATTTTAAAAGCTGCTATTGCACACTTTTGGTTTATCATTATCCACCCTTTTGATGACGGTAACGGAAGAATTGCAAGAGCAATTTCAGATATGTTACTTGCTCGAAGTGAGAATAGTTCAGAAAGATTTTATAGTTTATCAAATCAAATTCAACAAGAGAAAAAACTTTATTACGAAACTCTAAAAACTGAGCAACATAGCAATGGCGACATCACAAAATGGTTGGTCTGGTTCTTAACTTGTTTGAAACACGCATTGCTTGAAACCGAAGAAAGTATGCAAAATATTTTGCTAAAAGCAGAATTTTGGGAAAAACACAAAGCAACTCCAATCAATGAGCGACAACGTTTAATGATAAACAAATTGTTTGACAATTTCTATGGAAAACTAACTTCGTCAAAATGGGCAAAAATCACAAAAACATCTTCAGACACTGCTTTGCGAGACATTAAAGACCTGATAAAAAAAGGCATTTTACAACAAGAAAAACAAGGCGGAAGAAGTACAAATTACACTTTAGTTATAAAATAATCGAAAGTCCACTTCCTCGCTCGCTCGGATTTCTTCACTTAATCCAGCTCGCTCTGATATTAGTTGTCTTAAGGACAACATAAGCCTCTCAAAGGTTTGTCCGTTAGGACAACATGTGATTAACCGTAGGTGCAACCTACGGTAGAAGACACTCCCCAGTCCACTCGCCCGCAAGGGCGACACAATTGTTCCACTCGCTCGGATTTGCAAAAAGATTTTTATTTTTTCAAAATTTCAATTTGTTCTTTTAGAATAGAAATTTTAGCTTCTGCATCAGATAGTTTTTTGCGTTCCATAGCAATTACTTTTTCTGGTGCATTTGCTACAAATTTTTCGTTAGATAATTTCTTATTCACAGACATCAAGAAACCTTCAGCATATTTTAATTCTTTTTCTAATTTTTCAATTTCTGCTTCCTTGTCAATCATATCATCTAAAAGAATGAAATATTCTTGTGTTCTAACAATAAAGCCCACAGCCATTTCAGGTTTTTTGTCAACAAAAGAAATAGACTCAAGATTTACCAATTTTTGAATTACTGAATCAAAATTCTTAGAGTAATTATCATGGCTAATTATTTGTAATTTAAGTTGTTCTTTTTGTGGAATATTTCTTTCTTGACGAATAGTTCTAATATTTGCAACAACATCAGCACAAACATTAAATTCATCAATTAGTTTGTGGTTGCCTTTCTTTTCAGGGAGCCATTTTGCTATAACTATTGATTCTACATCATTTTCGTTTTTCAAAAATTGCCATAATTCTTCGGTTATAAATGGCATAAAAGGTGAAATCAATAAAACTAAGCTTTTAAAATATTCTAAAGTTTGATTATAAGTTTTTACATCAATTGGTTTTTCGTATTCAGGTTTAATAATTTCGAGATACCAAGCCGAAAAATCATCCCAGAATAATTTATAAACAGTCATTAATGCTTCTGATAGACGAAAATCATCAAATTGTTTGTTCAGAATAGTTGTAGCTTCACTAATTTTTGCATCTAACCATTCTACAGCTATTTTAGAATGTTCGGGTTGAGGAATATTTGCGTCTGTTTTCCAATTTTTCACTAATCTAAAAGCATTCCAAATTTTATTTGCAAAATTACGTCCTTGTTCTGGAAGAGAATCATCATAAAGCAAGTCGCCACCAGCAGGAGCACAAAGCAACATACCAACTCTCACTCCGTCAGCACCATATTTATCAATTAAATCAAGTGGGTCGGGAGAATTTCCCAAAGATTTTGACATTTTTCTGCGAAGACTATCCCTAACAATTCCATGAAGATAAACATTAGTAAATGGTTTTTGTCCAGCGTATTCATAACCTGCAATTATCATTCTAGCAACCCAGAAAAACAAAATTTCAGGTGCTGTAACAAGGTCATTTGTTGGATAATAATATTTGAACTCTGGATTTTCGGGATTTAAAATTCCATCAAAAACCGAAATGGGCCACAACCAAGAAGAAAACCAAGTATCAAGCACATCGTCATCTTGACGTAAATCTGAAATTTTTAAATTTGCATTAGCTGTTTTTTCAATAGCTTTTTTCAAAGCTTCTGAATCGCTTTCAGCAACTACAAACTCGTTGGAATTTGGCAAATAATAAGCAGGAATTCTATGTCCCCACCACAATTGACGACTAATACACCAATCTCTTACATTGTCCATCCAATGGCGGTAAACATTTTTAAATTTTGCAGGAATAATATTTATTTCGCCATCTTCAACAGCTTTAATTGCAGGCTTTACCAAATCTTCCATTTTCAAAAACCATTGCATAGAAAGTTTTGGTTCAATTACTGAATTTGTACGCTCAGAACGTCCTACTTTATTTGTATAATCTTCTATTTTTTCTAATAAACTAAGCTCTTTTAATTTTTTAACCGCAAGTTCACGAGCAACAAATCTATCTTCACCCACAAACAATTCAGCTGCTTGATTTAAAGTTCCATCATCATTAAAAATGTCGATAAAATCTAAATTATGGTCAATTCCAATTTGGTAGTCGTTAATATCGTGAGCAGGTGTAATTTTTAGGCAGCCTGTTCCAAATTCCATATCAACATAAGAATCAAAAATCACTGGCACTACCCTATCCAACATTGGAACAATTACCTTTTTGCCTTTCAAATGTTTAAAACGAGGGTCATCAGGATTTACGCAAACGGCGGTATCTCCCAGAATAGTTTCAGGACGAGTAGTTGCAACAACTAAGTAATTATCTTCGCCTTGAATTTTATATTTTACATAATAAAGTTTTGAATTTTCTTCTGTATAGATAACTTCTTCGTCAGAAACTGCGGTTTTTGCTTCTGTATCCCAGTTTACCATTCTAACTCCACGGTAAATCAAGCCTTTTTCGTACAAATCTACAAAAACTCTAATTACAGATTTTGAACGAGTTGCGTCCATAGTGAAACAAGTTCTATCCCAATCGCAAGAAGCACCAAGTTTTTTTAATTGTTCAAGAATTATACCTCCGTGTTTTTCAGTCCAATCCCAAGCATGTTCTAAAAATTCTTCGCGAGATAGAGTGTTTTTATCTATTCCTTCTGACTTTAGTTTTGCCACCACTTTTGCTTCTGTAGCAATAGATGCATGGTCAGTTCCTGGAACCCAAACAGCATTTTTTCCTAACATTCTAGCTCTACGCACCAAAACATCTTGAATAGTATTATTCAACATATGTCCCATATGCAAAACTCCTGTTACATTTGGTGGTGGAATAACATTTACATAAGGCTCTCTATCATCGGGTTCGGAATGAAAATAATTATTATCTACCCAGTATTGATACCATTTTTTCTCTATATCCCTAGCTTCGTATTTCGCAGGTATTTCTTTCATAAACTAAAATTTTCAAATTGTGCAAAAATAAGCAATTTCAGTTGAATGTTAAAAAAAAATCAGTTAAAAGATAAAAATTGAAAGTCGAAAGTTAAAAGTTGATGTCGCGTCCTAAGAAAAGTTGA
>DHVB01000058.1:42304-57118 GCA_002412425.1 Bacteroidales bacterium UBA5219 | reverse complement strand
GACACAACGGAATGACACAGACAAGAGAACCACCAACTTTTGACACGAATTGACCCGTTATAATGATAGTTTAGAGTAAATTTGCTTTTAAAAGTGGAGACCAGCGACCACTTAAAAAACGGGGCGACACCGAAAAGCCAAACGAGTAGGGAAATTAAAATTTGTTACAATGAAAAACTTAAAAATCTTAATGACAATCGTTCTGACAGGACTTCTTGCAGTTACAATGAGTAGTTGCAAGAAATGTAAAGACGAAGACCCTAGAGCAAGAATTGTTAATAACGGGACAGATAAAGCTGATGTTCAGATTAAGACATCAGAAGGAAGTACTGTAAACATTAATAATGTTGAAACAGGAACAGCTTCCTCGTACAGCAGTTATGATCCAGGGCAAGTAACTTTTACAGTTTCTGTTGATAATACTGAAATCGAGAAAAAAGTAGATGTAACCACTTGCTATGACTATGACATTGTAATTGATGCAAGTAATAATATTACTGTAAAACTCATAGACAGGAATGATTGACAAATGTTAGTAAATGACGACAAAACTTCCTCTCTTAAAGCATAAGGTGGTAATGTCATTGAAAAAAAATTGAAGAAATAAGTAGGGTATCAATCAATGCCTTAAAATTGGTTTCCGTCTGACTTTCTGTGGACAGTCAGACAGAAAACCAGCCCATAACAGCACCTAAGAAAACATGGGGCGGACAGTGGTAACCCCATGTTTCGTACTTCGTGGCAACCTTTGTCTCGGGCGGACAGGAAATTGCTTCGAAATGCCCCACGTTTCTTAGCTGCAAAACGTTAGCATTCAGTGGGAGAAAACTCCACAACAAACATGAAACAGTAACAAAAACAGATAAGTAAAAACGAGTATTAACAATTAAAACAAGTAATATGACAAAAAACAAATCAAGACCCATTGCACTGCTAGCAGCAGGACTGCTATGGGCGAGCTTTGCACAAGCTCAAGAAAGCACAAACGCCTCAGGTGGTGACGCCACTGGAAGTGGTGGTACAGTTGCTTACAGCGTAGGACAGGTAGTTTACACCTCCAATACAGGAAGTAGTGGAACTGTTGACCAAGGCGTACAACATGCCTACGAAATTTTTACTGTTGGTATAAAGGAAACAGCACTAAATATTTCGCTGACTGCATTTCCTAACCCGACAATGGATAATTTAACCTTGCAAATAAGCGATTACAACAACGAGAAATTGTCTTACCAGCTATTTGATATGCAAGGGAAACAGTTAAGCAACGGACAAATTGTAGCACAGCAAACGCAAATAAACATGAATAGTTTGCCGCCAGCTACTTATTTTATCAATGTTGTAAACCAGAAAAACAAAAAAGTTCAATCATTTAAAATCATTAAAAACTAAGAAATCATGAAAAAGATAATTACAATTTGTGCAGCATTAATAATGACTGCAAGCGTGTTCGCTCAATCACCCGAAAAAATGAGTTATCAAGCTGTTGTACGTGACGGAAGTAATAATTTGGTTACATCTTCTGCCGTAGGTATGCAATTAAGCATACTACAAGGTTCTGCAAGTGGAACAGCCGTTTATGTAGAAACCCAAACACCAACCTCTAATGCCAATGGATTGGTAAGTGTAGAAATTGGTTCGGGAACTGTAGTTTCAGGTACATTTGCAACCATTGACTGGTCAAACGGACCTTATTTCATTAAAACAGAAACCGACCCAACAGGTGGAACAAGTTACACTATTACAGGAACAAGTCAGTTGTTGAGTGTGCCTTATGCTTTGCATGCAAAAACTGCGGAAACAGTAACAGGTGGAATTACAGAAACCGACCCAACATTCACAAGCAGTCAGGCAGCAAACATAACCGCTACCGACATTACCAATTTAGGTAATCTTTCAGGTGTAAATACAGGCGACCAAGACCTTAGCACATTGGCTACTAAAACAGCATTAGGTGATTCAACTGCACAAGTTCGTAGCGAAATACCTGATGTAAGCGGATTTTTAACAAGCGAAACCGACCCAACATTTACAAGCAGTCAGGCAGCCAATATTAATGCAACTGATATAACTAATTTGAGTAATCTATCAGGAGTAAACACAGGCGACCAAGATTTAAGCACATTAGCTACTAAAACAGCATTAGGTGATTCAACTGCACAAGTTCGTAGCGAAATACCTGATGTAAGCGGATTTTTAACAAGCGAAACCGACCCTGTATTCAGTGCATGGGATAAATCAACAGGCATTTCAATAACCGAGAGCCAGATAAGCGATTTGCAAAGCTACCTAGAACTACCAACTTCCGGTAATGCAGGTGACATGGTTTACTGGAACGGCACTGCATGGGTAACTGTTGCAGCCACAACAAACGAAGGTGCCACATTACAAATGATAGGTGGTGTACCTACATGGATAGGCGGAACACCTCCTCCATCAAATGTTACCAACCCAACCACCGGTGAAATATGGATGGATCGCAATCTTGGTGCATCGCAAGTTGCAACCTCAAGTACCGATGCTGCCGCTTATGGCGACTTGTACCAATGGGGGCGTGCAGCCGATGGTCACGAAAGCCGTACATCAGGTACAACATCTACATTGGCAACAAGTGATACTCCAGGGCATGGCAATTTTATAACCAATGGCAGTAGTCCATACGACTGGCGCAACCCGCAAAACGATAACCTTTGGCAGGGTGTAAGTGGCACAAACAACCCATGCCCAAGTGGTTACCGACTACCAACAGAAGCCGAATGGGAAGCTGAGCGTACAAGTTGGAGCAGCAACAATGAAGCCGGAGCTTTTGCCTCGCCGCTTAAATTGCCCGTGGCCGGCAGCCGCGTCTACAGCAATGGCACGCTCTACAATGTGGGTAGCGACGGCAGCTACTGGTCAAGTACGGTAAGTGGTACCTACGCCAGTAGCCTGCTCTTCTACAGCAGCAATGCCCTCATGTACAGCTACAGCCGCGCAGGCGGCTTTTCTGTCCGCTGCCTTAAGGATTAGACACTTTGAAAAGCGAAGCGATTTGACACTTTGACACTTTAACTCCCTGTCCCGCAGGGCAGGGAGTTTTTATTAATACCCGCTTTGCGGGACGATTTTTTTTTGAAATATACATCCTATGACCATAGCAGAAAAAATAGAATATGCAACTGATAAAAAAATAGTTACTTTTTTTAAAGAGGGATTGTTTTATAAGTGCTACAACGAGGATGCTATGGTGTTTGTGCAAAAGATAAAGGAGTATAAAGTAAGCTCAAAATTTATAAAAAGTATTGGAGCGGAGGTGCTGAGTTTGGGTTTTCCTGTTAGTGAGGTAGAGAAAGGTAATTTGAGTATGGCAAATGTTTCTGAAAAAATTGGAGCAAAAGCTTTTGAAGAGAACGAAGGAAATATAGTTTTTTCGCTTACCGATATTAATATAAAAAAGGATTATGCAACATGGAAAAAAAGCAAACAAGAAGAAATTATTGAAACTGTAAAAGAGCCAACTATTTTATATCAGCATCAACCAACTATGGTAGATATAGTATCTATGATAAAAAACTTTGACTTGGCAAATAGCACGCCTATGCAAGGCTTAAGCTTTATACAACAGCTTAAATTAGAAGCTCAAAAAATAGAAGAATATAATGGAAACATTTGAGCATCTCTTTAAACTCTTTTAGAACCATAGCTGTAGCCCCCCAAATTATTTTATCATCACTAATAAAACATGGAGCTTGAACTTCGATATTTCTTGTAGAAACATTTTTTATGCTTTCACTTTCAAACAAATTAAACAAATCAACAGTAAAAACAGACTTCACTTCTTTTTCGCAAGGAATAAATTTTGGGATTGTGTCGTAAAAAGCCACTACAGGAAGAACAGAAAAACCGCTTATAGGAATTTCAACAGGAGTGAGACTGCCTAATATATTTTCTCGTTTTACTTTCACGCCTGTTTCTTCAAAAGCTTCGCGTATAGCAGTGTCGAATAAATCTTTATCTATTTTTTCAACACGTCCACCCGGAAAAGCAATCTGACCAGAATGTGGTCCTGGTTCGGGCATGCGTTCTATAAAAAATGTTTTTAATCTTGTATCTTCTTCAAACAAAACAATTAAAACTGCCGCATCTCTCAAATTTTTATCATAATTAAAATATTCTGGAGTATTATCAGGAAAATTAGGAATCATTTTTTCTTGAGCGCACATTCCCGGTAAAGGATTTTGCATCAAAGTTTTTAATTTGTTAAATAATTCAATATTTCCCATAGTTTTAATAATTATTCTAGTTCGTGTTTTGCATAGTTATAGCCAGCTTTATCGTATCTTTTAAACATTACTTGTAAGCGTTTTTTGAATTGTGCATAATCTGGGTCGCGTTCTGTACTCCATGCAACTTCGCTTAAAGCAGTCATACGAGGGAAAGCCATATATTGTAAGTGAGAAAATTCCTTAATATATTCAGCCCATAAATTTGCTTGAACACCAAGAAAATGTTTATGTTGTTCTACAGGAATACTATCTGGAATTGGTTCCCATGAATAAACTTTTTCTGTACTTGTGTAGCAACAAATTGCTAAAGGTTCGTTTTCTTTATCTTCGCTTTGATAATGGTCGAAATAACAATGGCTTCCAGGACATAAAATAGCATCGTGTCCAAGTTTTGCAGCAGCAACAGCTCCTTCAGTTCCACGCCACGACATAACTGTTGCATCTGGAGCTAAGCCACCTTCTAAAATTTCGTCCCAACCTATAATGCGTTTGCCTTTGCTGTTTATGTATTTTTCCATTCTTGTAATAAAATAGCTTTGTAATTCTTCTTCGTTAGCAAGATTTTCGTCTTTTATTCTTTGTTGACATTTTGGACATTCTTTCCATCTTACTTTAGGACATTCATCTCCGCCAACATGAATATATGGAGAGTTAGGAAACAACTCAACAACTTCATCAATTACTTTTTCAAAAAATTCAAAAGTTTTTTCGTTACCTGCACAAAATACATCATCAAAAACTCCCCAAGTTCTGCTAACTTCGTAAGGACCACCAGTGCAACCTAATTCTGGGTAAGCAGCCAACGCAGCAAGAGCATGACCAGGCATTTCAATTTCTGGAATAATAGTAATAAATCTATCTTCGGCATATTTAACAATTTCGCGAATTTGGTCTTGAGTAAACATTCCACTTACAGGAATTTCGTCGTATTCGCCCCAATTTTGTTTTATTACAGTTCCTCTGCGAGTTGAAGAGATTGTTGATAGGTTTGGAAATGCTTTAATTTCAATTCTCCAACCTTGGTCGTCGGTTAAATGCATGTGCAAAGTGTTAAATTTATGCATTACCAACATATCGATATAAGTTTTTACATTTTCAACACCAAAAAAATGACGACATACGTCCATGTGCATTCCTCTGTATTTAAAGCGTGGACTGTCTTTTATGCTAACATAAGGCAAGTTTACTGTTTCAGGTTTTTCACCAGCTTCAAGCTCTGCTGGAAATAATTGACGTAAAGTCTGAAATCCTAAAAACAAACCATTATAAGCAGGAGAAACTAATTCTACACCGTTTTTGTCAATATTTAAAGTATATGATTCGTTATCGCCTTCTCCAGCAATTTTAAAGAAAATATTTGTTCCATCTTTTTGCTTTTCAGAAACAACACTAACATTATAAACGCTTCCTAAAAAGTTTTTTACAAAATTTTGAACTCTTTGTGCATCAACACTATTGTCGGTAAAAACAAGATAAATATTGTCTTTAACTTCAAGCTCTCCATTGTTGAAATTTAATTCTAAAGGTTTTGGAATTAAATTGTTTTCAAACGAATAGTTTTTTTTATCTTTGCACGATAGTGTGAACACTAAAACAAATATTGAAAGAAAAATAAATTTTTGCATAATGAAGTTTTTTAATAGTTTGCTGACAAAAATAATAATTTTTATTTTATATATAGCCTTATTCGTGTTAAATTCTTGTAACCAAAATTATACTAAGAAAAAACTAGAACTTAATGAAGGGTGGGAGTTTTATTTTGAAAGAACAAGCAAATGGTATCCTGCTACAGTACCTGGAAATATTCACACAGATTTATTTGCCAATAATCTTATTCCAGACCCTTTTGCAGAAAATAATGCAGATAGTTTAGCTTGGGTGAGCAATCAAATTTGGAAATATAGAAAGAGTTTTGACATAAGTCCTGATTTTATTAATAGAAATTTAGAACTTGTTTTTGAAGGATTAGACACACATGCCGAAGTTTTTCTGAATGATACAAAACTTGGAAATGCTAACAATATGTTTAGACCTTGGATTTTTAAAATTGATAAATCTTTAAGGAAAGAAAAAAATAATTTAATAGAAGTAATTTTTTATCCATCTTCCGAATATAATAAGTTGAAAGAAGATGAAGGCGCTTATTCTATTCCCGACAATCATGGAAATACAAGAAAATCACCATATCAATATGGTTGGGATTGGGCACCAAATCTTGAAACTTGCGGAATTTATAAAGATGTATATTTGAATACTTGGGAAAAAATGCGAATTAATAATGTGAATATTGAACAAAAAACTTTAAACGACACAATCGCAATTCTCCAAGCAAATGTAAAATTAGAATCAGAAAAATTTTATAATGGGAAAATAACAATTTCTTCACCAAACAATGAATTTGACAGCATTATACAAAGAATAGATGTAAACGAAGGAATAAATTTATATCAAATAGAATTTGAAATTGATACACCTGAACTTTGGTGGTGTAATGGATTAGGTGGGCAAAAACTATATGATGTTGATATTCAGGTCGAAACAAAGTTTAGGGTGGAAGAATGTCGTACAAAAATAGGCTTGAGAAAAATTGAATTTATAAGCGACATAGACGACATAGGGCAAAGTTTTTATTTTAAACTTAACGATATTCCTGTTTTTGTAAGAGGAGCAAATTGGATTCCTGCTGAATATTTTAGCGGAAGTAATTCGAAAAAGACGTATGAAGAATTGCTAAGCTTAGCAAAAGAAGCTAATTTTAATATGCTAAGAGTTTGGGGTGGTGGAATTTATGAAAACGATGACTTTTATAATATTTGCGACTCCTTAGGAATAATGGTATGGCAGGATTTTATTTTTGCCTGTGCAATGTATCCATTAGATGAGGATATGGAAGAAAATATTAGAGAAGAAGTGAAATATCAGGCAAATAGGCTTTATAATCATCCTAGTTTGGTGTTTTATTGTGGAAATAATGAAATTAGTAATGGCTGGTTCGATTGGAACTGGCAAACACAATTTGCTTTGTCTTATGAAGATTCTTTGAAAATTTGGAATGATTATGATAAATTATTTCATAGAATTATTCCTAATTCTTTGGCACAAGTTGATAAAACACGAAAATATATTCCAAGTTCGCCATTTTATGGTTGGGGAAGACCAGAATCATTGACACACGGCGATTCGCACTATTGGGGAGTTTGGTGGGGAATGTTAGATTTTGAAATGTTCTTCGAAAAAACAGGTAGATTTATGAGCGAATACGGTTTTCAAGCTTTCCCAAATATTGAATCTTTAGAAAATTTTATGCACAAAGATTCTCTTTATCTTTATTCCAAATCTTTAAAATCTCATCAAAAACATCATTTTGGCTTTAAGGCTATCCGCAATTATATGGATAGATATTTTATAATTCCAGAAAAATTTGAAGATTATGTTTATATGAGCCAATTCTTGCAAGCAGAAGGAGTGCAAAAGGCTTTTGATGCTCACTTGTCGGCAATGCCTTATTGTATGGGAACTTTATTTTGGCAATTTAATGATTGCTGGCCCTCAATTTCGTGGTCGGCAGTTGACTATTATAAGCAAACTAAAGCTCTGTATTATTATGCAAAAAGAAGTTTCGAAAATCTTAGCCTAGCTGTTTTTGAAAAAGATGACAAAATTAAATTTGTTGCAATTAACCATTTCCCAGACGAAGTTAACGCTATGGCAATTTTAAATTATAAAAGTTTTGATGGCAAATTGCTTTGCAGTGATAGCCTGTTTGCGAAAATAAATAATAATAGTGTCAAAAAACTTAATTTTGAAAACTTTTCTATAGACGAATGTAATGAAGAAAATGGATTTTTTGAGCTTGTTTTAACTGATGCAATTGATGAGGAATTGTTGTGTAGCAGAACTTTTGTTGATGATTTTGAATCTTTAGCTTTAAGCCAAGGGAATTTTGAGTATAAAGCTGAAAAACAAGGAGATTTTTGGAAAATTTCAATAAACTCAAATTATTTTATTAAAGCTCTACAAATTTCAACCAAGCATAAAGGACGTTTTAGTGATAATTGGCTTGATATAATTCCAGGAAAAACTACAATTATATTTTTCTATCCTAAAGATAAAAATATTCAAAATTTAGAATTAAACTTTAATTCCGTAAATGATATTTTAAAACGAGAAGGAGATAAAGTTGAAAATTTAGAGCTTCAAAACTGATATAATAAAATGAAAATCACAATAGTTCATAAATCTAAAATTCCTGCTGTTTTGTATGGTGGTACAGAAAGGGTAATTTGGTATTTAGGGAAAGAACTTACAAAAATGGGACATGAAGTAACTTACTTGGTCTTGCCCGGTTCTTATTGTGATTTTGTAAAAATTATTTTTATAGATGAAAATAAAACTATAAATTCTCAAATTCCTGAAGATACTGATGTCGTACACTTTAATTTTCCAGTAAAAGAGGAAATTTTAAAACCATACATAACTACTATTCATGGAAATAGTAAAACAGGAGATGTCTTTGATAAAAATACTGTATTTGTTTCTAAAAATCATGCAGAAAGACATAATTCAAACTCGTTTGTGTATAATGGTTTGGATTGGGACGACTATAAACTAGATAAAATCAGTGAAGAAAAAAAGTATTTTCACTTTTTAGCAAATGCAGCATGGAAAGTTAAAAATCTAAAAGGAGCTATTAGTGTTGTTAAGTCTGCAAATGAAAATTTAGCAGTTTTAGGTGGAAAAAGAATTAATTTTAAAATGGGTTTTAGGTTTACAACTTCAAGAAAAGTGAAGTTTTATGGAATGATAGGCGATCTTGAAAAAATAAAATTAATTTCTCAATCTAAAGGGCTTATTTTTCCTGTTTTGTGGGACGAACCTTTTGGTTTAGCAATAATTGAAAGTATGTTTTTTGGTTGTCCTGTTTTTGGAACGCCTTATGGCTCGTTGCCAGAATTAGTAAAACCAGAATTTGGCTTTTTAAGTTCAAAAAAAGAAGATTTATCCCAAGCAATAAAAAATTATGCTGATTATAATTCTAATCATATTTCAGAATATGCTAGAGATTGTTTTAATGCAAAAGTTATGGCAACAGAATATTTGAAGAAATATGAAAAAGTAATTTCTAGAGAAAAATTGAATCCTGAAAACCCAAAATATAATATAGAAAAAAATAAACAAAACTTTATTCTTTCATAATGACATATGTTTTTGCCATATTATGTTTTCTGCTTTTTATAGTACTTATTTTTAAGTTGAAGTTTTTTCGCAAATCTGGATTTAAGATTTATATTTTGGCTATTTTGTTTAGTTTAAAGTTTATTGGAGGCTTGTCTTTATATCTTATATATACATATTATTATGAAGACAAAAAAACTTCAGATGTTCATAAATATTTTAGAGCTGGTTGTGTTTTACATTCGGCAACAGAAGAATCTTATGCTGATTACTTTAGACTTTTAACAGGTATTCAAGGCGATAGAGAAAATCTTGAAAAATATTATGACCAAACCGACCATTGGACTAGGCAAAATTCTTATGGATTGTTTAACGATTCGCGAACAATAATGAGGTTTAATGCTTTATTGTGTTTAGTATCACGTGGAAATATTTTTATTCATATTATAACAATGGCATTTATGTCGTTTCTTGGGGCATTTGCTTTGTTTAAAGCCATTGACAAACTAACAGGCTTGAATAAATATTTGAATGTAGTAGCATGTTTTTTAATTCCGTCTTGTTTGTTTTGGACTTCGGGACTGTTAAAAGAAGGCTTGGTAATGTTTGCTTTGGGCTTTGCTTTTTATTATATGGTAAAAATTTATTTTAAATTTAAGATACTTGATTTTATTTTGTTTTTATTCTTTTTGTTTTTGGTTGGAATTTCGAAAATACATGTCTTACCAGTGTTTTTGCCAATGGTTGTTTTCTTTTTTATTGCAAAAAGATTTAAAACAAGAGGACGAGTATTAATTCTTATTTCTATAAGTTTACTTGGTTTTATGGCTATTGTTTTAAGCGATAAAATTATAGGTTATGACATAATGGCAGCTATTGCTGGAAAGCAAAATGATTTTATCAATTATACTGAATTAGAAGAGGGGCAAACAAGTACTTTTAAGTTAACTCGCTTAGAACCAAACGTAAAAAGTTTTTTAAAAATAATTCCCGAAGGATTGCTAAATAGCTTTTTTAGACCTTTCCCAAATGAAATTAATTCACCAGTTATATTATTATCGTTTTTAGAGGTTTTGTTTTTTAGTTTAGTTCTTATTTTTACTATAATATTTTTTAAAAAACCTGATGGAGATAGAATGCTTTTTGTTTTGTTTTCTTTAGGTTTTGTGCTGTATTTATTTCTTTTAGTTGGTGCTTACACTCCTAATTCTGGTGCTATAGTAAGATACAGAAGCATAGGTTTGCCATTTTTATATGCAATGTTGTTTTGCCTTTGGGATTTAGAAAAACTGAAAAAACTTTTGCCTTTAAAAATTCGATAAGTGTTGGAGCAAGCAGAGTGAGCTTGCGAACTCTGCGAAGCAAGTACAGACAAACTTTGCATTAAAGAAATTTTATCTATCATTGTGAAGTTTTTAAAAACTCACTACTAAACACTAAAAACTCAACACTAAAAACTCTTTACCTTCTGTAAGTTCGCAAGCTCGGTTCAACTTTATGAACTTTACGAACTTTATAAACTTTTAACTGATTTTCCCCATCTATCGTAGGTTATTTCAATTTGCATTAAATCTAAAATTCTAAAAATAACAGTGTTAACTAAGTCTTCAATATTTGTGGGCTTGTTATAAAATGAAGGTGATGCAGGAAAAATAATTCCTCCGCTTAGGCTTATTAGCTCCATGTTTTTGATATGAATTAAATTTAAAGGAGTTTCGCGAGTTAATAAAATTAGCTTTTTTCTTTCTTTTAAAACTACATCTGCAGCTCTGGTAATTAGGCTGTCTGAAAAACCATTGGCTATGCGTCCTAAAGTTCCCATGCTACAAGGAGCAATTACTAAAATATCGGCAGGAGAAGAACCAGAAGCAAATGGAGCATAAAAATTATTGTCTTCGTAAGTTTTTAAATTAAGTTCTTTTACAAAATCGTAACCAATTTCATGAATAGCAACCTCTTTGCCTGTTTTAGAGTAGATTACAGAAATTTCTAAGCTTTCTTTTTCTTTTAAATCGTTTAGTTTTTCTAAAAGTTGTTTTGCATAAATAGCACCCGATGCACCAGTAATTGCGACTAGAATATTTTTTTTCTTAGAATCCATTAAAACTCATATTTTATTGCAAAACTTAGATTGTGATTGTATTGTCCACGATTTAGCCAATAAACTTGTCCGCCAGGGTGTTTTCTAATTGGCAAAAGTGGAAAAGTGTATGAAAATCTTGTGTGAAAAATCCAATGAGAATTAAAATAATAATTGATACCAAAATGACAAGCGACTTCATATTTTCTAAATTCTCTTACAGGTAGAGTAGGACCATGTCCGTAATCATCAGTACCTTTAATTAAATATGCTCCAGAAACTCCAAAATCAATCCAAAAGTCATTTTTAAAACTGTAATCCACAAGTTTAGGAATTTTAAATTTGTTTAGTTTATAATTTACTAAAAAAGGCACTTCAATATAATCAAGTCTCATGGCGTAATAATTTGTAACATAACCGTATTCGTCTTTTGAAACATCTTTACTGCCTTTTTGTTTGTATTCAATTCCTAAGGAAGTTCCCCAATTGGAATTATAAGTGTTTCTTACATAAACTCCGCCAAGAGGTGAAATTTTATGAAAACCGCCATAGTCATCTCCATCAACTTGAGAGAGAGTTGTGCCAACAATTATTCCACCATAAAATGATTGTGCATTTAATGAAATTGAAAATAGTGTTAGAAATATTAAAATTAGAAATTTATTCATTTACTATTTTTGTTTCTGCTTGTAAAACTTCTTTAGTCTCAGTATCATAAACAAATGCAACTATGCTACAATTATTAATATTCCAATCCTTATTGATTTTTAATGAATAAGATTTATTTATTTCGTCTCCAATAATTGTTTCGGCATTGTTATCTTTAATTTTATCACCAAAATTTCCATTAAACGAAGCTCTTAAAACATGATTATGTTCATATTCTTTTATGTTGTTAGGTGTTGCAGAGTAATCTTTTTGCCATTGAATAATTCCATCTTCAACAATAAAAACTAAAAGGCTAAGTTCTCTATGATTTTTAATGTTTGTAATAATTTTAATATCAGCTTTAGCTAAACTGTCTGAGTTTGAGTAGCTTGGATAAATTTCTATATTGTACTCGGGGTAATTTGCTAAAACACTTGCTATTAAGCCTGCCCAAGCGTTTGTGTTTGTTACTTGGTCTGGGTTTAGGTTATTTACTAATCCTGTAGGTAAATATATTTCGTCAAGATGCCCAAATGCATAATCTCTACCACCCCAGAAATCGCCAAAACTTGTTCTAAAATCGTAGTGAAAAGGTTTTGAAGTGTCGGTAGTTTCAGGCATTGCAAAATATGTTGAGTGTACAGCAACAGGAACAATAGCATCGCCAAATTTTTCAACTAACTCATCAATGGTTTTATGTGCTCTTGGACAGTTTCCGCAACAATGTCCTGTAAAATCAAGAATTAAAGTTTTTTTGCCATTCCAAATTGTAGCTTCGTCTTTTATATATGGTCCTTCAATTTCGTCGCAAGAAAAAAATAATGCTACAAATGCACTAAGTATTATTATGTAAAAATATTTTGATTTCATATTATTCTAATTTAAAAGGTTGATGAAATTGATAAACTTATTCCGTTAGAAGCAGGTACATTTCTACATACACCACCTATACACATTACACCAGCTCTGGTTTTTCCATAAGTTAATTGTATTCTTGTTGCTCCCGAAATATGACCAAAGCCAACATTGAAGTAATGAGGTCTGTGGTTTTTGTCAGGGTTTCCATAATTCCAATTATCAAGAACAGTAAAAAACCAACCAGAGGTAGTAAGTTCAAATAAAGCCATAGCCCAACTGCCTTCGTCTTGTTTTGTGTACATATGTTGAAATTCTGATTTTAAAGCTAATTGAGGTTTAAATTTATAAGTGATGTCAGCTATTGCAATGTGTGCGTTTACATTATCATGTCCTGTTGTGCCTCGTAGTATATTATAATTGTATAATAAGTTCACATATGAAAGATTTGTATAAAGTTTTTTAGTCCATCTTTTATTTATTTCAATATGTGCATCTTGGAAATAAAGTTCTTTTCCAATAGAGAAAAACGAAGTATTATAACCAAGAGTTCCTGGAGCATCTAAAGGCAGAGTGTCGTTAATTGCCTGTTTGTCAATATTGTGAACTCTAGAATAATTTACCAAAATAGTAGTTCCGTATTTTCCTCCTAGCACATTGCCTTTTGGAATTTTGTACATAATTTCTGCTTTTGCTCCCCATTCTCCTTTTGGTTGGCTTGCATAAGGATAAAAAGCAGGTAGCATATAAACATGATTTCTAGTTAATTCTGGGAGTAGATTTATATTCAAATCAGTGAGGCTTGCATTTCTATCACTTCTAAAAGCCATATTGTCAACCCATTTTGTGCTTAAAACTATTCCTAAACCTTTTTGCGAATAACTTGCATTTACCATAAAAGCTTGACCGTTTTTAAAAATATAATTATTATCAGCACCTGGGTCATTTATTTTATATGCATATTCTGAGTTTATAGCAAGACCATTATATCTAATGTCAATTCTTCCGGCAGAGGCAGCGACGTTTTTTGGTAAGTTATAAATTGGACTTTCCTCTTTTTGAAATTTGCTAACAAAACTACCTCCAAGACTAATTCTTAAATCGCTTTCGGCAAATTTTTCAATCAAGTCATTAAACTGAATTTCGCCATCAAAACCTCTAACTATGCCAGGACCGTGTTCCCAGTAAAATCTTTGTTTTGCGATTAAAGTTTTTAAATAAACACCTTGAGCAGGATTGTATTTTACTCTAAAACCATCAAGGGAATTGTCAACACCTAGTCTTTTTTCCTCATAAGATCTTAATACTAAGCCATTTCCAAATTGTTCGTAAAAATTACCAACAGTAAACTCAAACTTGTCCACAACAAAATTAGCCCAACGATGAGGAAATCCAATTCCATCATTTCTTCCGCCAGAGTTTGGATAGCCAAGAATAGAGTTTAGGTAGCCCTCGTATCTAACTCCAGCTGAAAAGTTTTTTAGAGTATAAGTTATATTCGCCCAAGAATTGGCTAAAGTCTTTTCTATTGGAGCTGTAGCACCGATAAGCGAGTCTGTAATGTAATATTGAGCTTCACTTTGGAAGTTACCAGATATACTTCCATAATTTGCTTGTGTTTCATTTTGAGAATAAGCATGGTTTAAAAGAAAAACAGTTAAAATGAATGAAATAATTTTTTTCATTAGATGTAATTTTGAGTTGTCTGAATTATTATACAAAAATAGGCGGTGTCTCATAAGTGTCAAACTGCTACGTTGATTTCAATACTCGGACTCAGTCACGTACACTTCG
>DHVB01000058.1:0-42169 GCA_002412425.1 Bacteroidales bacterium UBA5219 | reverse complement strand
ACTCAGTCACGTACACTTCGGCTTTGCTCAGTGCAACGCTTCATGTACGCTCCTTCGTCCTCAATTTCATCGCCTTGCATTTTAACACTTCTGAAACACCTTGAAATATTATTGTCTTAACACTTGTTTTGAGGCACCGCCTATTTTCATTATTTTAAATCTTATAAATTCTTTCAAAATAAAAACACCTTGATTATGTTTTTATTTTATTGCTTGCCCCTTAGCAACTTTCTTAATCACCTCAAAGGTTTTAGCTTCGTCGCCTTCGAGATATGTTGTGTGTTGCCAAACTACTTTTCCATTTTTATCCAACAAAAAAGTATGAGGGATATCGCCAACATTCATAGCTCTTTTAAAATCTCCATTAGGGTCGAGATAAACAGGAAATTCCCAGCCTCTCGCATTTACAAATGG
Source organism: Bacteroidales bacterium UBA5219 (assembly GCA_002412425.1). GTDB lineage: Bacteria > Bacteroidota > Bacteroidia > Bacteroidales > ML635J-15 > Bact-19. The sequence goes on along the minus strand of DHVB01000058.1, from coordinate 41,755 downwards.
AGCAACTGAATTTGAACTTCTAGCATCGTCAATAGAGATTGCAATTACTTTAACGCCAGTTTCTTCAACCCAATCATCATATTCTTCGTTAATGGCATTAAATTCTTTGATACAAGGTTTGCACCAAGTTGCCCAAAAACAAATCAACACAGGTTTTCCATCGTTTTGGGTAATAGCCTTTGTATTTACAGCTTTACCTTTTATATCTTTAATCATTACTGAAGGAACTCCTTGAGCAAAAAGAGAACTGATGAATAAACTTAAACTAATAATCAAAATAAACCTTTTCATAATTTTAAATTTTTGTAAAAATAAACTGTTTTAAGTTATTAAGCAATTTTTGAGCCAAAGATTAAAAACAGTAAAAATTATTTAATCTTATTTTACAAGTATCATTTTATAATTATTAGTTTTATCGCCTTTTGTAACTCTTACAACATATGAGCCTGCTTGGTGAGCACTCATATCAATTTGGTTGTATTCGTTAGCATTAGCCAAACTGTAAACTTCTTGTCCAATATTGTTGAAGATTTGAATTTTAGCACCTTCTACATAATTAATATTTATGACATCATTTGCTGGATTTGGGAAAATACGAGCTTCTAACTCTAAGTTATTTGTTTCGATAGCTGTTGGAGTAGTGGTGATTTTTATATCATCAGCGAAAAATATAAAGTTATCATAGCCAACATAAACTAAAGCTATATAAACTTCTTGTCCGTCGTAAGCACTTAAATCTCTTGTTATTTTTGTCCAATTAACTGGAGCTGTTGATACTGAACCCAACATTGTAAAACTAGCTTCTTCTGTATTGGTTGTAGAAATCATTATTTTATATTTTTCTAATCCGTAATTAGCAGTTAGAGATTTTACATAGGCTTCAAACGATGAGTTAGTGCCGAGTTGAATTTTAGGCGATATTAACCAGTCGTTGTTTGTTCCACCAGAAGTATTTGTCATTGCCAAAGCGCATTTGTCTCCACTTTTAGGAGCAACATTTAAATGTGAAGGAGATGTTGCTGATTTGCTATATACAACAAAAGACATATTATTACCTGATACCCCATAATTAGTTAGACTGCCGTAAACAGTTCCATTGTCTCTATTTACACTAGTCCACGAATAAGGATATAAATTTTTAGGGTAAGTATTTCCTACAGGTATTTCTTCAAAAGTTAAATAATTATTATCAATAGTCGCAGGGTCTATAACTTTAACAGTTTTATATTTTGGAGAACTAGGTCCGTTTTCGTTATGAATTTTTAAAGAAATTATATTTTGTCCAGGAGTGTTCCAAGTTACACTCATTGGGTTGGTCTGATGTAGCAGGATCTCCATTTTCAAAAGTCCATTCGTAACCAGTTATAGGATCTATACTAACAGCATCAGCTTGAAAAGTGCTAGGCGTATCTATAAAAGCTATTGCGCTACCATCAATATCTGCTAAAGGTACTTGGCCTGCTTCAGGACACGAATTAATTTGTGACATGTAATAAGAAACACTAGTTGATGCATCAACTGTTCTATAATAGCCTGTTGGACAAATCATGAACATAGTAGGAACTGCACCAGGATATAGTTCTGAGAAATAGCTTTTTAGTTGACTAGATGCTTGAATTATTGGAACTGGCCATGTGTCATTTTCAGTCCAATCACCTTGAGTATTAGACCCTGTACCGTGTATTTGCTCTATGGTAGCACCATCGACTTCGAACCATAAAACTACTATTTCGTTTGTACCTTCGGGTCCAGGACCAAATTGATTGTGAAGGTTTTCTAAAACACCTGATTGGTGAAAACTCCAACATGGGTAGCACCATGTTGCGGAAAAATCAACAAAAACAGTTTTGCCAGCAGCTAGATAATCTGCAAGATTATGGGTGTTGCCTTTAATATCTGTTGCTGTCCACATTTGCATTTCTGCCCAAGGTAATGCTTGAGTACCTCTATCATTTGTCGGCTCTTGACAAATAGGTGATGTGTTTGCATCTTTATTTTGTGCAAAGCTTGCAAACACAAACAAAAGTGTTGCAAATAATAAAATCGATCTTTTCATAATATTTCATTTTAAATTTATAAGTTATTTATTTTAATTATGTTAATTATGCAAAATAGGTTATTATTTTTTAGTTAGCTTGTTAATGAAAATTGAAATTAGACTAATGTTTTTTATGGTAGGTTAAAATGGTAAATAAAACATACAAAATGCAAAATGTTGTTGTAGCTAATTGCTTTAATTTGTATTTGTTGTATTTTATATTTTAAAGTATTTAATTTTTTCGAAAAAAAATAATATTATGAGTTTTTTTCTTTGAAGTTTTATTTTTTTAATTTATTTTTGTAAAAACTGTAGATATGAAAAGAATTATACTTTTAGTTTTTAGTTTGTTCTTAGTTGTTGGGATTTTATCTTCTCAAACTATAGATATTATTGATAGTACAGGTGTGGTAACAAACACAACTTCAAAAGTTTATAATGTTGCTCCAGGTACTACTTATGAATATAAAGTTGATTTAAAAAATAACACTAGTAATCAAGTTGAAGTTAAAATGCATGCTTATGGTGAAGGTGGAACAATAAATGACTGGGTAGTTAGTTTTTGTACTCCAATAACTTCAGCAGGTGGTGGACTTTGTGGTATGCCAAATTCTCCAAGTGCAAAAATAACTTTAGCAGCAAATGAAACGACATCAACACCTGGTAGTATAAAATTTACACAAGGTTCTACTTCTGGTGAGGCCATTGTGAAAATTGAAATAGCTGATATTAATGGAAGTTTTTCTGATTCTTTTATAATTATTTTTAGTACAGGTTTCCCAAGTTCTATTTCTAGTGAACTTGTTAAAGAATTTTCTATCTTTCCAAATCCAGCAAGTGATAATTTTAAAATTAAACATAATTACGGACCTAATGCTGTAGTTGAGGTTTATAATATGCTTGGAAAATTGGTTACAAAAGTAAAATCAGATTTTGTCAATGGTGTGAATATCGATGCTAGTAAATGGGATAATGGATATTATTTCTGTCGTTTATATAATGATGGAAAAATTCAAAAAACAATAAAACTAGTTGTCGCTCACTAAATTAATAAAAAATATTGTATATTTAATCCCGAAAATAAACTTCGGGATTTTTTTTATCTGCTTATGTCAAAAACTATAAACTTAGGAAATAAAGGCGAAGATTTAGCTGCAGAAATGTTGGCTGAAAAAGGCTATGTGATAATTTCTGCTAATTGGAGGGATAAGCATAAAGAAATAGATATTATTGCCATGGACGGCGATACCTTAGTTTTTGTTGAAGTAAAAACTCGTAGTGAAGACTTTTGGGGTAATCCCGAAGAATTTATAACTAGAAAAAAACAAAAATTATTAATAAATGCCGCCGAAGCTTATATTGCCGAAACCGGATTTACAGGAAATAGTAGATTTGATGTAGTATCTGTGCTTTACTTAAAATCAGGAATAGAGATAGAGCATATAATAGAAGCTTTTTACCCGTAAAATATTTTTGATTATTTTAATTTTACAATTAAACGATAAAAAGGTTGCAATTTGTTAGCTAGGTTTATTTAACTGCTGGATTAGGATCATTATATCTAATGTTGGACCAATTAGCATACCCTGTTGACTTCCAGCCATTAATGTGAATTCCTATCCAATCGGCAGTTTGTGGAGTACTTGCATTTTCGTCTCCATTGGTATCGCCTTTTAATTCGTCATCTTTTAAAGAAGTGAAATACACGCCATTGCCATTGTAATTTCCTAAAGAACTTTCTGTTTGCACAATATCTAATCGACTAGCTTCCGAAAATTTTAATACAACATTATCTCCTAAAGTTAAGCTTGCGTTAAGTTGTATTTGTATTTCATCAGAAGTAATAACATAGGCAATTTCGTCTTCTAACCAAGTTGTGTTTTTAGTAACATTTCTTGAGACAAAAATTCCGTTATATTTATTAGCTGTTCCATCTTTTGAAAAAGTGTTAGAATTATCTAAGCTTATGTCGCCTGTAATAGTTAGAGGTAGTATGTTGTCATAAAACAAGTTGTTTTGGATAACTGTTTCGCTAGAAGCATTGTCGGCATGAATTGTACCTATATAATATTTGCCGTTAATACCACCTCCGTTATGAGCGAAAGTACAGTTTTTGATTTTTGCAGCAGATTCTGCACTTAAATCTAAGGTAGGACTTGCTCCTGTGCCAAAGCCACCGTAGTAAAATTCGCAATAATTAAAAACTGAAGTTTTTGTTCCATTCAAATCTATTTTTGCCCAATCGCCTATAGCAGGTGAGCTGTCATCTCCATCTTTATTAGTGTCGCCACCTTTTGAATCGTCTTTAATTGAGGTAAAAACAATAGGCTGAGAAGCAGTTCCATTTGCTAATATTTGTCCATTGTTAGATAGAGTTAAACTTTTTGCTTGCGAGCTAAATTTGATTATTGCTCCAGCTTCAATTGTTAAAACATCTGTTACATAAAAGTCAAATTTTTTAATAATATATGTTTTGTCGCCACTCCATACGGTAGCAGATGTGATGTCTTCGTTTATTTCGATAACATTTTTGTCTTTATTATCATCGTCAGGATCGCAAGCTGTAAAAAATATTCCAACAACAGCTATAACACTTAATAAAATATAAAAATAATTTTTCATTGCAATAAGTTTTTTTATTTATATAATTATTTAATTGCAAATATAATGCCTTAGTTTTATTTTTTGCAATTTTTTAACGAAAAAAAAGCAGATATATTGTTTTAGCATTTTGAATAAGTAAGATTTTTTAAGTTTTTTTGTTATGATATTTTTAAATTTTTACATGTTTGACACTTGAAATGTCTAATAAAATGATAAAATTGTAAAATTTTTATCAAGATATGTTGTTAATAAAAAAAATTAATCTACCTTTGCAGTCCAAAAATTTATAAAAAAGTAGTTGAATTAAAAAAATTAAAAATTATTAGGTTTTATGCCAACAATACAACAATTAGTACGAAAAGGTAGGCGAGAAATGACTTACACAAGCAAATCTCCTGCCTTGGACTCATGTCCTCAAAGAAGAGGTGTGTGTACGAGAGTTTATACAACCACACCAAAAAAGCCGAATTCGGCAATGCGTAAAGTAGCAAGAGTAAGATTAACAAATGGAAAAGAAGTTAACGCTTATATTCCTGGTGAAGGTCATAACTTACAAGAACACTCTATAGTAATGGTTAGAGGTGGTAGAGTAAAAGATTTACCAGGTGTTAGATATCATATCGTTAGAGGCGCATTAGATACTGCAGGCGTTGATGGTCGTAAACAAGGTCGCTCAAAATATGGAGCTAAGAGGCCTAAAAAAGGAGCTGCTGCAGCTGCTACAAAAGGTAAAAAATAATTAATATAGGAAAATATAAGATAACATGAGAAAATCTAAACCAAAGAAAAGAATAATATTACCAGATCCAAAATTTAATGATTATAGAGTAACTCGTTTCGTTAATGATATGATGTGGGATGGTAAAAAATCAACTTCATTTCAAATCTTTTATGATAGTTTAGAAATTATCGAAAAAAAGATGAAAGATTCTGAAGATGCTCCTATTGATATTTGGCGAAAAGCATTGGATAATGTTACTCCTGCTGTAGAAGTTAAGAGTCGCCGTATTGGTGGAGCTACTTTTCAAGTGCCAACCGAAATCCGCGCAGATAGAAAAATTTCTGTAAGTCATAAATGGCTAATAGCTGCCGCTCGTAAACGTAGCGGACAATCAATGTCTAATAAATTAGCTACTGAAATTATGGCTGCATATAATAATGAAGGTGCTGCTGTTAAGAGAAAAGACGAAACTCACAGAATGGCTGAAGCCAACAAAGCGTTTGCTCACTTTAAATTTTAAATAGTTTAGTAAATGAACCAAAAACTTATAAATACTAGAAATATAGGCATTATGGCTCATATCGATGCGGGGAAAACCACAACGGTAGAGCGTATCTTATATTATACTGGTATTAATTATAAAATAGGTGAGGTTCATGAAGGCGCTGCAACTATGGATTGGATGGAGCAAGAACAAGAGCGTGGAATTACTATTACTTCCGCTGCTACTACAACTTTTTGGACCACCAATGAACAAAACTATAAAATTAATATAATCGACACTCCTGGACACGTTGACTTTACAGTTGAAGTGGAACGCTCTTTGAGAGTTCTTGATGGTGCTGTAGCTGTTTTTTGTGCTGTAGGTGGAGTAGAACCACAAAGCGAAACAGTATGGTATCAAGCAAATAAATATAATGTGCCTAGAATTGCCTTTGTAAACAAAATGGATAGAACAGGGGCAGATTTTATTAAAGTAGTGCAGCAAATAGAAGAAAAACTTAATGCTAAACCTTTAATAATTCAATTACCTATAGGTGACGGCGACGAGTTTGTAGGTGTTATAGACTTAATTGAGCAAAAAGCTTATGTTTGGGACGATGATGATAGCTTAGGAGCAAAATATCGTGTGGAAGATATCCCCGAAGAAATGAAGGACGAGGTTTTTAAATATCGAGAAAAACTAATAGAATCTGTTATTGAAGTTGACGATATTATGTTGGAAAGATTTTTTGAAGATAGATCAAAAATATCAGTTCAAGAATTTAAAAACCTTTTAAGAAAATTAGTAATTAATAAAAACTATATCCCGATATTATGCGGTTCAGCATTTAAAAACAAAGGTATTCAACTACTTTTAAATGCTATTTGTGATTTTCTTCCTTCGCCATTAGATATTGATTCAATAAAAGGACATCATCCAAAAACAGACGATTTGATTGAAAGAGCAGCCGATGCATCTGCTCCTTTGTCTGCAATGTGTTTTAAAATCGTTTCTAACTCTTTTGTTGGAAAATTAGCTTACCTAAGAGTATATAGTGGAAAAATCAAATCAGGAGAAATGGTTTATAATGTTAGAACAGGAAAAAAAGATAGAGTTTCTAGAATTTTCCAAATGCATTCTAACAAACAAACTCAAATCGATGTTGTTGAAGCTGGAGATATTTGTGCTGTAGTAGGACTAAAAGATACTATAACTGGAGATACGCTTTGTGATGAATCAAAGCCTATTATTTTAGATAAAATGCAATTTCCAGAACCTGTGATTTCAATTGCTGTTGAAGCCTTGAGCCAAGCAGATATTGATAAGTTAACTCAGGCTTTATCTAAAATGGCTGAAGAAGACCCAACATTTAATCTGAGACATGACGAAAATACTGGGCAAACTTTAGTTAGTGGTATGGGTGAGTTGCACTTGGAAATAATAATTGACCGTCTTGTAAGAGAATATGGTCTTAAATTAAATCAAGGAAAACCACAAGTAAATTATAAAGAAGAATTTATTGATACCATTAATAATTATAACTATATATTTAAAAAGCAAACTGGAGGCAAAGGTTTATTTGCAGAAATTACTGTAAATATTGGTCCTGTAAATGATAGAGATTTTGTAGGTTTGCAATTTGTTGATAATATTAAAGGTGGAAAACTGCCTAAAGAATATATAAATGCTGTTGAAAAAGGCTTCAAACAAGCTATGAGTAATGGACCTATCGGAGGCTACCCAATGCATAATATGAGGGTAGAACTAGTTGATGGTTCTTATCATAGCGTTGATAGTGACGCTTTAGCATTTCAAATAGCTGCTGGATTATGTTTCTCTGAAGTTTCAAAAAAGTTGAAATCAACAATTTTGGAACCTATAATGAAACTTGAAATAGTAACACCTGACGAATATTTAGGAGATATAAACGCAGACCTTAATCGCAGACGTGCAACTATTTTAGGAATGGAAATGAGCGGTATGCATAGAGTCTTAAAAGCAAGAGTGCCAATGGCAGAACAATTTGGTTATATTACTGCTTTAAGAACTTTAAGCTCAGGAAGAGCAGTATTTAGCATGGAATTTTCTCATTATGAAAGAGTTTCTGCAACAATATTAGAAGAGTTAATTAACAATAGAAAATTTATTTTTTAATAATAATAAATAGTATGAATCAAAAAATTAGAATTAAGCTGAAATCTTACGACTACAACTTGGTTGACAAGTCAGCAGAGAAAATTCTTAAAACAGTAAAAACTACAGGTGCAGTGGTTAGAGGTCCTATTCCACTTCCAACTCACAAACGTATTTTTACTGTTAATCGTTCAACTTTCGTAAATAAAAAGTCAAGAGAACAATTTGAGCTAAGCTCATACAAACGTTTACTTGATATTTATAGTACGACTTCAAAAACGATAGACGCTCTAATGAAATTGGAATTACCTAGTGGTGTAGAGGTTGAGATTAAAGCAAGTTAAAAACTTAAAAAATTAGAAAAATGCAAGGAATTATTGGTAAAAAAGTAGGTATGACTTCCATTTACAGTGTTGACGGAAAAAATATTCCATGCACTGTTATCGAGGCTGGTCCCTGCGTAGTAACACAATTACGTACTTTAGAAAGAGACGGTTACGAAGCAGTTCAGCTTGCCTTTGACGAGAAAAAGGAAAAGCATACGACCAAAGCAATGAGAGGTCATTTTAAAAAGGCCGGAACTAGTCCTAAACGCAAGGTGGTAGAGTTTAAAGATTTTGGACAAATCAAAAAAGGTGAAACCTATAGCGATTTAGAACTTGGTGATTTAGTAACTGTTGACATTTTTATTGAAGGTGAATATTGCGACGTAGCTGGAATTTCTAAAGGTAAGGGATTTCAGGGTGTTGTAAAAAGACATGGCTACTCAGGTGTGGGAGAACAGTCTCATGGTCAAAAAGATAGACAAAGAGCACCAGGTTCAATAGGAGCAGCTTCAACTCCAGCTAGAGTGTTTAAAGGTAAAAAAATGGCTGGAAGAATGGGTGGACAGAAAGTAAAAGTGGAAAGTTTGAGAGTATTGAAAGTGATTCCAGAAAGTAATCTTTTATTAGTGAAAGGTTCTGTTCCTGGGTCAAAAGGTTCATATTTAATTATAGAAAGATAATGAAAACATCAGTATATAATAAGTTAGGTGAGGACACTGGAAGAAAAATCGAATTAAACGATTTAATATTTGCCATAGAGCCAAACGATCATGCTATTTATCTTGATTGTAAACAATATATGGCAAATAAAAGACAAGGAACTCACGCTACATTGCATCGTGGATTAGTATCTGGAAGTACTAGAAAAATAAAACGCCAAAAAGGTACTGGAACTGCTCGTGCAGGAAGTATTAAAAATCCATTATTTAGAGGCGGTGGTACAACTTTTGGACCAGAACCAAGATTATACCATATAAAATTAAATAAAAAACTTAAAAAATTAGCACGAAAATCTGCTTTGTCGTATCGTGCTAAAGAAAATAAAATTTTTGTTGTTGATAACTTGTTGTTTGATGAGATTAAAACAAAGAATATCATTAACTTAAAGAACAATTTTAAAATTAATGATAAAAAAATTACATTAGTTGTTGCAGAATCAAATAAAAGTGTATATTTGTCTTCTCGAAATTTAAAAGACGTAAATGTCGTAACTGCCTCAGATTTAAGCGCTTATGATATTATGTGGGCTTCGGTTTTAGTGATGGAAGAGAAGTCAATTGATGTTTTTGAGAATAATTTAGCTTAAAACTAAGAAAAAATGAATATTTTAATAAGACCAATAGTAACCGAAAAAATGACGAAACAAGGCGAAACTTTGAATCGTTATGGTTTTATTGTAGATAAACGTGCCGAAAAATTGCAAATTAAAAAAGCAGTTGAACAAATGTACGATGTTAAAGTGGAAGCGGTTAATACTATGCGTTATGCTGGTAAGTTAAAAGTTCGCTACACCAAGCGAGGCATTCAACGAGGAAAAACCAATGCTTTTAAGAAAGCAATTATTACATTGGCACAAGGTGAAGTAATTGATTTTTATAGCAATATTTAAAAAATAGAGATGGCTTTAAGAAAAATAAATCCGACAACACCAGGTCAAAGGTTTAAACAAATTAGTGCATTTGATGATATTACTTGCACTACGCCTGAAAAATCTTTGTTGGTACCAATGAAAAAATCTGGTGGACGTAACAATCAAGGTAAGATGACTGTTAGAAACATTGGTGGCGGTCATAAAAGACAATACCGTTTGATTGATTTTAAGAGAGAACGTGATGGCGTAAAAGCTAGAGTAAAAACAATAGAATATGATCCTAATCGCTCGGCTCGTATTGCTTTAGTTGTTTATGAAGATGGCGAAAAGAGATACATTGTTGCCCCTAATGGTTTGCAAGTAGGACAGATAATCGAATCTGGTAAAGGTGCAGCACCAGAAGTGGGTAATGCTTTGTTCTTGTCAGATATTCCTTTGGGAACAGTAGTTCATAATATTGAAATGAGACCAGGACAAGGAGCAGTTATTGCAAGAAGTGCAGGAACATTTGCTCAATTAGTTTCTAGAGAAGGCAAATATGCAATTTTAAAAATGCCTTCGGGAGAAACTAGGAAAATTTTGGTTACTTGTAAAGCTACTGTTGGTTCAGTGTCTAACTCAGACCACGCTTTAGAAAATTCAGGTAAAGCAGGTCGTTCAAGATGGCTTGGTCGTCGTCCAAGAGTTAGAGGAGTTGCAATGAACCCAGTTGATCACCCAATGGGTGGTGGTGAAGGAAGGGCTTCAGGAGGTCAACCTCGCTCTCGCACAGGATTATTAGCAAAAGGTTTCAAAACTAGAGCTAAAAAGAAAGAATCCAATAAGTATATAATTGAACGTAGGAAAAAATAATTTGGTGAATTATGAGTAGATCACTTAAAAAAGGTCCATTTGTTGACTTTAAACTAGAGAGAAAAGTAATTGCAATGGATGCAAGCGGAAAGAAAAATGCCATTAAAACATGGGCAAGAGCTTCCGTAATTCCACCAGAATTTGTGGGGCATACTTTTGCAGTTCATAATGGAAATAAATTTATTCCTGTTTATGTTACTGAAAATATGGTGGGTCACAGATTGGGCGAGTTTGCACCGACAAGAACATATAGAGGTCATGGTGGTAAAAAGAAATAAAATAAATTAGTATTATGGGCGCACGTAAAAGAAAAAAAGCAGAACAAAGAAAAGAAGCAAAAAAGCATATTAGCTATGCTGTTCTTCGCAATTGTCCGAGTTCACCTCGAAAAATGAGACTCGTGGCAGATCTTGTTAGAGGCCAAAAAGTAGATAGAGCTTTAGATATCTTACATTTTTCACCAAAAGCTGCCGCACGCGATGTTGAAAAACTTTTAAAATCTGCAGTTTCTAACTGGCAAGCTAAGAACGAAGGACAAAGAATAGAAGATGTAGAACTTTATGTTACAGAAATAACTGTTGATGAAGCACGTCCTTTAAAACGAATAAAACCCGCTCCTCAAGGAAGGGCTTATCGTATTAGAAAACGTTCAAACCATGTTAGAATTGTGGTTGATACAAAGAGAGAAAAAGAATTATTAAATGAAGAAAATGCATAAAATTCATGGGACAAAAATGTAATCCTATAAGCAACAGATTGGGTATCATCAGAGGATGGGACTCTAATTGGTATGGCGGAAGAAAATATGCCGACAAATTAGCCGAAGATGCTAAAATTCGCCGCTATTTAAACGCACGTTTAGAAAAGGCAAGCGTTTCAAAGATTATTATAGAAAGATCTTTGAAAATGATAACTATTACTATAAACACTGCACGTCCTGGTTTTGTAATCGGAAAAGGTGGAGACGAAGTAGATAAACTTCGCGAAGAATTGAAGAAAATTACAAATAAAGATATTCAAATAAATATCTTCGAAATTAAACGTCCAGAATTAGAAGCAGTTTTAGTTGGTAATAATGTTGCAAGACAAATCGAAGGAAAAATCGGTTATCGTCGTGCAATTAAAATGGCTATTGCTTTAACAATGCGTATGAGAGCTGAAGGAATAAAAATTCAGTGCTCAGGACGTTTGAACGGTGCAGAAATGGCAAGAAGCGAAATGTATAAAGAAGGTAGAACACCTTTACATACATTAAGAGCAGATATTGACTATGCTTTGTCAGAAGCTCTAACAAAAACAGGTTTGTTAGGTATAAAAGTTTGGATATGCAGAGGTGAGATTTATGGTAAAAGAGATTTAAGTCCAAACATAGGAAAATCTGTTCAAGGTAAAAGACCAGCAGCATCTGGACAAGAACGTGGTAGTAGAAGAAGAAAGAAATAATTTGAAAACTGAAGAGCTATGTTACAGCCAAAAAAGTCAAAATTTAGAAGACAGCAAAAAGGAAGAATGAAAGGCAATGCCCAACGAGGAAGCGAGATAGCTTTCGGATCGTTTGGTATTAAAGCTTTAGAATCGGCTTGGATAACAGGTCGTCAAATCGAAGCTGCTCGTATCGCTGTTACAAGAAAAATGCAACGTCAAGGACAAATCTGGATTCGTATATTTCCTGATAAACCAGTTACAAGCAAACCTGCAGAGGTTCGTATGGGAAAAGGAAAAGGAGCTCCAGAAGGCTTTGTCGCAAGAGTAACACCTGGACGAATACTTTTCGAAGCAGAAGGTGTACCATTTGATTTAGCACAAGAAGCTTTGAGACTAGCAGCTCAAAAACTTCCAATTAAAACGAAATTCATCGTTAGACATGATTATGATTATAATAAATAAATCAGAGAGAGATGAAGAATAAAGAAATAAGAGGTTTATCAACCAAAGAAATCGCCGACAGATTAGTAAGCGAGCAGCATAACTTAACTAAGTTAAGAATAAATCATGCAGTATCGCCTTTAGACAATCCTCAGCGAATTAAAGAGGTAAGAAGATTAATTGCAAGACTCAAAACAGAGTTGCGTAACAGAGAATTAACAGAAATAAAATAAGATACAGCTATGGAAACTAGAAATTTAAGAAAAGAGCGTATCGGTATCGTTGTAAGCAACAAAATGGATAAATCAATTGTTGTTGCCGTAAAAAGGAAAGAAAAACATCCTAAATACGGTAAGTTTGTGAATAAAACAAAAAAGTTTGTTGCTCACGATGAAACTAACACTTGCGATATTGGCGATACTGTTCAAATAATGGAAACTCGTCCTTTGAGCAAAACTAAGAGATGGAGACTTATAAATATAATTGAAAAAGTTAAATAGTCATGATACAACAAGAAAGCAGATTGAATGTAGCAGACAATAGTGGCGCAAAAGAAGTATTGTGTATTCGCGTTCTTGGCGGAACAAAACGCAAATATGCTTCTATAGGCGACAAAATTGTTGTAAGCGTAAAAAGTGCATTGCCAGGTGGTGATGTGAAAAAAGGCGCAGTTGCTAAAGCAGTTATAGTGAGAACCAAAAAAGAAGTTAGACGCCAAGATGGATCGTATATAAGATTTGACGATAATGCTTGTGTGTTGTTAACAGCAGCTGGCGAACTAAGAGGAACTCGTATTTTTGGTCCTGTAGCTAGAGAATTGCGTGAAAAACAATATATGAAAATTGTATCATTGGCGCCAGAAGTATTATAAAAATTAAAAGAAAAGACATGAGTAATCATAAATTTCATATCAAAAAAGGCGACACAGTAGTCGTTATTACTGGGGAGTCTAAGGGTAAGCAAGGAAGAGTTCTTGAGGTTTTGAGATCTAAAGAAAGAGCTATTGTAGAAGGCGTAAATCTTATCTCTAAACATCAAAAACCTAGCGCAAAACACCCACAAGGTGGTATTATTAAGAAAGAAGCTAGCGTTCACATTTCTAACCTAATGCTTGTTGAACCAAAAACTGGAAAACCAACACGCATTGGACGTAAAAGAAATGACGATGGAAAATTAATCAGAATTTCTAAAAAAACTGGAGAGGAGATTAAATAATGGAAAAGAAATTTGTACCTACACTTAAAAAACAGTATCAAGAGCAAATAGTTAACTCTTTGATGAAAGAATTTAACTATAAAACAGTTATGCAAGTGCCTCGCCTTGAAAAAATAGTTATAAATCAAGGTCTAGGACAAGCTATTGCAGATAAAAAACTAATTGATATCGCTATTGAAGAAATGACCACAATAGCAGGTCAAAAAGCTGTAGCAACAGTTTCTAAAAAAGATATTTCTAACTTTAAATTACGTAAAAAAATGCCTATTGGTGTAAGAGTTACTTTGCGTAGAGATAGAATGTATGAGTTTTTAGAAAGATTGTTGGCAGTAGCTTTGCCTCGTATTAGAGATTTTCGTGGTATCAATTATAAATTCGACGGAAAAGGAAATTATACTTTAGGTATATCAGAACAAATTATTTTTCCAGAAATAGACATTGATAAAATAAACCGCATTTTAGGAATGGATATCACTTTTGTTACTACAGCAAAAACAGACGAAGAAGGATATGCATTACTTAGAGAATTTGGATTTCCATTTAAAAATTTAAAAAAGAATTAGTATGGCAAAAGAATCAATGAAAGCTCGCGAAGTTAAGAGACAGAAGCTAGTGAAAAAATATGAAGCTAAAAGAAAACAGTATAAGGAAGAAGGCAATTACGAAGCTCTGCACCTTTTACCAAGAAATTCGTCTAAAGTTAGACTACACAATCGTTGTAGCCAAGGTGGAAGACCAAAAGGTTATATGAGACAGTTTGGCGTAAGCCGTATTGTTTTCCGTGAAATGGCTTCAAATGGGTTAATCCCAGGTGTTAAAAAAGCAAGTTGGTAATAATTTTAAAAATTTTGAATAATGACTGATCCTATTGCAGATTATTTAACCAGAATCAGAAATGCTATCATGGCAGGACATAAAATTGTTGAAATCCCTGGTTCAAACATTAAGCGCGAAATGACAAAAGTGCTTTTTGATAAAGGTTATATTTTGAATTATAAGTTTGAGGATATCGGTTATCAAGGAAATATTAAGATTGCTCTTAAATATCATCCCGTAACCAAATTCTCAGCTATAAAAAAATTAGAGAGAGTAAGTAAACCTGGTTTGAGAAAATATGTAAATGCCGAAAACCTACCTCGAGTATTAAATGGTTTAGGTATTGCAATTTTATCAACAAATAAAGGTGTGATGACCGACAAAGAAGCTCGTAGAGAAAATATTGGCGGTGAAGTATTGTGTTACGTTTATTAAAAAATTGAAAAATGTCAAGAATTGGTAAATTACCCATAACTATACCTGCAAATGTTACAGTAAATGTTTCAGACACAAATCTTGTAACAGTAAAAGGAGCTTTGGGAGAACTTAAACAGCAGGTCGATCCAGCTATAAAATTAACAATTGACGGAAACGTTTTAACTGTAAGCAGACCAAATGACGAAAAAGAAAATAGATCAAAACATGGTTTGTATAGAGCTTTAATAGCAAATATGGTTAAAGGAGTTTCTGAAGGTTTTACTACCGAACAAGAATTTATTGGCGTTGGATTTAAAGCCGAACTCAATGGACAAGTATTGGATATGTCTTTAGGCTTTTCTCATAGCGTTTTGCTTGAATTACCAAAAGAAATCCAAGCAGAATGTATAAGCGAAAGACGTGGAAACACTATTTTAAAAATGAAATGTGCAGATAAACAATTGCTTGGACAAGTTGCAGCAAAAATTCGTTCATTAAGACCACCAGAGCCTTATAAAGGAAAAGGTATTAAATTTGTTAACGAAGAATTACGTAGAAAAGCAGGTAAATCTGCTAAAGTCTAATTTGTAAAAATTTAAAAAGATGGCTTTATCTTATAAAATAGAAAGACGATTAAGAATAAAACGCAGTATCCGCAGTAAAGTGTTTGGTACTGCCGAAAAACCTAGAATGTCTGTATTTCGTAGCAATAAACAAATAAGCGTTCAGGTAATAGATGATGTTAGTGCTAGAACATTAGTAGCAGCAAGCTCTAAACATAAAGATATTGCTGAAACTAAAGCAACAAAATCTCAAAAAGCAGCAATGGTTGGGAAACTAATTGCAAAACTTGCTTTAGAAGCTGGCATCACACAAGTGGTTTTTGATAGAAATGGTTACTTGTATCATGGTAAAGTGAAAGCTTTGGCTGATGGTGCAAGAGAAGGTGGACTTAAACTATAATAACTATGTTAAGGAATATTAGAAAAGTAAAAACAACTAGCGATCTGGAATTAAAAGACAGACTTGTTAGTATCCAAAGAGTAACAAAAGTTACAAAAGGTGGTAGAACATTTAGTTTTTCTGCTATTGTGGTAGTGGGAAACGAAAACGGCGTAGTAGGATACGGTTTAGGAAAAGCCAGTGAGGTTACTACTGCTATAGGAAAAGCAGTTGAAGAAGCTAAGAAAAACTTAGTGAAAGTACCAGTACTAAAAGGAACAATTCCTCATGAGCAAGCTGCTAAATTTGGCGGAGCTAAAGTATGGTTAAAACCCGCAACTTCAGGTTCTGGAGTTAAAGCCGGTGGTGCGATGCGTGCAGTTTTAGAAAGTGCTGGTATAACTGATATTTTGGCAAAATCTAAAGGCTCTTCAAATCCTCATAACCTTGTCAAAGCTACTTTTGCAGCACTTATAGAATTAAGAGATGCAAACGATGTCGCCTATCAACGACAAGTGAGTCTCGATAAAGTATTTAATGGATAAAAATTTAGTTATGGCTAAAATTAGAATTACTCAAATAAAAAGTAAAATCGGTAGTACTGAGCGTCAAAAACAAACTCTAGAAGCTTTGGGTATTAGAAAATTAAATCACTCAGTTGAGCATGAAGCAAACCCACAGATTTTAGGAATGGTAACGAAAGTACGCCACTTAGTAAAAGTTGAAGAAATATAATAATTTAAAAATATTTATATTATGGATTTAAGTAGTTTAACACCAGCAGAAGGTTCTATCAAGAAAAGAAAAAGAATAGGTAGAGGTCAAGGTTCAGGAAAAGGCGGAACTTCTACAAGAGGACATAAAGGTGCAAAATCAAGATCCGGCTATAAACGTAAAATAGGTTTTGAAGGAGGACAAATGCCTTTGCAAAGAACTTCTCCAAAATTTGGATTTACAAATCGTAATCGTATCGAATATAAAGGTATCAATGTTTCTATTTTACAAACTTTGGCAGAAACCAAAAAACTTACCGAAATATCTGTTGATACACTAGTTGAAAATGGATTGGTTTCTAAAAAAGATTTAATTAAAATTTTAGGAAATGGCGAACTTTCTGTTAAATTAACAGTTAAAGCACACGCTTTTTCTAAAACAGCAATAGAGAAAATAGAAGCATTAGGTGGAAATATTGAAAAAATTTAATAAATGAAAAGGTTTATTGAAACAATAAAAAACATTTTTAAGATTGAGGATCTACGTTCAAGGATTTTCATAACCCTTGGATATATACTTATTTATAGGTTAGGTGCTCATATCGTACTACCGGGAATTGACCCAAATCAATTAGCAGAATTGCAAAGTCAAACAAAAGAAGGTGTATTAAGCCTCTTGGATATGTTTTCCGGTGGTGCATTTTCTAAAGCATCAATTTTTGCTTTGGGGATTATGCCATATATCTCGGCTAGTATCGTTGTGCAATTATTAGGAATTGCTGTTCCTTATTTTCAACGACTACAAAAAGAGGGAGAAAGTGGTAGGAAAAAGATTAATCAAATAACACGCTATTTGACTATAGGTATTCTTATAATTCAATCGCCTAGTTATATTGCTAACCTACACCACACCTTGCCTAGCTCGGCATTTGTACTTCAAGGAAATTTTTTCTATATTTCCACAGTGCTAATTTTGACAGCAGGCACCATGTTTGTTATGTGGTTGGGTGAGAAGATTACCGACAGAGGTTTAGGAAATGGAATATCATTGATAATTATGGTCGGTATTATAGCAAGATTGCCATTTGCATTTACTGCTGAGATAACAACACAGTATAAAGCAGCTGGTGGTTTGTTGTTTGTATTAGTTGAGTTAATAATATTGTTCGTGATTTTCATGGTATCAATAGCGCTCGTTCAAGCTGTTAGAAGAATACCTGTTCAATATGCTAAAAGAGTAGTTGGAAATAAACAATATGGTGGTGTGAGACAATACATACCTCTAAAAGTAAATGCTGCTGGAGTAATGCCAATTATCTTTGCTCAAGCTTTAATGTTCGTGCCTTTGATGATTGCAGGATTTGGTGGTGAAAATATGGGTGGCTTTGCTACTGCGTTTTCAAACTATACTGGTTTTTGGTATAATTTCACATTTGCATTACTGATTATAGTCTTCACATATTTCTATACAGCAGTAACAATAAATCCTCAGCAAATGGCTGAAGATATGAAGAAAAACGGTGGATTTATCCCTGGAATTAAACCAGGTAAAAAAACTGTTGAATTTTTAGACAGTATTATGTCGAAAATTACACTTCCAGGATCTATCTTCTTGGCGTTTATTGCAATTATGCCAGCTTTGGCTCAACTTGCAGGTGTTAACGCTCAGTTTGCACAGTTCTTTGGAGGTACTTCACTTTTGATTCTTGTAGGGGTAATATTAGATACACTACAACAAATCGAAAGTCACTTATTAATGCGTCACTATGACGGATTAACAAAAAGTGGTAGAATAAAAGGTAGAGGCTCGTACTCTACAATTTAAAAGAAAGGTTCTTTGATGATTTATAGAAAGAGCGAGGAAGAAATTGAATTGATGAGAAAAAGCAATTTGCTTGTGTCAAGAACACTTGCAATGCTTGCAAACGAGATTTGTGAAGGAGTTTCAACATTATTCCTCGACAAATTAGCAGAAGAGTTTATCAGAGTTAATGGCGGAGTTCCAGGTTTTTTAAACTATAATGGTTTCCCAAATAGTTTATGTATCTCGGTTAACGATGTCGTAGTTCATGGTATTCCTTCGGGCTATATGTTGAAACATGGAGATATAGTGTCGGTTGATTGTGGAGTAGTAATGAATGGTTTCAACGGAGACTCATGCTATACTTTTGAAGTGGGAGAAGTAAGTCCTGAAGTAAAGGCTTTGTTGGTGTGTACAAAAGAATGTCTTTACAAAGGAATAGAGCAAGCAATTAGCGGAAACAGTATCGGCGATATTGGATACGCTATCCAAAAGCATGCAGAGTCTAATGGATATTCTGTCGTTAGGGAGTTGGTAGGGCACGGAATAGGGAAAAAATTACACGAAGATCCAGAAGTTCCTAATTATGGAAAACCTGGAAGAGGTGTTAAGTTAGTTGACAGAATGACCATAGCAATTGAGCCAATGATTAATCTTGGGAAACAACATATTTACCAAGAATATGATGGTTGGACAATTAGAACAAAAGACGGAAAACCGTCAGCTCATTTTGAGCATACAGTGGTAGTTAGAGATGGAAAAGCAGATATATTATCTGATTTTGGAATGATTGAAGAAGTTTTAAAAAGTAAAAAAAGTTAGTTTATGGCAAAACAAGCTTCTATAGAATTGGACGGAACAATTATTGAAGCATTATCTAATGCAATGTTTCGTGTTGAACTTGAAAATGGACATGTTATCATCGCCCATATTTCAGGTAAAATGCGTATGCATTATATACGTATTTTGCCGGGCGATAAAGTTAAATTGGAAATGTCGCCTTACGATCTAACAAAAGGAAGAATAACATACAGGTACAAATAAAAAATATTAAAACAATGAAAGTAAGAGCATCTGTAAAAAAGAGATCAGACGATTGTATAATCGTTAAAAGAAAAGGTAGAGTTTACGTGATAAATAAGAAAAACCCTAGATATAACCAACGTCAAGGGTAATAATTAATTAATAATTTAAACAAATTTACGAATATGGCAAGAATAGCAGGTGTAGATATACCAGACAACAAGCGAGGAGAAGTCGCGCTTACCTACATCTATGGAATTGGTCGCAGCAGAGCAAATAAAATTTTAGGCGAAGCTGGTGTTGACCGAAACATAAAGGCAAAAGATTGGAACGATGACCAAATGGCAGCAATTCGTGAGGCTGTAGGTCAGTTTCGTCTTGAAGGTGAACTTAGAAGTGAAGTTCAACTTAACATTAAACGCTTGCAAGATATTGGTTGCTATCGCGGTATCCGTCATCGTATCGGTTTACCATTAAGAGGACAGCAAACAAAAAATAATGCAAGAACTCGTAGAGGTAAAAAGAAAACTATTGCCAATAAAAAGAAATAATTGAGATATGGCTAAGAAAACTAAAGTTACAAAAAAACGTGTAGTTAAAGTAGAGTCAACCGGACAGGCACACATACATACGTCTTTTAATAACATTATTGTTACTTTAACAAATAATGAAGGACAAGTTATTTCATGGTCATCTTCCGGAAAAAATAATTTTAGAGGCTCTAAAAAGAACACACCTTATGCAGGTCAAAGGGCAGCAGAAGATTGTGGAAAAGTTGCTTTTGATTTAGGATTACGCAAAGTTAAAGCTTTCGTAAAAGGACCAGGTGCAGGACGTGAATCTGCTATAAGAACTTTACACAATTTAGGAATTGAAGTTACCGAAATAGTTGACGTAACTCCTTTACCACACAATGGTTGCAGACCACCTAAAAGAAGAAGAGTTTAATAATAAATTAATAAGAATAAGGAAATGGCAAGATATACAGGACCGCGATCAAAAATTGCAAGAAAATTCGGAGAACCAATCTACGGACCAGATAAAGTTTTGGAAAAGAAAAACTATCCTCCAGGAATACATGGTCTTAACAAAAAAAGGAAAAAAACTTCTGAATATGGTATCCAGTTGAGAGAAAAGCAAAAAGTAAAATATACTTACGGGCTTTTAGAAAGACAATTCCGCAACACATTTAAAAAAGCTGATAGCAAAAAAGGTGTTACTGGTGTTGTATTATTACAACTTTTAGAATCTCGTTTGGATAATGTTGTTTTTCGTTTAGGACTTGCACCAACAAGAGCAGCTGCACGCCAATTAGTGTCACATCGTCATATCGTTGTTAATGACAAGGTTTGCAATATACCGTCTTATCAAATAAAACCAGGCGATATAGTTGGAGTTAGAGAAAGATCTAAATCTTTAGAAGTGGTTAACAACGCATTGAGCGGATTTAATCATAGCAAATATCCTTGGCTAGAATGGGACGCTGATGCAATGGCAGGTAAATTTATGTCTATCCCAGAAAGAGAAGACATACCAGAAAACATTAAAGAACAGTTAATAGTTGAATTGTATTCAAAATAAAAATTAAAGTAAATGGCAATTTTAGCATTTCAAAAACCCGATAAAGTAGTAATGCTAGAGGCAACAGACTTTCACGGAAAGTTTGAGTTTCGCCCTCTAGAACCAGGTTATGGAATTACAGTAGGCAACGCATTGAGAAGAATATTACTATCATCACTCGAAGGATTTGCTATTTCATCAGTAAAAATTGATGGAGTAGATCACGAATTCTCTACAATACCTGGAGTGATGGAAGACGTTACCGAAATTGTGTTGCAATTAAAACAAATACGTTTTAAACAACAAATAGAAGATATGAACCACGAGCTTGTTACAGTTGTAATTTCTGGACAAGAAGAATTTAGAGCAGGAGATATTGGCAAGTTTTTATCTGGTTTTAAAATTTTAAATCCCGATTTGCTAATTTGTAGAATGAACTCTAATGTAAATCTAAGATTGGAATTAAATATTGTTAAAGGACGTGGTTATGTATCTCCAGAAGATAATAAATCAATAGACGACCTTATTGGAGTTATTCCAATCGGTTCTGTGTTTACACCTATTAGAAATGTAAAATATTACATAGAAAATATGCGTGTAGAACAAAAAACAGACTACGAAAAATTATTGATAGAAATTGATACTGATGGCTCTATTCATCCTAAAGACGCATTAAAAGAAGCTGCAAAAATTTTAATACAGCACTTTATGTTATTCTCTGACGAGAAAATTACTTTAGATGATGACGATAGATTAGCTGACGACGAGTTTGATGAAGAAGTTCTAAGAATGCGTCAGTTACTAAAAACTAAATTAGTTGACCTCGACCTTTCAGTTAGAGCACTTAATTGCTTAAAAGCAGCAGAAATCGACAGTTTAGGAGATTTAGTACAATTTAATAGAACTGATTTGTTGAAGTTTAGAAACTTTGGTAAAAAATCACTTACCGAACTTGAAAATCTTTTAGAAATGAAAAATTTGAACTTTGGTATGGATATTTCAAAATATAAGTTGGACAAGGAATAATATTATAAGAAATGAGACATAATAAGAAATTTAATCATTTAGGTAGAACGAGTGCACACAGACAAGCAATGTTGTCTAATATGGCAGCTTCGCTAATTGTGCATAAACGTATTAGAACTACTGTTGCAAAAGCAAAAGCACTTAGAGTATATATAGAACCTCTTCTTACAAAATCAAAAGAAGATACTACACATAATAGAAGGGTTGTATTTAGCTATTTAGAAAATAAAGAAGCTGTAGCTGAATTGTTCCGCGATGTAGCTGTTAAAATAGCAGACCGCCCAGGTGGTTATACTAGAATATTGAGAACAGGAACTCGTTTAGGAGATAACGCTGATATGTGTATAATTGAGTTGGTTGACTACAACGAAGCTATGCTCGAAGCTAAAGAAACTAAAAAGAAAACAAGCCGTCGTTCAAGAGGTAGAAAGTCAGGTAAGGCTAAAACTGAAGAACAAGTACAAGAAGTTGAAGAAGTAGTTAGCAATACCGAAAATGCACTTGAAGAAACTGCTGTAGAAACAACAGAAGAACCTGTTGTAGAAGAACCTGTTGCTGAAGTAGAAGAAAGTGTTGAGGAAGAAAAAGACCAAGATGCTGAAGAAAAAAAGTAAGACTAATGATAAAAAAATAATATTTTAATAGGGGGGTATTGTATATCCCCTTTTTTATGTTATATTTGAAAAAAACTTAATTTTATTATGGGACAAATAGCAAATATTCATGCAAGACAAATTTTGGATTCAAGAGGAAATCCAACAGTAGAAGTAGAAGTTTATACAACACAAGGAGTTGTTGGTAGAGCAGCCGTTCCAAGTGGAGCGTCAACAGGAGCTTACGAGGCTGTAGAGTTAAGAGATAACGATAAAACAAAATATCTCGGTAAAGGAGTGCTTCAAGCTGTACATAACGTCAATTCTGTAATTGATGAAAACCTTAAAGGTTTTTATGTTGAAGACCAATTATCTATCGACTCAGCTTTGATAAAACTCGATGGAACTGCAAATAAATCAAACTTGGGAGCAAATGCAATGTTGGCAGTTTCAATGGCTTGTGCTCAAGCAGCATCAACAGAACACGGATTGTCATTGTATAACTATCTAGGTGGAGTTAATGCAAGAGTTTTACCAATTCCATTGATGAATATTCTAAATGGAGGTCAACATGCAGATAACCTAATTGATATTCAGGAGTTTATGATTATGCCAGTTTCTGCACCAACTTTTAGCGAAGCTCTAAGAATGGGAACAGAAATTTTTCATAATCTAAAAGCAGTTCTAAAAAGCGGAGGCTATGCAACTAACGTAGGTGATGAAGGTGGATTTGCTCCAAACCTTAAATCAAACGAAGAAGCAATAGAATACGTTCTAAAAGGAATTGAAAGAGCTGGATACAAACCAGGCGAAGATGTGTTTATCGCTCTTGATGCAGCAGCTTCAGAATTTTATCATAAAGATAAAAACATGTATATCTTCGAATCTAATGGCAGTAAAATGACATCAGAACAAATGGTTGAATATTGGGTAGAATGGACTAAAAAATATCCAGTAATCTCTATCGAAGACGGTCTAGACCAAGACGACTGGACAGGTTGGAAACAAATGACAGACAAATTAGGAGATAAAATTCAAATAGTTGGAGACGACCTGTTCGTTACTAATCCAGCTCGTTTAGCAAAAGGAATTAAAGAAAAAACAGCAAACTCTATTTTGATAAAATTAAATCAAATAGGTACAGTTAGCGAAACTATTGAAGCAGTAAATCTTGCTCACAATAACTCTTATACTGCTGTTATAAGCCATCGTTCTGGAGAAACAGAAGACGTATTTATTGCCGAATTAGCAGTTGCTTTAAATACAGGTTTAATAAAAACAGGTTCTGCATCTAGAAGCGATAGAATTGCAAAATATAACCAATTACTAAGAATTGAAGAAGTATTGGGAGCTAATGCAATGTACTTAGGTAAGAATTTTAAATTCTTAAAAAAATAGACAATTTGTCAGTTTAGAAAAACTAAAATCCGATTTGTCTGAATGTTTTGTCATGTTTTTACAAATGGCATAGTTTTGGCAAATCGGATTTTGTATTTTAATATAATAATTGTTTAACTAAAATTAAAAAAAAGAGATATGACAAAAATTGGAAGACCAATGGCGGGAAAAGTACTTATTCAACCACTTGCCGCAGAACAAAAAACATCAAGTGGAATTATTATCCCAGATTCAGCACAAGAAAAACCTCTTAAAGGTAAAATTATTGCGGTAGGAAGCGCAAAAGAAGGTGAAAAAATGGAAGTTAAGGTTGGTGATATGGTTTTGTTTGGAAAATACAGCGGAACCGAAATTAAAGTCGATGATGTTGACTATCTAATAATGAACCAATCCGACATTTTATTAGTTATCGAATAATAATTATAAAATCTTAAAATTGTAAAAATATTATGGCAAAAGAAATTAAATTTGAAATAGAAGCTAGAGACCTACTTAAAAAAGGTGTTGACTCTTTGGCAGACGCAGTAAAAGTTACTTTAGGACCAAAAGGCAGAAATGTTGTTATTGAGAAAAAATTTGGCGCACCTCAAATTACAAAAGACGGTGTTACAGTTGCTAAAGAAATAGAACTTAAAGATCCATTTATGAATATGGGTGCTCAAATGGTAAAAGAAGTTGCATCAAAAACTAACGATGATGCAGGAGACGGAACTACTACAGCAACAGTTTTAGCTCAATCTATTGTTGGCGTTGGTCTTAAAAACGTTACCGCAGGTGCTAACCCAATGGACTTAAAACGTGGTATCGACAAAGCTGTTAGTACAGTTGTAGATGAAATTAAGAAAATGAGCAAATCTATTGGAGACGACATTAGCAAAATAGAACAAATTGCAATGGTGTCGGCTAATAACGATTCTGCTATTGGTAAAGATATTGCAAAAGCAATGGAAAAAGTAAAGAAAGAAGGCGTTATTACAATCGAAGCAGCAAAAGGAACTGATACAGAAGTAAAAGTTGTTGAAGGTATGCAATTCGATAGAGGATATATTTCTCCTTATTTCATTACTGATGGCGAAAAAATGGAAGCTGTTTTAGAATCTCCATATATTCTAATTACCGATAAAAAAATATCTTCTATGAAAGATTTGCTACCAGTATTAGAACCAGTAGCACAAGAAGGAAGACAACTGTTAATTATTGCTGAAGACGTTGAAGGCGAGGCATTAGCAACTTTAGTTGTGAATCGTTTACGTGGTACATTAAGAATAGCAGCAGTTAAAGCTCCTGGCTTTGGCGATAGAAGAAAAGAAATGCTTCAAGATATTGCAATCCTTACAGGTGGTGAAGTAATTACCGAAGAAAGAGGACTGAAATTAGAAAATGCAAATATTTCTCAACTTGGAAAAGCTGAAAAAGTTGTGATTGATAAAGAAAACACTACAATAGTTGATGGCGTTGGAAATAAAGAACAAATTCAAGCTAGAGTAGCTCAAATTAAAAAGCAAATCGAAATCACAACTAGCGAATATGATAAAGAAAAACTTCAAGAAAGATTGGCAAAACTTGCTGGTGGAGTAGCTGTAATTTATGTAGGAGCAACTACAGAAGTTGAAATGAAAGAGAAAAAAGATAGATATGAAGACGCTTTATCAGCAACACGTGCAGCAGTTGAAGAAGGTATTATACCAGGTGGTGGAGTAGCATATATTAGAGCTATTTCTGCTTTAAATAAAATAAAAGTTGACAACGAAGACGAAAAACTTGGCGTTTCTATAGTATTGAGAGCATTAGAAGAACCACTTCGCAGAGTTGTTGAAAATGCAGGAAAAGAAGGTTCGGTAATTGTTCAAAAAGTAAAAGAAGGTAAAGGCGATTACGGATATAACGCAAGAACTGATGTGTACGAAAATCTATACGAATCAGGAGTGATTGACCCTGCTAAAGTTGCTAGAGTAGCACTAGAAAATGCTGCTAGTATTGCAGGAATGTTGCTAACAACTGAATGCGTAATAGCCGAAGAAAAAGAAGAACACCCAGAAATGCAAATGCCAAACCAAGGAATGGGAGGCATGGGCGGAATGATGTAATCATTGCTAAATAAAAATAGTAGGACCTTTTTGGTTTGGGTCCGAAGCAATAAACCAATATATAAACAAGAGACTGACTCAAGAAGAGGCAGTCTCTTTTTGTTTAAAAAATAAAATAATTAAAAAATATTTCCCAAATAAACTTGTTTGAATAAAAAATTATTGTATCTTTGCAGTCCAATTTTGGGAAGTAAATAATTTAATATTAGAAAATAAAGATATTATGGCACATCATCAGTCCGCAAAAAAACGAATTAGAAAAAGTGAAGCTAGAAGAGTACACAATAAATACTATGCTCGTACTACTCGTAATGCTGTTCGTGATTTAAGAGCTTCAACAAATAAAGCAGAAGCAGAAGAAATGTTACCAAAAGTAACTGCATTGCTTGATAAACTTGCTAAGAAAAATATTATTCATAGCAATAAAGCTGCAAACATAAAATCTTCTATCGCTAAGCACGTAAATTCATTAGCATAAAATAGATTTTTAAGTAATACACTATTAAAAACTGTTGCGAAATTTTCGTAGCAGTTTTTTTTATTTCTATATTATTTGTATTTTTACAAAAGATTACAAAATTTTATGAGAAATAAAAAGTCTATAAAGTATTGGGCAGATGATGATAAACCCCGCGAAAAAATCTTGCAGAAAGGAAGTCAAGCTCTAAGCGATGTTGAGCTTCTTGCAATTTTATTAGGTTCTGGTTCTGCCAATCAGTCAGCAATAGAATTGTCACGAAGCATTTTAAATGACGTTTCAAACAACTTAAACTTATTAGGCAAAATAACTGCTAAAGATTTAATGAAATATTCTGGTGTTGGCTTGGCTAAAGCAAGCACCATTCTTGCAGCTTTGGAGTTGGGAAGACGAAGAAAACAAGAAGAAGTTTTGCAACAAAAAATTATTAAATCAAGTCAAGATGTTTACGACTATTTTCAACCTATATTGGGAGATTTAAGCCACGAAGAATTTCATGTCTTATTTTTAAATAGAGCAAATGCAGTAATTAGCAGTAAACTAATAAGTTCTGGAGGTACTACAGGAACTTTTATAGATATAAAATTAGTAATGAAAAACGCCTTAGAAAATTTGGCTCAATCTGTAATTATTGCTCATAACCACCCTTCAGGAAACGCTGTGCCAAGCGGTAATGATATTGAAGTTACTAAAAAAATAAAAAATGCCTGTGAGTTTTTTGATATTAATTTTTTCGACCATATTATAATTGCTGACAAAAGTTTTTATAGCTTTGCAGATAAAGGTTTGATATAAATAAAATAAAAATTATGAAAAGAATAATTGTCCCTACCGTACTTACAATAGCCGTAAGTTTTATTTTGGTATATCTTTTGTTTTTTTACGAAAGTCCTAAGAAAGAATTTATAGTTGGAGAATATTCAGAACTTGTTAATCCTTTTATTGGAACAGATTATCATGGACACACTCACCCGTCTGCGATGCTGCCTTTTGGAATGGTGCAATTAGGTCCAGAAACAAGATTGGAAGGCTGGGACGGCTGTTCGGGATTTCATTATAGCGATTCGATAATTTATGGTTTTACTCACACTCACTTGAGCGGAACAGGAGTAGCTGATTATGGCGATATTTTACTAATGCCTTTTTCAAATTTCGATAATGATTTTAGTAAAGATAAAATTGCTTCAAAATTTAGATATGACAATACTGTTGCAAGTCCGGGATATTTTTCAACCTATTTAGAAGATAATGGAGTAAATGTTTATTTGACTGTTACTGAGAGAGTTGGCTTTCACAAATATGTTTATGACAATCCTCAAGAAAAATATATATTGCTTGATTTAGAACATAGAGATGAAGTTTTGGAATCTTATGTAAAACCAATTTCAAAAACAAGATTTGTAGGTTTAAGACGTTCAAAATCATGGGCAGAAAATCAAATTTTATATTTTGTTATGGATTTTTCTCAACCTGTAAGCATTGTTGATTTTGAATCTGATGTGATTGTGAACGATGAACTTGTTGATAATAAGACTTTTAAGCTAAACTCTGCAAATCAAACTCCTTCAATTTATGTTGGTAAAAATAATAGCTTGGTTTTTAAAGTTGATTCTAATTCTGATAATGAATTGCTTGTAAAAGTTGCCTTATCTGCAACAGGCGAGGAGGGAGCAATGAAAAATTTAGAAGCAGAAATTGCAGATTGGGATTTTGAAAAAGTAAAAACTAATGCTAAAAATATTTGGGATAAAGAGCTTAGTAAAATTCGTATTGAAGGTGGCAAAGAAGACGACAGAATTACCTTTTATACAGCTTTATATCATGCTTATAGCGCCCCAAATATATATTGCGATGTTGACGGTAAATACAGAGCAAGAGATTTAGAAAACTATGAAAATCCACAGCACACAACATATACAGTATTTTCTTTGTGGGACACATATAGAGCTGCACATCCTTTATACACAATAGTTCAGGAGAAAAGAACTTTAGATTTTATAAAAACATTTTTAGACCAATATAAAAAAGGTGGTGCTTTGCCAATGTGGGAATTGTCGGCTAACGAAACAATGTGTATGATTGGCTATCACTCTGTGCCAGTTATTGTTGATGCGTATTTTAAGGGAATTAAAGATTTTGATTTAGAATTAGCTTTAGAAGCAATGATTTCTGTTGCAAAAACTGATGAATTAGGCAAAGCAGAATTTGCAAAATACGGATATATTCCACTTGATATGGAGCATGAATCCGTGTCTAAAGCTTTGGAATACGCATTTGATGATTGGTGTATTGCAATGTTCGCAAAAGACTTGGGAAAACAAGATGTTTACGAAGAATTTATAGAAAGAGCACAATTTTATAAAAATGTGTTTAATCCAAAAAATGGATTTATGCAATCAAAGCTAAATGCTGCATGGCAAGAGCCTTTCGACCCTAAGGAAGTGAATTTTAATTTTACCGAAGCAAATTCATGGCAATATAGTTTTTATGTTCCTCAAGATATTATGGGATTTATTGAATTGCATGGAGGAAATGAAAAATTTGCCAAAAAATTAGACGAAATGTTTTCTGAAGAAAGCCAAACTTCTGGAAATCATCAAGTTGATATTACAGGGCTTATTGGTCAGTATGCTCATGGAAACGAGCCAAGTCATCATATGGCTTATTTGTATAATTATTGTGGCAAGCCTTGGAAAACTCAAGCAATGGCAAGAAAAATTATGTCAGAGCTTTATTCTGCACAACCCGACGGACTTTGCGGTAACGAAGATTGCGGACAAATGTCGGCCTGGTATGTATTGTCGGC
Organism: Bacteroidales bacterium UBA5219; assembly: GCA_002412425.1. Lineage (GTDB taxonomy): Bacteria > Bacteroidota > Bacteroidia > Bacteroidales > ML635J-15 > Bact-19. The sequence goes on along the minus strand of DHVB01000058.1, from coordinate 12,265 downwards.
AATGGGATTTTATCCAGTAAATCCTGCAAATGGAGTTTATGATTTAGGAAGTCCACTTTTCGACAAAGCTACTATACAGCTTGAAAATGGTAAGCATTTTGAAATAATTGCACATGATAATTCCGAAAAAAATATTTATGTTAAAGAAGTAAAATTGAATGGCAGAAAATACAAAAAATCATATATCTGTCATGCTGACATTATGAAAGGTGGCAAATTGGAGTTTTTCATGGCTTCAGAACCTGAAACAAATAGAGCAACAGAGGCAAAGGACATTTACCAATCGCAAATAACAGAAAATATAATTACGCCAGTGCCTTTTACCAATGTTCCTTTTAGGTCGTTTAGAGATGAGGTAGAATTGACTTTGGACTGTGCTGACAAAAATGCAGAAATTTATTACAGCATAAACGATGAGGAAAATGCAAACCCACAGAAATATGAAAAACCTATAGTAATTAATTCTACTACAAAATTAAAAGCCTATGCAAAATCGGATTCTAAAAAGCAAAGCAAAACTATTGAAGCAGAATTAATTTTTATTCCCGACAATAGAACTATTAAGCTTATAAGTGAATATAGTCCTCAATATACAGCAGGTGGCGACAATGCTTTAATTGACTTTATTAAAGGCGAAGCCTGGTTTAGAAGTGGCTTGTGGCAAGGCTACAGGGGACAAGATTTTGAAGCCATAGTTGATTTGCAAGAAGTGAAAGAAATCAATCTTATTAATGCAAGATTTTTGCAAGATATTCGAGCTTGGATATTTTTCCCTAAGAAAGTAAGTTATTTTGCTTCTAATGATGGAGTTAACTTTACAAAAATCTATGAATCTGATTCGCAAATGCCTGATAATGACTATGAAGTAAAAATACAAGAATTTAAAAACGAGCGTGAAAATTTTAAAGCCAGATATATAAAAGTTGTAGCTAAAAGTTATGGAAAATTACCAGAATGGCATTTAAGTGCAGGTTATAATTCTTGGATTTTTATTGATGAAATTGAAATTTATTAATGAAAAGAATACTTTTTTTAGTTATTTGCATATCAGTTTTTTCGCTTATTTCTTGTGAAAATTACAAGGCAAAAAAGAAAATTAAAGCAGATTTAAGCGATGTGCAATTTGAGGATAAAGACCTTAATTACGACAGCATTTTTGCCTTAGTCCCCGACTACAACGAAATGTTAGGTATTTTAAAAGATGTTAGGATAGGCTATAGTTCTAAAATTTTGTTAGACTCTAAATCAGCAGAAATGTTTTTAACTTCTAAAGAGGTAAGTTTTGCTTTAGGAATGTTTGTAGCTGATTTGGCTTATGTTAGATATTTTGAGAAAGTGCAATTATGTACTGAATATTTAGAAAGTTTAAAAATTTTGACAGAAAAATTGGCAATTAGCAATAAAAATTTTGAAAGTCTTGTTAAAAAAGTGGAAACTAACATTCAGGATAGAGATGAATTGTTTTTAGTTGTTGATAGTTTGTTGGGCGAGGCAAATAAAATTTTCACAAAGTCAGAGCAGCACAGTTTATCTTGTTTGGCATTGTCGGGCTTTTGGTTAGAAATATCTTATTTAGGCTTAAATTCCATAAATGTAGAAAATATTGAAAATAATTCAGATTTTTTCCACTCTCATTTCGAAATCCTCAAGCTAATAAACCAACTCTACTCCTGCTTAGAAGACGAAAGCTTTATAAATCCCCTAAAACAATACTTCCTTGAATTAGAAGCAAAAGGCTTGGAAAATTCAGAGTTGGAGGAGGATATTTTGAAGATTAGAAGTGCTTATGTTAAGTGAGGGGGGGGTATTTGGTGTGTATGATAGGCAGTGCGAATGGAAGATATATTTATATCTAAAAGTTGCTATGTTATATATTCAATTACTTTTTGAAAGACTTGATATTCTTTGAATGGATTAGCATTAAAATATTCTTGACGTCTTTCTTCTGATTGGAATCTAACATCTCGCTCGCCCCAAATTGCCCAAGCAAATAGACAGTTTGTATCTAATAAATATTTATCAAGTAAATCTTTTCTTATGTAAACAAAGCTATGATTATTGTTATAGTTGTTAAAGTACTTGAGATTTAGACTTGCAATACTACCATTACTATCAAGCAAGTCAAATGTTTGAGGTTGACTTACTAATTTTAAGTGATAGGCAATTTCTTTAGCAACAATTGTATTATGACCAGCATTGTTTATAGAACTATGATAGTCTTCCCAATTGTATTCCATCACAGGCATTAACACATCAAATTCTTTAATTATTGGAACTTCTATTTCTTTACATGTGTTTCTTTTATCATTTTCTAAATCAGAGAAAATTGATGGATAATAATCATATTTGCTTCTTTTTGTTTTTATTTTTTCCTTACCAATTTCAAGTTCTACAGTAATTTGATTGCTGTGAGTAGCATCATTATAAATGTATAATTCATCAGCATAGGTATAATAATTATTTTGTGTTTCGAATAACCTTCTTTTACTCATATTTTGCATTTTGAGATATTTAATAACATTAGAATAATCATTGTTTTTTATAATGAGTCCTCTAATATAAATAAAACAATTTCTTTCAATTGGTATATTCTCTTGACTTATGAACGAATCTAGGTAAATCCAATTTCCAAGATTGCCTTTTAAATCTTTTATAGTTAAATAGTCTTCAACAGATGGCATTCCCCCATTTTCATACCATTCAACAAGTGTAGTTGTTTTGTCTCCTAATATGTTGTGAGTAAAAAATAATTCGTTTTTAGGCTCCTCAGGAAAACTAGGGTCAATATCTGAACTAGGCAACCTAAATTGATTCCAACGATCCTTATCTAATAAGCCTAAGTCATCTCTGAGTCCTGCATTTTCAAAGTACGCAATCCACGAATATTTTTTACCATAACGTTCAATTTTGACTTGTTCAGTACTTCTATAATAATTATATATATCAATATCTTTATCGGCTTCTTTGAAGATTTCATAATCCCAGCCTAAATTAAAGATACGCCAATATATTTGTCGTCTAACTTTTTGCTTTTCTGGAGGGTCTGAATATGCATGTCCATCATTTACAATTCTTCCAATTGTATAATTGCTGAAATCCATATATATTGGTCCGTCATAATTGTTGTATGGCTGATCACCATAATCAAACTCACCCAAACTTCTAATGCCACCAAACTTATAAGGTGGTCTTATGTTTTTGATTTCTTTTTCAGTAAATAGATTTGGTTTATGAATTAACCCTATTTCAATAATTCGCCTAGCATAATCTCTTGCTAAAATGTGCGTTGTTGAATGTTGAGCGTTTTCTTTAAAAATTAGGTCGTAAATATTTTTTGATAATTCAGGCAAAATGTGATTTCTAAAATTATCTGATATGGTTGAATTATGTTCTGCCATAACAACACCGTACAAAGCAGCTAATGTTCGTTCCCAGACATAAGGGTCATTGAATTTTAGAGAATTATAGGCCAATGATGAAAATTCATTTGGAAACTTTCTTCCATAAAAGTAAAGTGCTCTTGTTGACTTGTCTCTTAAATCTTTATTAGTGCTAGTAAGAAACCAAACAATAATTCTTGACACAATATGTTGCTTGTCTGAAACTATCATAGATTCGCTATCTGTTGAACGACATTGTCTTTCAAATTCTAAAATATACTCTTCGATATTATAGCTCTTTTTTCTTATGTATTCACTCCAAGAAATATCGCGTTCGTTCATTTTTAGTGATGCCAACAATCTTGAAAAGAAAATAGCATTTAATGGATGTCTAACATCACCAAGCGTTTTAAATGAAAGGTCATAGAATATCTTTTTGTTTTCATTATTTAAAAAATACAACTTTTCTACTAACTGAATGTCAGACTCCTTAACTGCTTTTGCCGGCAAAATAAAAAGGCATGAAATAGACTTTTCAAATGCATAATTAGAAAAATTGATTTGGTCTTTATACCGATTAGTGATAAATTTTGGTAAATATGAGAATACGTTAGATTTTGTAAATTTCAACAATCTATTTTTTTTACACAATTCATGAAATGAAGTTAGTTTGAGTTGCGGTAGGAGCAGACATAATGAGGTCATTATATCTTCGAAAAGCGGATGTTGTCTATTACTATTTATTATTTTTTGAATAAACTTTTTACTTATAAAATATGATACATCAGGGTGTTTTTGGATTAAATATTCTCCAATCATAAAACCCGCAAGTGTGTCATATGTAAAACTTATATATTCATTTTTGCTACGCATATCTCGAGTTATAACTAATCCTTCATTAATAAGAATGTCTGCCTTTGACCTATCCTTTTCATAAGCTGATTTACCATCAATCAAATTATAAAATTCATTGATTGGAATTTCTCTTGTGTTATTTTCCCACAAGAATAGTGATAGTTTACTTAGTGATTCTGCAATGAAATTTTCATTCGCCTTTAAAATAGGATCGTTACTTGTTACTCTTTTGTTGACTTGATTTAAATATTCACGAAACACATCTTAAGTAGATTCTTCTTCAATATTAACAGAAACTTCATTTAAAGTTTTCCAATTTGGATTTTTGATTTCGCAATATATTCTTAAAAATATTGGGTCTCTGAATTTTTCAAGTGATGCAAAAGGCAAATCTGCTTTTATTTTATATTTAGTAAAATATTTTTTAACAGCTTCGTTGATACTTTCATAGTCATCAAAACCATATAAATAGTGCAATTCTTTTGTTGTCTTTCTATCCCAAATTCGATCAACATATGAATTTCTACAAGTGGTTATAAGTATCAGATTTTTTGTTTGTAAGACTTTTGAAATGAATGCAGATAAATGGTTTTTCCAAATTGGTGAAAATAAACGGTTTGAAGTAGTTTCATTTAAACCGTCTATTATTAATGGAATAGAAGCCTTTATAATTGAAGCATAAATATCAAGAGCTTGCAAAAAGTCATCAACACTAAATTCTTGCGGAATATCAAGGGTTTTTTTTAATGCATCTATAATACTTGTTTCATCAGTAAACTTATCTCCCGTAATAAAAATTGCAGGATTTGAGTTTGCTATTCTTTTGTATGCAATATCACAAGAAATATGTGTTTTCCCTTTTGCTGCATCACCTATAAAATGAATTACTCTTCTTTTATCGTGAAAGAAGTTTATAAAGAAACTATTATAAATTTCATCAATTTCTGAAATTAAATCTACAATATTTGAGGCATCTTTATATGCTTGTGATTTTTCTTCAAAAACTCTGTAATTTATTTCTTCAAAATATTTAATAAAGTCTTTGTACAGTTCTTCTGAATCAAATTTTGATAGGAGTTCTGGTTTGTACTCTATAAAACAAGATTCAATAAAATCAATTTTTTTTAAAACATAATCAATATGTTTTTTAAATTCTTGGCAGGTTAAGAAAAATGTATTTCTTTGATAGCTTTCTTCCGATGTTAGTATTCTCTCATTTCTAAAATCATATAAAGCCGTTTCAATATTATTAGCTTTTTCGAGTAACTCTTTTTTTAGTTCTTGTGTAAGTTGTGTGTAGTTTGGATCTACCAAAAGAAAATCAATTTTTTATTGAGTACGTTTGTCAATAGTGTGTAGATCTGGATCGTATTTATCTTTTACTTTTTGAAAATTCTCATCAAACCTTTTTTCGAACCAGTTTTGATTAAATTCCAATTCTCCAAAAAAGAAATTACGGATACCAATATGTTTTGGATCTTTAAGAAAGGTTATAAATGAAGTTTCACCCCAATGTTTAAGTTCAATTATTCTATTTGAGGGAATTACTCTGGTTAATTCATTTTCAAACCAATTCTTTTCACCTGTACTAAGCTTTCCTTTGCTTGATAAATTATCATCTGTTAAATCTGTTTTTAAACAAAGAAACCATTTTGTTAAGTCAGGATGGTTTCGAATTGCAGTATTAAGTGAATTCTTAATTTGCGAATATCTTGAACCTTTATTAAGCCTTCCAGTATCTCCAAAAAATTTACATTGCCAGCCCCATTTTTCTCCATTATTAAGTTTTAAATAAAATTCAACTCCACCATCGCCACCGCTACCATCTATTGGTGTGAATGTTCCAAGATGTCCAAATTCTTTTTGTGCAATTTGATAACACAGTTGTTCAAAACATTTGGTTGTTTTACCATCATATGATTTAAGTTTATTAAAATCTATTTTGTCTATTGTGATCATAATACTAAATTGTTAAGCATAAACTTTTTACAAACAGAAGTAACTTTATGCGAATTTGGACTTGCAAATGTGATTTTTTAATGTTAGTACTATTTTTTAGCATTAAATTCAAATTAATATGAAGTTATATCTTTACTTTACAAATATAATTATTTTTTATCTCCGTTTGATAATAATGCAATTAATGCAGCGATGCCTACAATAAGTCCTCCAGCGATTATCACTTTTTCTAGTGTGTTTGATGATTTTTCTTTTTTTACCGGTGTACTTCTTTTTATATTAAACAATTTATCAATTGCAGGCGTTGGGTCCTTTCTATTAAATCTAATAAAACTAATGCTCTCAGAATCCTCAACATTTACGCCATCTTCAATAATTAAAATATTATTAACATTATTATTATTTGCTATACCCCATTCATACATTACATAATCAATACTTGAACTATCATTTGTAATAATACCAATGAAAACATCAGAGTTTAATATGTTAGTATCATTTTCATAAGGGATGCCATCAAATGATGTCTCAACAATGTAGCCACTTTTGCGAAGTTGTTCAAAAAGTAAAGTAATGACATGCAATTCACTATCTTTAAATGAGTATGAAACAAATGCTTTCATTTTTTTCCCTCCTCTGATATTTTATTTTCAAACTTTTTCACAAGCTCATTATACTTTTTTTCTGCATTATTGTCTTGGAATTTCTCTTGATAATACTCCAGAAAAAATGCTTGTATTAGGGATTTTCTTTTAATAAACTTATGCCACAATTGACTGCCGTTCCAAATTATAAATTTTTTCTTACTCTCTACAGAGCATTCATTAAACTTTCTTTTTAAAGATGCTGTCGCATCATTCTTACAAACTAATAAATATCCGCTTGCTCCTTTTGCATCAATAGTACTAAATATTTTATTTGTATTTACAAGATCCGGACCTATTGCTTTTTTATGAGACTTGCATTCAACAATCCATTTTTGACTATGTTTACAAATTGCATCTTCAAAGAAAAATTCAACTAAAATATCACAGCCATCATCACAACCAACACCAAAGTCTAACACATTTATGTCAGTGAAATTAAATTCGTGATCATCGTTTTTTAAACTACGAAAATATTCAGCAATTATTTGCTGAAATTCATGACCGTCTTTTATTTTATCTAATGGCGAACTCACAATTTTATTTTTACGTATCCCCCCAAAAAAAGTTTCATTTTCACGCAATCTTCCCCCTATACAAATGTTTTTGGAACTCAATAAACAGATTTAGTATTTCTGTAGTTTCTCCTAATATTTCTTTTGCATCATCTAATGTATGGTATTTGTTTTTCAGTAAAATTGGGAGTTTATCTTGGTCGAGTTCGTCAACTCCTGCTTCTATGTATTTGCTTGCTACGAATGAAATAAATTCCTTTTGCTTGTCGTTGAGCAGTGTAAACATTGTAGCTTCGGCAGCTTTTGCTCTGGCTTCTCTGGTAATTGCAATGTGGTCGCCATTGAAAACATATTCTAACACATCGAACAAATCGCTTTTTTCCATATCAACCAATTTTTGTAAAGTCCGCAAATCAGATTTTGGAAAACCAGCATCTTCCAATTTTTCTAATAAAATTTTTCTGGTGATTGGAGAACTCCAAAGTTTCCGCAATTCTTCTTCATCTTTGAAGAGTTTTGGCAACTCACCAAATAAATTGCTCAAAAACTCCTCTGCTGAAATCGGTTTGCCATCAGCACTCCAAAAAGATGTGGAAATCATATGTTGAATTTCTCTTTCTTTGCCTTTAGCTAATTTTACTTTTACTTTTTTATTGCAAATACAAGGTCTTTCACCACAAACAGGACAAGGAACTGAACCCGGTTTCTCACAAATACAAGGACTTTGACCACAAACATAACAAGGTGGTGGCGGTTCACTAATGCAAGCACAATCTAATTGACCGCAATTAGGACAATCTGTTATTTCTCCGCAAATGCAAGGGTCTTGACCACATATATTACAAATTTCTATTATAGGTTCGCCGTCCCATTCTGGGTCAGAGAAGTGTTTGTAGGCATCTACAAAGTCGTAAATTGTGAAAAACTCTTTACCATCAAACAAACGAGTACCACGCCCAACAATTTGCTTAAACTCAATTCTAGAATTAATTGTACGAAGCAAAACTATATTTCTAATATTTCTTGCATCTACTCCTGTAGAGAGTTTGTGCGAAGTGGTTAGAATGGTTGGTATGGTTTTTTCATTGTATTGAAACTCTCGCAAAAATCTTTCTCCATCTTCGCCATCGTTTGCGGTTACACGAACACAATAAAATGGGTCTTTACTTTTTGCATATTGATTCACTAAATCTCGTATCAATGCTGCATGTGCTTGATTTGCACAGAAAATTATAGTTTTTTCATTTTGATTTGCTTCATCTAAAAAGATTTTCACTCTTTTTATTTCACGTTCTTTAATTTCAATCTTGCGGTTAAAGTCTTTTTCTTCATATAATTTTTCTGGTTTAATTTCGCCTTCTAAAACAGTGTCGTCAGGAGAGTAGATATAATCATCTAAGGTGGTTTTAATGCGTTTTACCTTAAAAGGTGTTAAAAATCCATCATTTATACCTTCTTTTAACGAATAAACATAAACAGGCTCGCCAAAGTAGTGATAAGTGTCAACATTGTCTGTTCTTTTGGGTGTGGCAGTTAAACCTAATTGAACGGCTTCGCTAAAATATTCTAAAATGCCTCGCCACGTGCTTTCGTCATTTGCTCCACCACGATGGCATTCGTCAATAATGATAAAATCAAAAAAATCAGGCGGATAATCACCGAAATAGGGTGCAGGTTTGCCTTCTTCGTCATATCCCGATGTGAAAGTTTGAAAAATTGTAAAGAAAATGCTTCCATTTGTTGGCACTTTTCCTTTTTTTCTTATTTCATCAGGTCTAATGCGAACTAAAGCATCTTCGGGGAAAGAAGAAAAAGCATTGAATGCTTGGTCGGCTAAAATATTTCTATCGGCTAAAAATAGAATTCTTGGACGGCGGTTTACTTCGGCTCCGCTTGGTAACCGTCTTGTGAGGTTCCATCTAGTATTAAATAATTTCCAAGCAATTTGAACAGCTATTGCGGTTTTACCTGTGCCTGTAGCGAGGGTAAGTAAAATTCTATTTTTCCCTTGTGCAATTGCTTCAACAGTACGTTGTATGGCTATTTCTTGAAAAAAGCGAGGTTGCCAACTACCACTTTTACTTTCAAACGGAATGCTGGCAAATTTTTCTATCCACGCTTCGATATTTTTAATACGCTCAATATCCGAGGTATTTTCTGTGATTGTTGAAGTAGAATATTTTCTTTCCCAAAGTTCTTCTGGACTTAAAAATCGTGTTACCAATTTTTCTTCGCCAGTTTTCATGGATATTTGGTAAATTTCATCGCCGTTGGTGCTGTATGTAATGTCTATTTGCAGTTTTTGAGCATATTTTTTGGCTTGCATTACGCCTTCGTGAACCGACAAACTACTTTTTTTAGCTTCTACAACCGCTAATTGAATACCTTTGTAAATCAAAACGAAGTCGGCAGATAAACGTTTGCTTCTTCCACCGCCAGTTTGTATTTTACCTTCTGTTATACCGTGTTCACGACTGATTTTAGAACCTTCTACAACACCCCAGCCGCAAGCTCTTAGCATGGGTTCAATTTTTTCTACTCTGGTATCTACTTCTTTCATAATTATTGAATTGATAATTATTTTTTTGTATTATATTTGGTTGTTTTGATGATTGAAGTTAGTAATTTTAATATTTCTGTTAAGTCAGTTTTTGTTGAATTGTACTCTGTTTCGTCTATATAGTTTGATTGAAAAAGTAGTTCAATCCAATACTCTGTTACATTTGCTTTTTGTAATGCAATAGCCATTTTGTGAATAAAATCTGCCTTGCTTTCTTCCTGTTCTGCCTCACGCACCAAAACACCTATGGCTGTTCCACTTTGCAAAAGTTGTTTGCTTAATACAAATTCTTTTTTATGCTCACATAAAAATTCATGCATTTTTACAATCCGTAGAGCAAAATCAAATGATTTATTTTTTACAACATTATTTTTCATTGTTTATTTTATTTTTTAAACAACAGCAAATTGCTGTTCAATTATTTCAGGAAATTGTTGCCAAATTTTTCCATCGAGTTCTTTTCCATTTAGTTTTTTATTTCGTTTTACTTTATCAGCACCCCATGTTCCCCATTGCTTAAAGAAAAAGGCGACATCATTTTTTTCGCATTGTTGCTTGATATTTAAAACCCATTCTTTTGCCATTGGTCTGGCTTTGTTACCACTTTCTCCACCAACAATTACCCAATCAATATTTGATAGATTAATTTCGCCTAAATCTTCTAAAAGCGGTTCGATAGAAAGGAACAAAACAGAGGCTTTTATATTTCTCAGAAAATCAATTCTTGGCAAACCTTCTTTTTTATTTTCGACAGTAACTCCCAGCCAGATATTTTCATAAACTTTGCGATGCGAAAAATATTCCAACATTCTGTCTGCTCGTTTGGTAAGAATTTGATAGGTGTGTTGTGGGGTTTGCTCAATTACATTAAAAATTTTATCAAGATAATCTAAGGGCATATCTTTATGAAAAATATCGCTCATAGAATTCACAAAAAAAACAGTTGGCTTTTTCTTTTTTAAAGGATCGTTTAAACGGCAGGGAACAATATTGAACTCAAATCCGTTTTCGTATCCTTTTACTCCTATAGCCTGCAATCTAATTGCCATGGTTTCGGCATAACAGTTTTGGCAGCCAGCACTAATTTTTGTGCAACCTGCCGAAGGATTCCATGTTTGTTCTGTCCATTCAATTTTGTGTGTCATAGTTATTTGATTTTTATAAGCGTAGGTGTTTTAAGTTTGTGAATATCGTTATTAATGGTTTTAAATTTCTCTATTTTGCCTTCGTCCATTAATGCTTTTAGTTTTTGAGCGGCATGTTTAACCAAACAACGATTATGAAGTGCATACTTGTAAGCCTCTACATCGGTTTTAATCTTACCTGATTTTATTTCATTTTCCAAATTTAGGTTGAATAGTTGTATTTTTCTGGGAATTTTAACTTCCTCAAAAAGAACTCCTTGGTTGTCGTATGTTAATTCTCTATCAATGTTATAATCGGCTTCTCCTGTAATTTTATCAAATTTCCAACAAACTTTTTGGAATTTTTCAGCTCCAAAAGTGTGATTGCATCCAAATATTAATCCATAATAACCTGAGTCTTTTTTTACTGAAAAACAACCTATATAATACTCTTTATCCTCTGGGATAAGCGATTCGTAGTAAGATGCAATTAAACGATGGCAATGGACAGCTTTTGCATTTTTTATATCAATCTGTTGGGTGTCAACATATTTATTGAAAGAGGGCGTGTCTGGAAACCGTTTCAAATACGATGAAGGCATAAAACAAATAAAGTCGGCAGATGGAACATTTGCTAATTTATTAAGTATTTCGCTGTCAATAACAAAACTGAATGGGTCTAGATACAATATTTTTGCTGCTTTTTTTCTGTTGAGCATTGCCGGGTAAATACGTGGAAAATAGGTTTCAAAATTTCCAGATTTAATAATTAGATTCTTATCCTCTGAAAAAACACATTCTTCTAAGCAACTTAATTTACAAGTTTTAAAAAAGCCTAAAACATTTGTTCTTAAAATTTCTGATTCCTCATTGTCGTTAAGTATGATAAAAACCTTTTTTTTACTTTTTCGAATGTCGTTGCAATATGGCTTAATTTCGTTGAGAATATTAAATGCTGTACCATATTCCCCTTCGGCATTTTGTCCTTGACCCGCAAAGAAATCATAGATAAAAATCTCGTCAAAAGCAGGGCTATGTAAAAAAACAGGAAAACTTTCTTTGAAGTATTCCTTAAACACTTCTAGTTTAGATTTAGTTCCTTTATCGAACTTTGAGCTATGAAAACCTTTCTTTGCCATAATTAATTTAATTCTCCCGAAAAAGCCTTCTGCAAAATCGACTTCTTCAATTCCTCCAAAAGTAATATTTTTTTCTGATATATAGACTC
>DHVB01000014.1 GCA_002412425.1 Bacteroidales bacterium UBA5219 | reverse complement strand
TTGAATTTAACGAATATCCCTAAAAATACTCATAAACATATCTAGTAATTTTATCACTAGTTTCTTCATATTCTGTAAGTCCTTCAGCGTTTTTCTTATATTTTGTTCTATTATAAATTGCTCCGTTTGCTAAATAATATGTTTCTGTTATCTCGCTTTCATTATCATTGTATTCAATAACAAGTCTTGTTCCTGCCATATTAGCTTGCTCAATAGGACGATTTTTTTCATCAAAAGTAATTTTTGTCCAATCCACTAAGTGGTTTCGTGAGTTTTTGGTTTCAACAGCATAAAGAGCTCCATTTTCATTATAATGATAATGAAATATTTTATCTGGTTTTTTTGTATTGGAATATTCTTCTTTTAAAATTAATAAGCCTTTATCATCAAAGCTGTGTTCGACCTTGCTTTTTTGCTTTCCATATTCATCAAATTCAATACGTTTAAGTATTTCGCCCGTTTCGTTATAATAGATTTCGCTACTTTCTTCAATCTCGTCCTCCTCATCAAAGGTAGTAACTTTAACACAACGTTTTTCTGCGTCTCTTTCATATTTCTTTATGCTTTCCCAAGCATTTTGATATTGAATTTTCTCTTCAATTAACTTATTATTTTCATCATATTTGTAAGTTTTTTGCTCAGAATACTCATCAGAATTGCTAATAATTTCCTCTTTAATTGGATTAAAATTACTATCACATTCAAGTATGTGCTCATACTCGACTTCATTGTCTTCTGTAAATTCTACAAACCTAATTTCCATACCTTTTTCATTATATTCTTTAACAAAAGCAAGATATTCGGTTTCTGGTTTGTTAATTTCACTTTGGTAAGATTTTATCTGTTTAATTTTTTTTGCCATAACTATATTTGTATTTTTGCATTTTGTAAAATTAAAAATAAAACTGTAAAAATAAATATTTTGAACAAAACTTACGAAAATAAATACTTCTTTTTGATAAATCCAAATGCCGGCAATTCTGAAGGCGAACGAGAATGGGATAATGTGTTAGAAGTTATAAATAAAAACAATTTAGATTTTGATTTTGCTTTTACTGAATATATTGGACATGCCGAAGAAATTGTTCTAGAACAAATAAAAATTGGACATAGAAACTTTATAATTCTTGGTGGTGACGGCACTTTAAACGAAGTTACAAACGCTGTTCTTAAACAAAACGAAGTTAATTCTCAAGAAATTAGCTTAGGCATTATTCAAATGGGTACAGGAAATGATTGGTCTAAGTATTATAAATTTGACAACGATTATCAAAAAGCAATAGATAGATTTAAAAGCAAAAACACTAAATTTCAAGATGTTGGTGTAATAAAATATAAGGCTGACAACGAAGACAAAAAAGCTTATTTTATAAATATTGCAGGTTTTTGCTTTGACTCGGTTGTTGTAAAAGCAACAAATCAAATGAAAGAAAGAGGCAAAAGAACAAACTTAGCATATATGATTAATTTGCTAAAAAGCCTCATCACTTACAAACCTTGGGAGTTAAAAATTCATATAAATGATGAAATTCTTGAAGGAAAGTTTTTATCAATAAGTATTGGAAATGGCAAATTTTCTGGTGGTGGAATGATTCAAACTCCTGATGCAATAATTGATGATGGGTGGCTTAATGTTACTATTTATAAAAATATGCCGAAATTTAAAATTGTAACAAACGTCAGAAGATTATATGATGGAAGCATAGGTAAAGTTAAAGGCGTAAGAATGTTTAAAACCAAAAAATTCTTTATAGAAGCTGACCAAGATATTTTTGTTGAAACTGATGGTGAAATTATTGATTATGCTCCTTATGAGATAAGCATCATACCACAAGCTATAAAAGTTTTTGTTTAAAATTTATTGATTTTTAATTTGTATCTAAAACTTCGTAAACAGAATTTTTGCTAATAAACTCAGGCACAATTTCTTTCATTTTTTTTACGAGTTCAAAATTATCATTTTTCTCAATAGCATTTTCTATAAGCATGTTTATTTCAGGCAAGACTTCATCAGCATCATATTCTTTTAGCTTAGCAATCATTATTTGAGGATGATAAGTAGGTAATGTGTTTTCTTTATTTGCCAACAATTCTTCGTAAAGTTTTTCGCCAGGTCTTAAACCAGTAATACTAATTTGAATGTCTTTCCCTGGTTTTAAGCCAGATAATGAAATCATTTTTTTAGCTAGATTAATAATTTTCACAGGTTTACCCATATCAAAAATAAATACTTCTCCGCCTTCTCCCATGTTTCCAGCTTCTAAAACTAACTGACAAGCTTCTGGAATTGTCATAAAGTATCTAGTAATTTCGGGGTCGGTTACTGTTACTGGACCACCTGCTTCTATTTGTTTTCTAAAACGCGGTATAACAGAACCATTAGAACCCAAAACATTTCCAAAACGTGTAGTTACAAATTGTGTTTCCGAAGTTTTAGACAAAGATTGAACTACTATTTCTGCTATTCGTTTGCTTGCACCCATAACATTTGTAGGGTTAACAGCCTTATCGGTACTAACCATTACAAATTTTCTAGTTTTATATTTTATTGCTGCTTCAGCAACTACTTTTGTTCCTTTCACATTGGTTTTTACAGCTTCGTTAGGATGATTTTCCATCATTGGAACATGTTTATACGCAGCAGCATGATAAACAAAATCTGGTTTATATTTTTCAAAAATATAATTTATCAAGTCTTTATTTCTAACATCGCCAATAATGATTTCTATATTATTAAATTTGAAATTTTCTCTAATTTCCAACTCAATATCATACAAAGGAGATTCGGCTATATCTAATAATAATACTTTACTTGGCAAAAATCTAATAATCTGTCTTACAAGCTCACTGCCTATTGAACCAGCAGCACCAGTAATTAAAACAGTTTTATTCAAATGATTTTTTCTTATTCCATCTTTGTCCATTTTAATTTCGGGACGCTCTAATAAATCCTCGATGCGAATATTTTTTAATTGGCTCAAACTAAAGCTATCGCTCAGCAATGATGTTAAATAAGGTATGGTTTTTACTTCAACATCTCTATCTAAGCAAGTGTCTATAACATAATTTTTACGACTAATTGGCATTCCTTTTTCTGAAATTATAACAACAGAAACTTTTTTCTCATCTAAAATTTTTTTCAAATCTTTTAAATGATAAACACTTACGCCGTCAATTTTACTTCCTTTCAACTTATTATGATGATCAATAAATCCCACTACTCTATAATCTGATTTACTATCATTGTCCACAGTTTTTTTAGTAATTAAAGCTAATTCGCCAGAGCCATAAATAAGCACATTATCACTTTCTCTACGAGGACTATTAAATTCAAGGTATATGTTTTTTAACAATAGGCGAGAAAAAGAAAGAATAAAAGTGGTTATAAAAAAGTCTATTATTATTATGGAAGTTGGAATTAAATATTTGTCGTACAATTCGAGGTAAATAATATTAGTAACCATCAATACAGCTGAACCGATAAACAAAACAATAAAAATTCGGATAATATCTTTGGTACCGGTATATCTTACCATTCCTGCATATGTCTTACCAATGTAAAATGAAAGCATTCTAACACTCAAAACTAAGACTACAACCATTGCAAGGCTATCCCTTTCCTTGCTAGGAATAATAAAGTTAAATCTTAGATAATAAGCTAGTATCAACGAGACTAAACAAATGCTTACATCAATTAAAAAAACTACCCAACGAGGTGTAATTCTCCTTAATATGTTAATGTTCAATTTCACAGTACAAAATTAGCAAATAATTTTACTTTTCATTAAGTTTATTTTCAATACTGTCAATTCTCTTCACTATATCATCTAAGTTTTTAAAGTGTATATAAGCTCTATGATATGCTCTAATATCAAATGCTGGAGCTCCCATAAGAAGGCTATCTTCTTTTAAAACATTATTCGATAGCCCAGATTTAGACGAAAGTTTTGTCCCGTTTGCGATTGTAATATGAGGTCCTATTCCCACTTGTCCGCCGAACATACAGTTTTGACCTATTTTGCTAGTTCCAGCAATTCCTGTTTGTGCTGCTATAACTGTATTTTTCCCTATTTCTACATTATGAGCAACGTGGTTGTGATTATCTAATTTTACACCTTCTCGAATGATTGTAGAACCCATAGTTGCTCTATCAACAGTTACTAAGGCTCCAAGTTCTACATTGTCTTCGATAACAACATTTCCAATTTGTGCAATTTTCAAAAATGCTTCTCCATCATTAGGAGCAAAACCAAAGCCATCTGCTCCAATAACAGTACCAGAATGGATTATACAGTTATTTCCAATTTTTGTATTATAATAAATTTTAACACCTGGATAAATAATACAATTATCTCCGATAGTTACATTATTGCCTATATAAACTTGAGGATAAATCTGAACATTATTACCAATTTTCACATCTTTACCTATATAAGCAAATGCTCCTACATAAATATTTTTTCCAAGTACTGCAGATTTATGAACAAAACTTTGCTTTTCTATTCCTTTAGGCTTGTCTGTCATTTTATTATAAATATCAAGCAATATTGCTATGGCTCTATAAGCATCTTCAACACGAATTAAGGTTGCTTTTATTGGCTTTTGAGCTTCAAAGTCCTCGTTAACTAACACAACACTTGCTTGAGTTTCGTAGATATAATTAGTATATTTAGGATTTGCCAAAAAGCATAAAGAGCCTGGTTTTCCTTCTTCAATTTTTGAAAAAGTACTTACAACCGCATTTGGGTTGCCTTCTACTTTTCCATTCAATAATTCTGCAATTTGTTGAGCTGTAAATTCCATATTAACTTATTTTGTTCATAATAGATTTTGGTGCACAAATATAATTTTTCTTTACAATTTTTCCTAAAACTGAAATATTCAAAATATCTGAAGCTTCTGTAATATCAACAAGTTTTTCTCCAAATAAAATATTTATCCTTTCATCTTCTCTATCGTAAGCGTTGTTTGATATTTCTCCAGAATAAACAAAATAATCAGTTTCTTCGGCAGAAAAATTATATTTTTTCATAAACTGTTGTTTTATTTTGTTTAAAAAATCATAGTCTATTTCTTCTTTAGACAATCTTATTCTTGGTAGTTTTCGATTTATTAATGAGCTTGCTAATCCTGCAATAACTCTATCTTGAGAGTTTATGTTTTGCTTTATCAAACTCATAATATCATAATCGTCTAGCATTGAGAAGTTTTTTATTATCAACTCTTTATCAGACATATTATTGTCTTCAAACAAAAAATCTAAATAAACATTTCCTGTTTTTATTCCTTTTTCTTTATATAAATATTTTAATCTTTTTAAAAAGTGCGATAAAAGCAACTCGCCTACAAGCACAGTTTTATGTAAATAAACTTGCCAATACATTAGTCGGCGAGCTATTAAAAATTTTTCTATAGAATAAATTCCTTTTGCTTCAACAACCAAATTATCGTCAACTACTTGTAGCATTTTAATAATTCTTTGCGAACCTACCACTCCTTCTGTTACTCCTGTAAAAAAACTATCTCTTCGCAAATAGTCCAACCTGTCCATATCTAATTGACCAGCAACAAGTTGGTGCAAAAACTTTTTATGATATTGATTTTTAAATATTGAAATTGCTAAACTAAGTTCAGAATTAAATTCTTTATTTAATTCGTCCATAAACCACAAACTTAATTTTTCGTGGTGCAAATCTGGAATAATACAATTTTCTAAAGCATGAGAAAAAGGTCCATGACCTATATCGTGAAGTAAAATAGCTATGCGAGTTGCTTCTGCTTCGTCTTCAGTGATTTTGTGTCCCTTACTTCTAATTACATCTATTGCTAAATTTACTAAATGCATAGAGCCTATAGAATGTTGAAAACGAGTATGAGCAGCACCTGGATAAACTAAATAAGTTAAGCCCAATTGCTTTATCCGCCTCAACCTCTGAAAGTAAGGATGTTCTATAAGTTTAAAAATTAAACCGCCCGGAATATTTATAAAACCATAAACAGGGTCGTTTATTATTTTCTGTTTCTTAATCACTAGCAAAATTAATTATACAAAAGTATTATAAATATTGTTAAAATAAAATAGTAATGTGCAAATTAATATTAAAATAGGTAACAAAGAATTATTCCACACTTGCTATTTCTCTTATTAAGTCAACTATTTTATTGTTTGAAAACAGAATACTGCTGATTATTCGTTATTTTCATTTAAAAATTTCATCATTTCACGGTCAAAATCAGATTTGAAAATTTTATCTTGTACAATTTATTTTTCGTACTTTATCATTACTATTTTTAAACTATTAAGTATTGCTTAATAGTTGCTAAATCATTATTAAAAACACAAATTGAGTTTTTAAATATAAATTGATTTTAAAATGTTAATAAATTTATGTGAATATACTTACGAAAATATCGTTTATTGCTTCCAATAAGCTTGTATTTGCATTTCCTGATAGTTCTGATTTGCGATAATTCTTATACAAATTTAAAATCTTTTTTTCATCTTCTTTATTTATCAAATCAAGATTTACCATTAATGCCTTGTTGATATCGTTTGGCTCAAATTTGTTTAATCCGTTGCCGTACTCTCTTCGGTTGTCATTAAAAATTTCTTTTGAGACATTTGTTAGGAGATAGGCAAAAAACAAATCTACTTTTGATTTTGAAAACATATTCAAATAAATGCAATGAAAAGTTGTAAGATTGCTAATATTTGCTTCATTACGAATAAAACGCAGTCCGTTACGATTAAAAACAGAAACCCATATTGGTGATGGAGACCTTTTTTCCAAAGAATACCAAGGATTACGACTTGCTGTCAAATACCTTTTGTTAATTTCTTCCATTTCGCCTTTTGCGATGTAATTAATCACAGACTTTTCTTGCAAATCATTTACTTTAAATAAATAAACTGATTTATCTTGTTTTTTTAATTCCTCAAATTTGTCTTTTGTAAAAAACGAGCCACAAACATCAACTGATTTTGTTATACAAGGCAACAAATTTTTTTCAGAAATATTGAATTTTTCTGCTTTACTTTTGCTGAATGTAAAATAATCATTCGCACCTGTAGCAATGCCACGTACCACTTTTCCATAATTAGTAAACGGGACTAGATTTTTAAAATGTTTCGCATTTTGTTTTTGATAATATGCTCGCCATTTTATTTCAGGTTTGAGTTCTGAAAATGAAACTAAGT
This sequence comes from Bacteroidales bacterium UBA5219, assembly GCA_002412425.1. Lineage (GTDB taxonomy): Bacteria > Bacteroidota > Bacteroidia > Bacteroidales > ML635J-15 > Bact-19. The sequence continues at coordinate 11,611 of DHVB01000014.1, read as the reverse complement.
TTTCGGATTTTCTAATTGGATAAGATCGAATTTTCTTTTGCAATGAATTTAATTCATCAATTGTTTTTATATTTATAAATTCAACTCCAGATTTTTCATCATCATTTGCAAACAATAAAATTGATGCTGTTGTCAGAGCATCATCAAAAACATTTTCCTCAAAATCAAAAACCATTACATAACGTAACAATTTATTTTTTAACAAATAGAATTTCACTAATTTGCCATAATCTGAATTTAAAAATTCAGATGGCACTATATAGGCTGCCCTGCCATTTTTGTTTAACTGATAAGTTGACTTCAGCAAAAAAATTGTATAAAGATTGGTAAAACCATTTAGTTTCAAACCCAACTTTTCTTCAATTTCTTTAAGCATTGCTTTGTTGTCGTAATCGTGAAACTTAAAATATGGCGGATTGCAAATAATTCCATCATAACGATTTCCCCAATCGTTAAATATATAATCCTTAAAAACGATGTTAGTATTAAGGTCTTTTTCAAAAATTTCTTTAGCCTTGTATAGAATATTTTTGTCAATTTCAAAACCGTTGATAAGACAGTTTTTATCAATTTCTCTAATAGCTCTAGCAAAAATTCCTAAACCAAATGCAGGGTCTAAAACTGTTTTCAGTTGTTTGTTCCCCAAAATCCATTCTGTCATAAATTCAGCAACAACATAAGGCGTAAAAAATTGAGCAAATTTTTTGCGATGCTCCAACGAAACAGTTTGAGCATATTCCTTTTCAGGTTCATTGCCTATTATTTTAATTTTTGTTACAAACATTAAAAATCGTTTTGTTTAATTCCCAAAATTTCACACAAATTATTTACATCTAAATAGGCTGCTCCACCTTTAAATGTTACATAAAACAACAAACGCCCTCTATTCATTTCTTTTCGCACACTCTTATGTTCGGGTTCATCAACTTTATAAGCTATTTGAATGCCACTTTTAGAATTAATTTTGATTATTGTTTTATTTTGATTTTTAGTATCGGCTTCTACTGAAAATACAACACCTTCTTTTTCGGGGTCTGAAATAATTGTAAGAATCTGTTCGAAAGAAATGCCATACACCTTGTCAAAGAAAACTTGGAAATAAATATGCGGAACATTAAAAGTTTCAATCCATTTGTAAACTACTTTAATGTCTTCAACCTTTGGAGTAATTGATAAAAAATCTCTTTTTTGAATTTCTTTTATTGCTCGTTTTAATTCTTTAAAATGATTATTCAACTCTATTAATCTTTCAGACGAACTCCAACCAGGAACTTTAAAATCAGCAACACTTAATGTTTCTACTGAGATTGATTTAAGAATAGGAATGTATTTACATCGGTTTGGCTGTTCTAACAAATCTAAATATTCAGCAAGAATTTTGTCTCTTGTTTGCAAAGCAAATTGAGAAAAATTTTCTGTACGAATTTGCATTGCCTTCTCATAACGGTCAATTAAAAAAGCACTAGAACGGACTTCAATTCCAGCAATAGCTTTTTTGACATAATCTGCAATAGTACTATGTGGGATTTGGCTAATATCGTACCCTAATTGATCATTAAAATCAGTCTTTTTGAAAATCAGCAAATCAGGTCTTTTTCCAATGGTATCTAACTCGTTTTGAAATTCTTGATAAAATTCGTCAAAGCCCTCATCACCTGCAATTAAATCGTCTGACTTACCATATTTTATAGCAACAAAGTTTTTAGAAACATCATTTATCGCTTTTGCAACAAGGCTTTCTGCCCAATCACCCTGTTCTTTATTAGTTATAAAGTTTGATGATGCCTGTGTAGGTATTCTTGCTAACTCACGTGGTTGCGAAAAGTCAACAAGACTCAGAGGGACATTTTTAATTAAATTTCTTATCTGCTCGTAATAATTCATTTTCATTTTAATATTAGCACATCATTTAAACGATTTTTACCAAATGTTTCTATTTTTCATTTGTTCAAAAATAATAAATATTTTTTGATTTGTGTATTAATTTTAACCCAAGTTTTTTACACCAATTTTAAATGGAATAAAAATAATCTCTGCCTTAATCCCCCACCATTTGTTTATACATCAAATACTTAATTTTATAATTAATTTTTGCGTCAGTATATTGGTCTTTTGATTGTTGAAGTAGTGTTTGTGATTGCAACAGTTCTGAAACGCTTACCATTCCTGCTTGATAATTATCATTTACTAACTTTAAATTTGCTTCTGCCTCATCAATAGTTTTTTCTAATAATTGTACTTGCGAATATGCCTCAACTAATTCATTCCAAGCAAGTTGCATTTGTAACATTAATTTTTCTTGCATGTCATCACGTTTTTGTGCAGCAATTTCACATTTAGTTTTATGATATTTCATGCTATATTTATTCTGCCACCAGTCTGATATAGGTATAGAAACTGTGAAAAAACCAATTAAATTTGCATTATGTTTTTCTAAAAAATTATTATACATATACCCTACTCCCACTGCTGCTTGAGGCAAAACTTCGCCCAACTTCATTCTTTTTTGCAAGTTTTCAGCTTCTACACTTAAATTCAATAATTTATATTCTATTCTGTTTGGTAATACTTCTGCGTGAACTTTTTTTATTTGCTCTGGATTTTCAATTGTTGCAATATTATCAACAAATTTAATACTATCGTTATATTCTATACCTATCTGTTGACATAAAGCCATTTTAGCTAATTTTATTCCATTATTCAATCTCAATAAATTTGAATTTATTTCATGTATTTTTAATTTTACTGTTAGCACATTGTTGTTTGTTATTAATCCGGCTTCTGCTGCACCTGTTACATCTTTATAAATTGTATCAAGCATAGATTTAGCAACATTAATAGTGGTTAATTTTTCTTCTAATGATATTATTTGCCAAAAAGCCGATTCTGTTTTCAGTAAAATATCTTTTAAATACAATTCTATTTGATATTCTGAAGCAGTAATTCCTAAATTAGCCAATTTATTTCCAGTAACAATTCTACCTCCTGCAAATACTGGTTGAACAGCAGTAATTCCAGCAAACACACCATCTTTAAGTGCTCGTGCTGTTAAATCAGTATTTTGAAAATAAACTCCATAAGTATTGTATAAAGTTGTTAAAATATCGTTATAATGCTGATTTTCAAGGTATAATTCAATGTCTATATCATTTATATCTACGTCAATAAGATGTTTGTTTGCAATAAATCCACCTGAAGTTGCTGAGACTTTAGGAAAATAGTTAGTAAAAGCTTGTTTTTTAGTATATTTTGCTAGTTCCACTTCTAATTTTTGAGAAGAAATATCTATATTATTTTCTATTGCTAGAGCTTTACAAGAATCTAAGGAATATACATTAGTTTGTGCATTTACTATTGTTGCATTAAAAATAATTAAAGTTAATATGGATATTAAAATATTTTTCATTTGCTTGCTTTTACTGGGCTTTTTTTATTAAAAACTAGCCAATACATAACTGGCAATACAGTTATCACGGCAATTAAAGAGAAGATTGTTCCTACAAATATTACAATTCCCATAGGCATCCAAAGTGTACTTTTGCTTAATATCATTGGGATTACACCTACTGCGGTTGTCATTGATGTTAAAAATATAGGTCTCATTCTTCTTTTACCAGCTTCTAAACCTGCTTGATATGCTGAAAGTTTATGAACTGTGCGTTGTTCTTCGGCATATTCGTACATAATTATTACATTTCTAACCATAATTCCTATTAGGTTTACTATTCCCAAAACAGATGTTAAGCTTAAATCTTGTTTAAACAAATAGAGACCTACAAACACCCCAAACATACATAATGCATTTGCCGATAAAGATAAAACAGATATGCTAACGTGTTTAAAAGTCATTAATAAAAATGTGAAAATAACTACCAATGCTGCCACAATACAGGTGATTACTTCTGGTACAGTATTTTTATTTACTTCTGACAATCCACCATATTCTAGTTTTAAATTGCTTGGCATTTCAGGAAGTATTTCATTTTTAACACGTTTTTTTATCTTTTTAATTACTACAGATTCTTTCTTATCAAATTTCATATCTGCACTTACTGTAATGCAATATACTCCGTTTCGTCTTACTAACTGTGATATTTGCCAGTCGGGAGCAATTTTTGCAACTTGACGTAAAGGCACCCATGTCCCCGGTATTACTGTAGGAACAATTTCATTTTTCAAGTCTTCGAAATCAGCCCAATTATTATCTAAATTTCTTATTAGTTTTACTGCTACAGGATAATCTTCTTCCCAAATAGTTGTTAGAGGCAAACCATGAAAGTTTATAGCTAAACTAGTTGACAAATACGATTTTGTAATTCCTAGTCGCATAGCTTCTTCGGGCAAGATTTCAATTTTAACAAAAGGCATAGTGCCATTAAAATCATTATGGATCCATGTTAAGTCGTCATCAAAATCATGCAGTATAGTTTCAACTTTTTGAGCTTGTTCTAACAATTTACTAACATCATCGCCGCTAATTCTAATTTCTATAGGATTGCTAACAGCTTGAAAATCCATTTGTTTAAAACGAACATAAGCATTTGGAAAATAATTAGAATACATAGGCTCCAATTTTTTAAGTAACGAAATTGTTGCCTCATCTGATTTTGTTTTTACAATAAATTGTGCATAATTACTTCCCGGAAGCTTTGGAGCGTAGGTCATATGAAACCTTGGCGAACTTGTTCCAATAAATTCTGTAACAGATACTACATCTTCTTCTTTTTCAATAATTTTTCGTAAGCTATCACTTAACATTGCGGTTTGTTCGAGAGCAGTTCCTTCTGGTAAAAATATTTCTACCGCAAAAGTATCTCTATCTGCCTTAGGCATCATTTGTACTGGTGTAATCATTAACAAGAAAACTGCTACACCAATTGACATTAATGCCACAAAGATTGTTGTTCTAGGTTTTTTAAAGCAAGAAGTTAAAAGTTTTTCGTAGCCTATTTGTAAATGATGAAAAAACTTATTTTGCAATCTAGCTATTAGACCAACTTTATCAGTTTCTGATGGTTTTTTTATAAATAAAAATTGATAATAAGGAATTACGAAAAGAGCTAACAATAAAGATGCCATTAAAGCTATTGTCATTGTAGGTGGGAAAGACTTAACAAAATCGCTCATTTCTCCAGTAAAAATTCCTAATATAGGAAAAAACAAAGCACAAATAGCTATTGTTGCCATTGTTAGTGATGGTGCGTATGTTCTAGCACTTTCTACCGATGAATACCAACGCGAATGACCTCTATTCAAATTATCAATATATCCATCAATAACCACAATAGAATTATCAACCACCATTCCTAATACGACAATAAGTACTGCCAGCGTAACCGTATTTAATTCTATTCCAAACAAATACATAAAAGCTAAAGTTATTGCAATACTCACAGGGATAGATGTAGCTGCTACTAATGCAGAACGTAGTGGGAAGAGCATAAGCATAACCACAATTACAATGAGTATAGCAACTCCTAAATCTGTAAGAAATGATCTAACAGACGAGCCTACTATTTCGGGTTGGTCGGTTATACGTTCTATTTTTATACTTTGAGGAATAGTATTTTTAAAGTTGTTTAATATTTCATCTACTTCTCTACCAAACTCTACAACATTGTTACCAGGTCTCATTTCTATAGACACAACTAAGGTTTTATTGCCATTAGAACGGATATAGCTAGCATCAAGTGGATAGCTTCTTTTTACTGTGGCTACGTCTTTTAATCTCACAACTTTTCCGCCTGGTTCCGACAATATTATTTGCTCAGAGAGTTCTTCTTCACTTCGATATGGACTCGTAATATGAATTGGCAAACTTATGTCTTCATTAGTTATTGCACCACTTGCCATTTGAGCTCCTTGCGTAAACAAATTTAACAACAAAGTCTCTTTATTAATTCCATATGCTGCTATTTTTTCAGGCTCAACGTGTATATGTATTTCTTCGTTTTGTTTGCCATGAACTTTTATATTTCCGATAGCATCTATTGTTCGGAGCTGGTCTGTTAGTTTCGAGACATAAGTATCTAATTCTCTATAAGTTTTGTCTGCAGATTCTATTGTAATTAATAATGAAGTAGTATTTCCAAAATCGTCATTAACAATAAGTGCTAAAACTCCCGTTGGCAACATAGCTTTAAAGTCTTTTAAGCCGTGTCTTATTTTAGACCAAGTTTCTGTTTGATTTTTTACTGAATTATTTAATTTTACAAAAACAAATACTAAACCGTCTCGTGAGTATGAATAAGTTTCTTGCTTATTAATTTCTTGAAATGTAAACAAATACTCTTCCAAAGGTTTTGTTAATTGTTCTAAAACTTCGTTAGGCGTAGCTCCAGGATATACTCCAACAATCACACCTTGACGAATAGTAAAAACAGGAAATTCTTGTTTATTCATTTTAAATAAACCATAAATTCCAAATAATACAAACACTATCACAGCTAAAGTTATCAAACTGTGATAACGCATAGTATTACTAAATATGTTTTTACCTAACTTCATTGAATTTTAACTTTGCTACCTTCGCTTACTTTTGTAAATCCGTTTACAATAATTTTTTCATTTTCTTTTATTCCAGAAGTAATAATAACGTGATTATCAATCAAATCGCCTACTTCAACTATTTTACGTGTAGATTTACCATCTTCAACTACCCAAACATATTTTGCACCGTCATTAGATAATTGCACTGCATTAACAGGCACTTTAAAACCTTTATATTTTTTTCCAGAAGTTATATTGGCTCGGCAAGTCATTCCTGGCATTAATCGCTTATCAGTATTATCAATACCAATTTTCACAACATAACTATGAGATAATTTATCAGCACTAACGCCTTTTTCTATAACCTTACCTTTAAATGCTTCTTCAGACACTGCCGAAATTCTCACCTCAGCATTTTGACCTACAGATATTTTTGAAATTTCTTTTTCTGGAACATTAACACTAGCTTTAACTATGGTAATATCCATTAATTTAAAAGCTGGTTGATATGGTAAAATGTTCATTCCTGGCGACACCATTAACTCTCCAACAACTCCAGACTGTGGAGATCGCAAAACACAATTGTCTAAATTACGCCTTGCAATTTTTTCAGAAGCACGTGCTTGTGATAGTTGCGTTTGAATTTCTATCCATTTAACTTCTGCTAAACTTCCATTATTATATACTTGCTCTGCTCTTTTATAACCATCTTCTGCTCTATCTAAGGTGGACTTTGCCAACTCATAAGCATTTTTCGAAGTTTCATTATTTAGTTCCGAAACAATTTGCCCTTTCTCTATACTTTGCCCTTCAGTAACAAATATACTTTCAATATTACCGCCTACTTCAAAACTAAGCAATATAGAAGAATTTTCTTCAATTACTCCCATATAGTCATGAAGTTTATCGAAGGAATCAATAGAAGCCTCCATTACATTTACTGCTATTTCCCCATTACTAGAATTAGACTTATCATTGTTACAACTACTTATAAATAAAGTAATTATAAAAAAGAGTATAAGTTTAAATTTATAGTTTGTCATATAATTTATTTGATTTTAGTCCAATATTCAGTTGCTCCAAACATTGGATGACCAACATATCCTCGTAATTTTAATTTTGTTTTTGTTTCAAAGTTCATTTTTGCAGTATAAGTCTTACCATTTGTTGGATTATAAACTTTCCCGTCAACCCATTCTCCTTTTTTAAATGTAAAACCATATAAAATAGTCATATTATCACAACGCACATGGCGTTTAGAAGGATCAGGATTTAAAACATCGCAATAAGGTTTTCCATCTTTATCAAGAGGTTTTTCTAACCAAATAACTTTTCCGCTATAAGTATTATCATGAAGTTTAAAAATTTCAATTTTACAATTTTGTTTTGTTAATTTATCATAAGTAAGATATACTCCGACAATATCATCAGCTTTAACTTGCGAATATAAATTATTAGAAAATATAAAAACTAATAAAAATATACCCAAAATCTTTCCAACTATTTTCATCATAATATTAATTTATTTATTTTTTTCAGAAATTGTTATAACATCACTTTGTTTGATTGGACCTTTCGCTTTATAAGTATCAACATATCCAAAGTAAAAATCTTCTATCACAATTCTGTCTTCATATCGTTTACCAACAGGGGCACTATAAATATTTGTTTCCGAAGATACGGTATCAAGACCAGAAATAAAGATTTCTGAGATAGGAATAGTATCAAAAATTATTTTATTCTCATCATCAGCAGAAATTGTTGCATAGGTTTTTGTAATATTACCTGTGATTTCTGTTTTAATAACCATAACTCTATTTTCTTCACCAATGTCAATAATATCCATCTGACCTAATTTATTAGTAATTTTCAAAGCAACATCACTAGTATCGCCTTCTACAGTAATAGAACCTGATGTTTTATAAGTAAAATCTCCTAAAAAATTTTTTACAGGTTTATTATCACATGAATAAAATAATATAGTAAAAAAACAGAACAGCAATAATGGTAATTTATTTTTTTTCATCATATATTTTATATTTATAAATTAACACAAAATAACGTTTAATATTATGTTTATTTTCTTAAAAATTTCATAAAAATTTCATCTCAAAATAAACAAAAACATTTCCCTCAAAAATATAATAATTTTTTGAATTTTCTACTAATTAATAAGTTTTTTACTACTGTTTTATTTTAATAATTGTTTTGTCTTATTATTTTTGAAAATTATTTAATTTTGATGAATTACTTAAGATTAATACTGAGTTTCATATTTTTATATTTTTTAACTACAAATTTATATTCTCAAAATAAATTTGCTGGTCGAGTTCTTGATGCAAAAACTAATGAGGCACTAGCTTTCGTAAACATTACCTACAATTCAAACAACTATGGAACTACTACAGATTTAGATGGTTATTTTACAATTAATTCAGCTGACAAAATTGAGTTTTTAAAACTTTCATACTTGGGATATACAACAAAACTTATTACGAAAGACGAAATTCAAAATAAAAAATATATTGAAATTAGTTTAGAACAAGATGCTTTCTACCTATCTGAAGTTACTATTTTGCCGGGAATAAACCCAGCTCACCGAATTATTGATTTAGCAATAGAAAATTCAAATAAAAATAATCCCGAAAAAATACGCTCTTTTTCTTATGTCTCGTACAACAAAATGATTTTTACAGTTGATATGAGCAATATTCAAGCTGACACAACAAAAACCAATGAAACAAAGACAGATACAACAGATAAAAAAACTTTAAGAGAATTTTTTGATGAACAACATATCTTTATTACCGAATCTGTAACTGAACGAAGATTTCGCTATCCCGACCAAAATAAAGAAACTGTTTTGGCTCATAAAATGTCTGGTTTAAAAAATCCTGCATTTACTTTACTTACAACTCAATTTCAATCTTTTTCTTTTTATAAAAATTTTATCAGCCTACTCGATAAAAAATATTTAAGCCCTATTAGCAGAGGGAGTACTTCAAAATATTTTTTCCAAATAGAAGATACAATGTATAACGAAAATGCCGACACAATTTTTATAATTTCATATCGTCCGTCAAAAGGGAAAAATTTTGAAGGTTTGCAAGGAGTTTTGCATATAAACTCAAATGGCTACGCTTTACAAAATGTAAGTGCAAAACCTTACGAACCAACAGGTAGTTTTAATATAAACATTCAGCAAAAATATGAATTGATAGACTCTATTCAGTGGTTTCCTGTGCAGTTAAATACAGATTTAGTTTTCAATTTTTTTCAAGTTGGGGAAAATGAAGCAGTTATATCATCTGGAAATAGCGATACTAAAAGCTCTTCTTACGCTCCTTTAGTTGGTATTGGAAAATCATATATTAGCGACATAAGTTTAAACCCAGATTACAAACGCCGAGAGTTCAACCAATTAAGTGTAGAAGTTGAAAAAAACGCACATAAAAAAGACAAGGATTTTTGGGATTATTACCGTTACGAAAAACTAAGCGATAAAGATATTAAAACCTATCAAGTGATCGACAGCATTGGCAGAGAAATAAACCTTGACAAAACAATGGAATTAATGGAAGTTATTGCAACAGGTTATATTCCAATTAAGTTTGTTAATTTGAACCCTGCATCTATTTTATGGTATAATAAATATGAAGGTTATAGATTAGGCTTAGCCCTTGCAACAAATCATAAATTGGTAAAATTTTTATCTTTTGGTGGACATTTTGGTTATGGTTTTAGAGATAAAGCTTGGAAATACGGTGCTTATATAGATTGGTTTATTCACAAGCCTTCGAACACAAGCCTAAGACTTGGTTTTAAACAAGATTTAGAATTTAGCGACGACCATTTTTATAATAAAGATTTGTCTTTGCTGTCTCAAAATACTTTAAGAGATTTTTTCTTAGAAGATTTAGATTCTGTGCGTTCTTATTATGCAAGTTTTAATTTTTCACCTATTAGATATTTAAGCACAAACTTAAAAGCATCATATTCTGAAAAAACAATTATCAACCAAGATAGATATGATTTTGCCAATGTAATTCCAAAGCATGTAAACACTTATGAGTTAGGACTATATTTTAAATATGCTTTTAAAGAAAAGTTTTTACAAACACCTCGTGGCAATAGATTGAGCATGGGAACAAAATTCCCAATTTTATATTTTAATGTAATAAAAGCTTTTCCAATATATGGAACAAATTCAGATTATTTAAAAACTGAAGCCATGATAAACTATAAATTGCAATGGTTGCACATTGGAGCGACACATTTCACAACTGATATTGGCATGGTGCATGGAAATGCTGAATATTCAGAACTTTATTATGGCTCAGGTTCTTATTCGTGGTTAAATATCGACAATAGTTTTAACACCATGAGAGTTAACGAATTTGTCTCTGATAGATTTGCCAACCTTTTTATAAGACATGATTTTGGAAATTTGCTTGTAAAAACAAAACACTTTGCACCACAAATTGTTTTAGTAAATGCTATTGGCTGGGGCGATAATTCAAGAGTTTCAAGCACTCAAAACAAAAGTATGAACAAAGGTTATTTTGAATCTGGAATTCAAATTAATAATATTTTAAAATTAAGCTTTCAAGGATATGGAATAGGAATTTATTATCGCTATGGTCCTTATTCTTTGCCTAAACTTATTGATAATTGGGCGTTTAAGTTTAATTTGACTTTTGTTTTATAAAAGGCGCTTTATAAGTATTCAACTGCTTCGTTGCTTTCGATGTTCGGACTCAGTCACGTACACTTCGGCTTTGCTCAGTGCAACGCTTCATGTACGCTCCTTCGTCCTCAATCTCAGATGCCTTGCATTTGAACACTTCTAAAACGCCTTGAATTTAAAGTTCATAAAGAAAAACTGAGCCTTGTAGCTTTTTTATTTCTCTGCTCGCTCGGATTATAAATCATTGAGAGCGGGAACATTAATTTATAATTGTACGTAATTTTCAAAATAAAGTTTCACTTTTTGCCCACTAATTTGAATATATTTTACAAATAAGATTATTTTACATTTTTACTAAAAAATTCTTTATTTTTTTTGGTTATTTCAAAAAAAATTTGTATATTGCACGTGAGTTGTAATAATTCTTTTTGTGAT
>DHVB01000056.1:17810-34750 GCA_002412425.1 Bacteroidales bacterium UBA5219 | reverse complement strand
TTTAACACTTCTGAAACACCTTGAGAGGTTGTTGGATCAACACTTGTTTTGAGACAACCTCTTTTTATAATAATTTTGAATTACTTTTCTGGAAGCAACTGCACCTTAACATAATTATTCAAATCAAAATATTTATTTGCTGCTTGTTTCATAGAGCTAATACTTATTGATTCTATCATATTTAGGTAATCTTTGTATTCTGTGGCACTAACATTTCCATTTTCAACCTCCATAATAAGTCTTTTCCAATAAGAATTTTCTTTAACATCTGTTTCAAATTCGCGTTTTTCTTTTTCAATAACTTTTTGAATATCAGTATCAGTCAATCCGTCAGTTTGAAGAGATTTTATAATATCAAAAGTTTTAGTTTTTAGTTCTTCTTCTCTCTCTGGATCGCAGCTAAAGAAAATTGTAACAGAATATTGTTCGTAAGGAATTTTAGAACTTGATGGATACGCACCTATAGTATAAACACCACTTTCTTTTTCACGAATTTCTTCTAACAAGCGTGTTGATAAAATTTTACAAACAGCATCTAATTCTAATCTATTTTGATATGTATATCTAAATTCGCCTGGGAAGTTAATTATTACCATACATTTTGGATCTTTGCCTTTATATACCGTTTTTTCAACAACACCTTTTGGAGGTCTTACTCCCAAATCTTTATAAGTTTCGTTTCTTTCAACTATTGGTAAAGCTCCTAAATATTTTTCGATAAGAGGTTTTGCAAGTTTTGCATCAAAATTTCCAACAAAATAGAAAGTAAAGTTACTTGGATCTCCAAATCTTTGTGAATAAATACTTTTTACTCTTCTATAATTAGCTTCTTCTAACATTTCAGCATTCATTGCTCTACGACGTGGGTGATTTTTAGACATTACAGTTCTTATACTATCACTCCATGCAGATTGTGGATCTAATTTAGCATTTTCTAATAATCCTTTTTGCTTGTTCATATAAGAATTAAAAGCTGTTTCGGTAACTCTTGGTTGAGTAAATGTTGCATAAATCATTTGCAATAAAACTTCAAAATCTGCAACGTTAGAAGAACCTACTAAACCTTCGGTACTTTCACCTATGTAAGTACTAAATCTAACATTTTTATCAGCTAAGAATTTTTGCAATTCAGATTTATCATAATTACCTAAGCCACTTTCTTCGGCAACATCATCAGCAATTTTACTGCTAATATCATCTTTTTGGTCGTAAAGAGAATATCCGCCTAAACTTCTTGCTTCAAACAAAATTTCATCATCTTTAAAATTTGTTGTTTTAAAAACTACTTTAACGCCATTTTTAAGAGTCCAAGTTTGATAGTCGAAATCTTTATTTTTAGTTTTCTTACCAACTTTTGTAGGTTTTGCTAACTCAGAAATTAAGGTTTTATCAGAAACTTTATCAACATAAGCATCTACTTTAATTTTAGAGGCATCTTGATACATTTTTAAAACATCATCTTCACTTGGAATTGTAACTCCTTCTTTTTCGGGAGCTATAACAACGATAACGCAATTTTCTTCTGTTACAACAGTTTTTGCAAAAGCATTAACTTCGTCTAAAGTAATTTGTGGTAAATATTTTTTAAATAATTCATACTCATATTCAATTCCTGGAAATGGACTATGTGGTGGTAAGAAATGTTTTTTATATTCTTCTACATAATTTTCTGATTTTTGTTTATCTCTTTCGTTATAAGATTTCTCTATTCGTTTTAAAAGAGCTGCTTTTTCTCTTTCTAATTCAGTTTCCGTAAAACCAAATTGCATCATTCTTTCATTTTCAACAACTAAAGTTTCTAATGTAGTTTTTATGTCATTATTTTGAACTATTCCCATGCTTATAAAAACATCTTTAGGTCCTATAAACTGTGAATATCCTGCATAGCCTTGAACAAAAGGAGGATTTTCTAAAAGCGTTAATTCAGCCAAACGATTTGAAAGCATAGAGCTAAGTAACATATTAACCATACCGTCTTTATAATCAGCAACAGTAGAATTTGGTTGAGCAGGATGCTTATAAAACATTTGCACCATACTAATTGGAACTTCGGGGTCTGTTGCTACACAAACCAAAGTTTCTTTATGATCAGGGATTTCTGCATATACTCTTTCGCGAGGATTATCTATCATTTTAATTTTAGAAAATCTTTCTATAACTTTTTGTTCCATTTCCTTAGCATCAAAATCGCCAACAAGAATTAATGCCATCAAATCTGGACGATACCAATCTCTATAAAAACGGCGAATAGCTTCAGGATCACAGTTATCAACTACTTCCATTGTACCAATTGGCAATCTTTTTGCATAAATAGAATTATGGAAAATAGCTTGTAAATATTTACGTTGTACACGATCCATAGCTCCTTGTCCCATTCTCCATTCTTCATGAATAACGCCACGTTCAGCATCAATTTCTTCAGTTTCTAAAGACAATTCAGATGCCCAATCGTAAAGCACTAATAAACCTTTATCTATAAACTCAGGGTCATCAGTAGGAACTTTAATTCCGTAAACTGTTTCGTCAAAAGAAGTGTAAGCATTTACTTCTGGTCCGAATTTCATACCTAAAGATTCTAAATAATTTACAAGTTCATTTTTAGGAAAATTTGTAGAACCATTAAAAGCCATATGCTCTGTAAAGTGAGCCAATCCTTGTTGGTCTTCATCTTCTAAAACTGAGCCTGCTTTTACAGCTAGTGTTAATTCTGCTCTATTTTCTGGTTGCTTATTAGCTTTGATATAATAAGTCATACCATTTTTCAAAGTTCCCGTAATTACACTTGGGTCATTTGGTAACTTGTCGGTTAGTTCCATGCTCTGACCAAAAGCAAAACTGCAACTAAAAATAAGTGCGATAATCAAAAATGTAAGTTGTTTCATATTAAATAGCTTTATTTTATAATTATTTTATTAATTCAACAAAATTAAAAAAATAATTTCAGATATTTTCATATTTTTTAGAGAAATGCCTAAAAAATTGTTAAAGGCTTTTACTCAAGGAGCTAAGATATTTGCAAAACGAGTTACTAATTATTTCATTTTTCAATATAATAAGGAAGTTGTCTCAACATCAAGACAACTTCCAATACAAAATAGTTTTTAATATAAAATCATTATTATTCCTTTTTTATCAAATCCTTACAGTTATGCCAAAACAAAATTTCATCTTCAATTATTTCACCTTTTTTCATTTTAGCTTCAAGGCATTCACAAGCAGATTTAGGTTTTATTGGACATTTACTTTTTAAGTCCTTTATAATTTCTAAAATTAAATCTAACTGTTCTGGATCTTCAACTATACGCAAACTATGTTCAAGTATTTCATAAGTATTGAAATACATTTCTTCTTTAATACTCTGCTTCATGTCTTGAATATAATCTTTTACTTTTTCGAAATTATTTTTTTCCACATTTTGCGAATAAGATAATAAATTACAATTAAATATAATTGTAACTATTACAAATGAAAATAAAAGTTGCTTATTCATATTATATGTTTTTTTAATTAAACGCTCGCACATACCCTATTCCAATCATTATCATTAATATAAACAACCCACGTTATATCAGGAAATTCATCAATACAAGCCTGAATATGGTCACACGCATCACCTAAATACTGAAAAGTGATTCTTTGCAATTCATGTCTTTCTCCATTTTTGATAATATATCCAGTACATACTATAACATTTAAAATTTTACCTACTTCGGTTTTTGGTCTCCTTCGGCATATTCCGACCATAAATGGCTTTATTTATACCCTCGCTTAGAGTGCTAAAACTGCAAAATCCCTTTACACGAGGGCGATTATTCGAAATCGTTTTTACAAAGCTCCCAAATCGAAATAAATAAAATATAGTTGTAATGTAGTATTTCTGCGTGCGTGTGTATGTGTGTGTGTGTGTGTGTGTGTGTGTGAACTTATGCAGTTGGTAAGGCTTCTATTAGTATAAATAAATACAATAAAACGCATAAGCTTATTAAACCAAAAATTATCATTATATTTTACACAAACTCTCATCTCAAAAATTTCTATAATAACAATATTTGCAATATACAATATTTTTTTGAAAAAAGCAAGAAAAAACATGTTTTTTTTTCAAAAAAAATGTTTTTTTCGTAAAATGTGCATTATTTTTAAATTCAAAAAATTAGTTTCAATTTATAACTCTAGTATTGCCTCATTATTACAATTATCTTTAACAACAACTTTAATTTTGTAAGAATTGGATTTTTCAAAATATTCATCTTTTTGGTAAAAAATTGTTTTTGTTTTAGGTTCATATTGAGTCAAAACCCACCTATTATTAATATAAATTGCATAAGAAGAAATTCCTGACAAATCATCTGTAATTTTAAAACTTAAATAATTCAAATTTTCTTCTGTATATGTTTTTTTAGGTCTTATAGGAACAATTTTTGGAGGGGTTGTATCAATCCACAAATAAAATTCTCCAAAATAAGAAGAATAAGCAGAAATAAAATTTTGTTCAATAATTGGTTTTAAATAATTTGATTTTTTGTTGTGTTCACGCATGATAAACAACTTGTCTTTATATTTATAAGCTTCATCATTTATATAAAAACTTATTTTAAAATCCTTATTTACAGCCAAATGATCCTCTCCTATAATATAAGATTGCGAATATTTTCTCTTTTTACCTTTTTCTATTTTTAAGTTAGTATCATAAAACAAACTACCGATTTGTGTTTCAAATCTAAATTCTGAATCGAAATACAAAAAGACGCTATCGTATTTTACAAGATACCCGTCTCTTTCAAGTAAATCATAGTTTTTGTTGTCTTTAATTAATTCAAAATTTAATTCTGAAGAATTATTATTATAGTCAGTAATAATAACAGTAAAATTTGCTTTCGATTTTTCATTTAATGAAAACATTCCATTATTAATTGTTTTATCATAAATCATCAATTCATTTCCAGCTTCAACAAAGAGTTTATGAACATGAAGTTTTTCTTTTAACAAATATTCAAAATCAAACATTGAATTTTTAGAGGCTTGAGTTTCGAAAGAAATTTTTTCTAAATTAGATTTATAAATTAATTCATTATCCATAAATAAACTGACGGTTTTAGCTCCATATCTATTGCTTGTTTCGTTCATTCTATCAACATAAGCCACTCCTAAGCCAATCAGACCTGTTACTTCAGGTAAATCGTTTGCACAAACATAAACTCCATCTCTTTTCACTACTTTCAAAAAAAACTTCTCAGCTTTTCCATTTATAAAAGAATTGTTTGACAAAGGATAAAAAACTATTGCAGAAATTTCTGGCGGTAAATTATCTTTAAAATCATATACAGAATTTACCACATTGATTGGCTGTTCTGTTTTAGTTTCTCTAATTTCAAAATGCAAATGCGGACCTTCTGAATATCCTGTATTCCCACTAAAAGCTACAAGTTCACCTTTTTTTACTTTAAATAAATCTGGATTTAAAAGAGTGTCAACAGAGTAAGATTTATTTTCGTATTGAATTTTTCTTACAAAATTTTGAATATCCTTTCTAAACTCATTCAAATGTCCATAAACAGAAGTATAGCCATTTGGGTGAGCTATATACAAACCTAAACCATAACCCCAAGGCGAAACAGAAATTCTACAAACATATCCATCTGCAACAGAAACGATTTCTTTGCCATTTTGATAAGTTCTAAAATCGATGCCAGAATGAAAATGTCTATGTCGTGGTTCACCAAAATTACCAGACAAATTAGTTTCAAATTTTAAGGGAGAAACAAATTCTTTTTTCAAATTAACATCTTGAGCAAAACTCAACAATTGCAACAAGAACAGGTTAAGTATTATAAATAAAGACTTCAATTTTAACATCATCTAAAAATAAAAACTTTACAAAACTAATATCAATTCTTGCTTTTTAAAAATAATTAGCTTATTTTTGTAGTGTTAAATAAAATAATGTGGACGAAGATTATAAAGATATAATTATCAAGCTAAACGATAACATTCAGAGTTTGATGGCTTCTTATTCAACAATAAAAGAGGATAACATTATTTTATCTAATGAGGTAAATAAATTGAATAGTGAATTAAATATATATAAAGAGAAATTAGAAGAAATAGAAAACAAGTATAATAATTTAAGATTAGCAAGAAGTATAGCAGATGGAGATAGTGATGATAAAGATGTTAAACTTAAATTAAACAGAATTATACGGGAGATTGACAATTGTATTGCTCTCTTAAACAAATAGTTCTATGAATAACGAAAAGTTAAAAATAAATATAAACATTGGTGAAAGAACATATCCTATCAATATTTTAAGAGCTGATAGTAAACGCGAGGAGCTAATTAGAAAAGCTGCTCAACTGATAAACGATGAGCTTTTTCAATATAAAAGTAGAGGATATAAAAACCGAGATGAACAAGACTATATGGCAATGGTTTTGATTTCAATTTCAGTTAGACTAATGGAAATGGAAGATCGTGAAGATGTTTCACCAGTAATTAACGAACTAAAAAAAATAAATTTTACAATAGAAGATTTTTTAGAAAAAGAAAGAGAGTAAACGTTCTTTAAAATAACATAATAATAACAATACTGCCCGTATTTGATTCTTTAAAGGTTGAAAAACTCAACACTAACAATTTTTGGGATAATGCTCGGTTTATCAACGGCAGGCCTAAACTTATTCTGTTTACAGAATATTGTTGCACCAGCGACCATAGGAAACCGAAAATTTACTGGCGATCCCACCCATGTTCATACAGGGGTTTTTTTAACATTAAAGAATTTTATACGGGCTTTTTTAATTTAATACTTAATAATTTTATGGGAACATTAACAATAATTTTAGTCGCAGTAGGAGCTTTAATTGCAGGAGGAGCGATTTCTTACTTTATGTGGGACAAGGCTTTGGGAAAAAGAAAAAACAAAGTATTTAACGATGCTATAGCAGAAGCAGAAGTTATTCGTAAAGAAAAAGAACTTCAAGCCAAAGAAAAATACTTTCAATTAAAGTCGGAACACGACAAAAGAATAAATGAAAGAAATCAAAAAATGGCTGCTGCCGAAAATAAAATTCAACAACGCGAGGCAACAATTGCGTCAAGAATAGAAGAAACTCAAAGAATGAAAAAGGAGCTTGAAATTATTCGCGAAAACCTTGACAAACAACTTGATAGAGTTGACAAAAGGTCGGAAGAATTAGAAAAGCTTCATCGTGAACAAGTTGAAAAATTAGAAGCAATTTCTGGACTTTCTGCCGAAGACGCAAAAGCTGAGCTAATGGAATCTTTACAAGCAAATGCTCGTTCCGAAGCTATGTCATTAATAAATGAAATTATTGACGAGGCTAAAATGACTGCTAATAAAGAAGCTAAAAAAATAGTGTTAGAAACTATTCAACGCGTTGCTACAGAAACAGCTATCGAAAATGCTGTTACTGTTTTCAATATCGAAAGCGACGAGCTTAAGGGTAGAATTATCGGTAGAGAAGGCAGAAATATTAGAGCTTTAGAAGCTGCTACAGGTGTTGAAATAGTTGTTGACGACACGCCAGAAGCAATTTTGCTATCAGCTTTTGACCCTGTTCGTAGGGAAGTAGCTCGTTTGTCTTTACATCAATTAGTTACAGATGGACGAATTCACCCTGCTCGTATAGAAGAAGTTGTAAATAAAACAAAAAAACAAATCGAAGAAGAAATAGTAGAAATTGGAAAACGAACAACTATCGACTTAGGTATTCATGGATTGCACCCCGAATTAGTTAGAATGGTTGGGAAAATGAAATACCGTTCTTCGTATGGTCAAAATTTATTACAACATTCACGCGAGGTTGCAAATCTTAGTGCTCTTATGGCTGCCGAACTTGGCTTAAACCCAAAAATTGCAAAACGAGCCGGTCTATTACACGACATAGGAAAAGTTGCTGATGAAGAGCTTGAATTACCACACGCAATTTACGGAATGAAATTAGCCGAAAAATACAAGGAAAAACCCGAAATTTGTAATGCTATTGGCGCTCACCACGACGAAATTGAAATGACAAGCCTCATCTCACCTATTGTGCAAGTATGCGATGCTATTTCAGGAGCAAGACCCGGAGCAAGAAGAGAAGTTATAGAATCTTATATTAAACGCCTAAAAGATTTAGAAGCTTTAGCTTTATCATATCCAGGAGTTTTAAAAACCTATGCTATACAAGCTGGTAGAGAACTTAGAGTTATCGTTGGTAGCGAAAAAATTAGCGACTCTGAAGCCGAACAACTAAGTTTTGAAATTGCTAAACGCGTTCAAGACGAAATGACTTATCCTGGACAAGTAAAAATTACAGTTATTAGAGAAACTCGTTCAGTAAATTATGCAAAATAATAAGTTTACAATAAATAATTCTAAAGTCCTTGTTACTGGCGGTGCCGGTTTTATAGGGTCTAACATTATTGAAAAATTATTAGAGCAAAACAATTGTGTAGTTTGCCTTGATAATTTTGCAACAGGCAAACGCGAAAACATAAATAAATTTGTAAAAAACAAAAACTTTAAACTTATAGATGACGACATCAGAGACTTAAATGCATGTCAAAAAGCTTGCAAAGACATAGACATTGTTTTGCATCATGCTGCTCTAGGTTCAGTTCCTCGTTCTATCAATGACCCTATTTCGAGTAATGAAGTAAATGTTAACGGCTTTTTAAACATGCTTGTCGCCGCTAGAGACAACAATGTTAAGAGATTTGTCTATGCATCAAGTTCATCAGTTTATGGAGATAATATTGCTTCTCCTAAAATTGAAAATAAAACAGGTAATGCTCTTTCGCCTTATGCAGTTACAAAGCAAGTAAACGAAATGTATGCTAAAGTTTTTTCTGATTTATACGGCTTAGAAACTATAGGTTTAAGATATTTTAATGTTTTTGGTAAAAATCAAGATCCTGAATCTGTTTATGCAGCAGTTTTTCCAAAATTTATTAAAAGCTTAATAAATTTACAACCACCGACAATTCATGGTGATGGCACTCAATCGCGAGATTTTACCTATATAGCAAATGTTATTCAAGCAAACGAACTTGCAGCTACTACCAACAATCCAAAAGCAATAAACACAATATATAATGTTGCTTATGGAGAAACTAATAACTTAAATGACATCACTAATTTGCTTATACAATTATTAGCAAAATTCAAACCTGAAATTGCCAATATAAAACCCATTCACGGACCTGAAAGAAAAAGAGATATTAAAGATTCTTTAGCTTCAATTGAAAAAGCAAAATCTCTATTAAACTATAATCCTAAATTTGATGTAAGACAAGGATTAGAGCTGACAGTAAAGTGGTATTATGAGAATTTGAAATAACAAAAGCTGTCCGCAGACAGCTTTTAATTTTTTAACACTTAAAATTGGTTTAAATATCTAGAACAGTTACCCATCCAAATGGGTCTTCGATATCACCATATTGTATTCCTACTAAAGTTTCGTATAATTTTGTAGAAACTGGTCCTGCTTTTCCATCTTTACAGAAAGAGTATGTTTTTCCTTCATCAAGGTCTTTAATGTCTCCTATTGGTGAAATTACAGCTGCAGTGCCACAAGCTCCAACTTCTTCGAAAGTACTAAGTTCATCAAAAGCAACTGGTCTTCTTTCAACCTTATATCCAAGATGAGCTGCTAATTGTTCTAAACTCTTATTTGTAATAGAAGGCAATATTGATGTAGATTCTGGTGTAATATAAGTATTATTTCTAATAGCAAAGAAGTTTGCTGCACCAATTTCATCAATATATTTCTTTTCTTTAGCATCTAAATACATTGGTGAACTGCAACCAGCGTCTTTAGCTTTTTGTGTTCCTACCAAACTTGCTGCATAGTTACCACCTACTTTATAAGTTCCTGTTCCAAGAGGAGCAGCACGGTCAGAATCTCTTACAACTGCGATGTCCACAGGTTTAAACCCTGCTTTAAAGTAAGGACCTACTGGCGTAACAAAGATTATAAAAGTGTACTCATCAGCTGGTTGAACTCCAACTCTTGCTCCCGTTCCAAACAATACTGGACGGATGTACAAAGATGCACCTGTTCCGTAAGGTGGCACAAAGTCTTTGTTTAAAGCAATAACTTTTTTCAACATTTCAAAGAAAAGTTCTTCAGGAATTTCAGCCATTTGAATTCCACGAGCAGAATCTTGTAATCGTCTTGCATTTTCTTTCCATCTAAAAAGACGAATTTTACCATCTTTTCCGCAATAAGCTTTCATTCCTTCAAAAGCTGCTTGTCCATAATGCAATACAGTTGCTGCCATATGCATGGTAACGTGTTCTGAATCCGTAACTTCTATTTCGCCCCATTTGCCGTTTTTAAAAACTGAACGGACATTATAATGGGTTTTTACATAACCAAAAGGTAAATTTGTCCAATTTAAATCTTGCATATTATTAAGTTTTTATATTCGCTCAAAATTAAAAATAAAAATCTAAAATTCCTAAAAAAACATTATGTTTTTAAATATATTTTTAAAAATTTATACTTTATAAATTAATAAATATACGCTATTGTCTCTATTATTTTACCATTCAACAAGTTCTAAGAGTATTTTTTTAATTTCAGTATTATCAATAGCACCACCGAATCTATCCGCTCCTACTCCAACTGCAAACACAGGCACCGCAGCTGCTGTATGAGCCCAAGTTGTAAAACCAACACCTGCTTTTGTACACATTATATTTCCAAATATTGACGCAACTGGATTTTCTGCACCATATATAATTATAGGTTCTAGGCTTGTTGTTGGTGATTTTTCGTAAAAATAATAATTAAAAGCTTCCAAAACTCTTGTTGAATCAGATGCTGTATAAATAGGAGTTTCTGTAAAGAAATATTCATCAGCTAATTTCCAAATATCATCAACAGAATATTTTGTATTATTTTCTTTATAATCTTTTATTTTTTCAGAAAAATTAGTAATAGATATTTTTTGATTATCCAAGAGCATAAAATTGCTTTCATAAGCCATTTGTGCATTTCCTAATGACAAGCCACCTGTTTCGTGATCGGCGGTTACAAAAATCAAAGTTTCTTCAGGATATTTTTCATAAAACTTATAAGCTTCGCGAATTGCCAAATCCATATCATAAATTTCTTTTACAATTGTTGCTCCATCGTTTGAATGAGCTGCCCAATCGATTTTCCCGCCTTCAACCATCATAAAAAAGCCATTTGGATTTTCCAAAACTTTTATACCAGTTTTAACAAATTGAGCTAAGCTGTATCCGTCATCACTTTTTTTATCAATAAAATATGGCATATCGCTATCCAAACCAAATTTTGGATTAACAAACATGTATTTTGCATTTTTTTTATCTAATTTTTCAAAATCTTTTATGTTTGAGCTTACTATATAATTATTTGACTTTGCTTTTTCATATAAATCTGGTTGAGTATTTTCTTTTCCTTTTGCATGTTTTAATCCTCCTCCGCCAAAAAACTCAAAGCCAGATTCTGGAAGTTGACTTCCAATTTCATAATATAAATTACGATCAGAAGATTGTGCGTAAAAAGCCGCAGGAGTTGCATGATTTAGTGATACAGTAGTAATTATTCCAACTTTCTTTCCGTTTTCGTGAGCTATTTTAGCAAAAGAAAGAGGAAGCGAGTCTTTTGAAAACCAAGGATAATACGAAATACTTCCAAAATTGGCTTTTTCGCCACAAGCAATAGCCGAGCCAGCAGCTCCCGAATCTGTAATTACACTATTTTTACTTGTTGTTGTACAAACTCCAAAATATGGAAAATTAGTAAAACTAATATCATCGCCTTTTTCTTTGTAAAAATATTTTGCCAAGCTCGCATGATTTATTCCCATACCATCGCCAATAAATAAGAAAATATATTTTGGTTTTTTCTTATCGGCTCCAACATTTTCCTTATTATTCAATGTTTTACACGAAAAACTTAGTAAACTCAATACTAAGACAATACTAATAACAAATACAGATTTAAAATATTTCATTTTTCATTTTTTTAGACCACAATTTTACTCATTTTTTATTAAATAAAAAAACAAATTCAATGTTACAATGGTGTTAAAAATAAACATTATTTTTCAACACATGTTATTTCAAAATAATTTATTATTTTTGGGCTTAAATTTTATGTTTAAAAAATTATTATGCAAGAAAATTTATTTTTATACAATTCGCTTAGTCGTAAAAAAGAAAAATTCACAGCTATAAAACCTCCGTTTGTTGGCATGTATGTATGTGGACCAACCGTTTATGGAGATGCTCATTTAGGACATGCACGTCCTGCAATTACTTTTGATTTACTTTTTAGATATTTTCAACATATTGGTTATAAAGTAAGATATGTTCGCAATATTACCGATGTTGGACATTTGGAAAGTGATGCCGACCAAGGCGAAGATAAAATTGCTAAAAAAGCTAAGTTGGAACAAGTTGAGCCAATGGAAATTGCTCAGTTTTATAGCGACAGATACCACAGAGATATGGACAAGCTAAATGTTTTGAGACCAAGCATAGAACCTCGCGCTTCTGGACATATTATTGAACAAATTGAACTTACCCAAAAAATTATAGATACAGGTTATGCTTATGTTAGCAATGGTTCTGTATATTTTGATGTTGAAAAATACAATCAAAAATATAATTACGGTAAACTTTCAGGTAGAATTTTAGAAGATTTATATTCAAATACTCGCCAACTTGACGGGCAAGATGAAAAACGCAATAGTTTTGACTTTGCCTTGTGGAAAAATGCTAGCCCAGAACATATTATGCGTTGGAATTCACCATGGGGACAAGGATTTCCTGGCTGGCACGCAGAATGTTCGGCAATGGGACATAAATATTTAGGTGAAAAATTTGATATTCATGGTGGCGGAATGGACTTGCTTTTCCCTCATCACGAATGTGAAATTGCTCAAAATACAATAGCTGTTGGCGAAAACTCCATTAATTATTGGGTTCATAATAATATGATTACAATAAATGGACAAAAAATGGGAAAATCCTTAGGCAATTTTATTACTTTAGATGAACTTTTTACTGGAGCAAACAAAGTTTTAGAAAAAGCTTACTCACCAATGACAATTAGATTTTTTATTTTGCAAGCACACTATAGAAGTACTTTAGATTTTTCAAACGAAGCTTTACAAGCTGCTGAAAAAGGTTTAGCGAGATTACTAAAAGGTGTTGAAACATTACAAGGATTAAAGCCAAGCAAAGAAAATAATTTTGATGCAGAAAAATTTCGCCAAGATTGTTATGATGCAATGAATGATGATTTAAACTCTCCTATTTTAATTTCTAATTTATTTGAAGGGTTAAAAACAATTAATTCAGTTGCAACAGGTAGCGAAAAAATTGATGAGAAAAATTTAAACATCTTAAAAGAAACATATAACACATTCCTATTCAATGTTTTAGGATTAAAATTAGAAAACGAAGATGCTGGTAATAACGAAATGTTAGAAGATGTTGTAAATATGGTTTTAAATCTAAGACTCTCAGCAAAAGAAAAGAAAGATTGGGCAACTTCCGACTTTATTCGTGATGAACTTACTAAAATTGGGATAAAAGTAAAAGATACAAAAGAAGGGTTTGAATGGGAAATTTAGTTAAGAATCTCTAAAAATATTTTGATTTTAAAATAAATTTTATCATTTTTGAAAACTAAATAATAAACATGTCAACCGAAAATAAAAAACCCGATAAACTATTCTACTCCATTGGCGAGGTTGCCGAAATGTTTAATGTTAAAACATCTTTAATAAGATATTGGGAAAATGAATTTGATATTATAAAACCTCAAAAAAATAAAAAAGGGAATAGATTATTTACAGCAAAAGATATTGATAATTTTCATTTAATTTGGCACTTGGTTAAAGAAAGAGGTATGACACTTAAAGGTGCAAAAAAGAAGATTAAAGAAAACCTTGAAGAAACAGAACATAATTTTGAAGCTGTAAAAAAACTTAACGAAATTAAAGATTTATTACTCGCTATAAAAAATGAATTATAATTTTTAATGAAGATAAAAGACATTATTAATAGTTTTGAAGAATTTGCTCCACTATCTTTACAAGAAGAATACGACAACTCTGGTTTACAAGTTGGAAATTTAGAAAAAGAAATTTCAGGAATTTTAATAAGTCTTGATGTAACCTCAGAAGTTGTTCAAGAAGCAATTGACCACAACTGCAATTTTATCATAGCTCATCACCCTCTCATTTTCAATAAGTTAAGAAAAATTACAGGAAGCGATGATATAGAAAAATCAATTATCTTAGCAATTAAAAACGATATTTCAATTTATTGTACTCACACAAATTTTGACAAAGTAAATCAAGGTGTTAGCTATAAAATTTGTGAGAAAATAGGCTTAAAAAATTTAAAGATACTTTCTCCTGAAAAAAACATTTTAGAAAAAATTGCAGTTTTTGTTCCAACTTCTCATGCTGATATTGTAAGAAATTCAATGTTTGAAGCAGGTGCTGGTCAAATTGGAAATTACGATAACTGTAGTTACAATTTGCAAGGCGAAGGAAGTTTTAGAGCCAGCAATAATTCAAATCCATTTGTTGGTCAAATTGGCGAAACACATTTTGAAAAAGAAGTACGTATAGAAACTATTTATCCAAAATATCTTAGAAATAAAATATTACAGGCAATTCTTAAATCACACCCATACGAAGAAGTTGCTTACGACATATACAAATTAGAAAATCCACATAACAATGTAGGTTTGGGAATGATTGGCGAGTTGGAACAAGAAGTTGCAGAAATAGATTTTTTAAAACTTTTAAAAGAAAAATTTAATAGCACAATAATAAAACACAGCGAATTTTTAAACAAAAAAATTAAAAAAGTAGCTGTTTGCGGTGGCAGTGGTGCTTTTTTAATCAATACTGCAAAAAGCAGTAAAGCTGATGTCTTTGTTAGTGGCGACATTAAATTTCATGATTATTTTTTAGCAGAAAAACAAATATTAATAGCCGATATTGGACATTTTGAAAGTGAACAATTCACAAAAGAAATTTTTTATGATATTATTATGAAAAAAAATCCTAACTTTGCAGTCCGATTTTCGGAAAAAAATATAAATCCGATTAAAACTTTTTAAAATGGCAAAAGCAGAAAATAAAATTGACAAATCAACACAAAGTGTTACAGAAAAGCTTAAAAACTTGTACAGACTTCAATTAATTGACACTAAAATCGACCAAATAAGAATTTTAAGAGGTGAATTACCTTTAGAAGTCAATGATTTAGAAGATGAAATTGCAGGTTTAGAAACGCGAATAGCAAATTTTAAAAACGACATCACTAAACTTAATGAAGACATTTCGTTTAGCGAAAATGCAAAATTAGATGCCGAAGCTCTGATAAAAAAATATACTGAGCAACAAAACAACGTGCGTAATAACAGAGAGTTTGACTCTTTAAGCAAAGAAATTGAGTATCAAAATTTAGAAATTGAACTTTGCGATAAGAAAATAAGAGAGTACAAACATGAAATTGAGCAAAAGACTGCACAAATAGAAGAAGCTAATGAAAAATTGGTTGACAAACAACAACATTTAGAGCAGAAAAAACAAGAATTAGATACTATTATTTCTGAAACTAAAGTAGATGAAGAAAAACAAAATAAAGAGAGAGAAGAAATTGCAGAAAACATAGATGCTAGATTATTAGCTGCTTACAGTCGTATTAGAAACAATGTTTTAAATAAATTAGCAGTTGTGTCTATAGAGCGTGATGCCTGTGGAGGTTGTTTTAATAAAATTACACCGCAAAGACAAATTGACATTAAATCAAGTAGAAAAATTATTCCTTGCGAATTTTGTGGTAGAATTTTAGTTGACCCAGATATTTTAGAAAAATAAAGAAATTAAAAACGAAGATTACTAAAAACAATCTTCGTTTTTTTTGTTGTTAAAATAAAATAATATAAAAATTGTGATTGTTAATAAAATGTTGATAATTATTAATTAGACTTATTGATTAATGTATTAACGGTTTTGTATTTTTGTACCAAATTAGAAAAAGAATTGTTAAAAAAAACTAAATATTAAAATTTAAAAAATTATGAGAAAAATTTCTTTACTAAGTGCTTTATTGTTATTTGTTACAATAACATTTGCACAAACAAATTTTACTGCCACTTATGACTTTGCAGGTAGTGGCAACGATGTTACGTCATTTACATATAATGGCGACACTTATGAGGGCATAACACCGCAACCACTCTTAAAAGTAGGTGCCACTTCATCAAGTAGTACTGGTAACTTTAGAGCCAAAAACTGGCCACTTGGAGCAACAAGCGATAGCGATGTGTTTACTGGAGATATTGATTTAGCCAAATACATTGGCTTCTCTATAGAACCAGTTACAGGTTACACTTTTACCATTACTTCAATTAAGTTTGGACTTGGTCGTAGCGGTGGCGGTCCTAGACAATTTGAATGGAGAGGTAGTGATGATGGTTTTGCAAGTACTTTAAGTACTTATGAAGCTATTAACGAAGCTCTAACCAACACAGATGGAGTATTAACTTGTCCAGATTTAAATAGCAATTGGAAGAACAATACTTTAACACCAGGTGCAGCTTATCAAAATTTATCAACAACTGCCGAATTTAGATTATACGCATACAATAGCGAAGGTGCTGATGGTAGCGCAGGTTTACAAGGAAGCCTAATTATTGAAGGTACTTTTGTTGCAACTGGAACTACAGTATTAACAATTAATAGTCCTGCAAACAACGCTATAGTAAACGTAAACCAAGTTGAAGTTAATTTTACTACAACAAACTTTGAACTAGGAACTGACGGAAAACTTGAATATAAATTAAATGGAGGAGCTCCTGCTTATACAACTACAAGCCCATTTACAATCACTGGTTTAGCAGAAGGCGAAAACACTATAGTTTTCCAA
>DHVB01000056.1:0-17595 GCA_002412425.1 Bacteroidales bacterium UBA5219 | reverse complement strand
ACTATAGTTTTCCAACTAGTTAACATGGACAATACAGCTTTAGACCCAGTAGTTTCTGTAACACGCACTGTTACTTATGAAATAGTTGTATTAGAACCTAGTTTAACAATAAGCTCTCCACAAAACGGAGCTATTATTTATTCTAATGACATTACTGTTAATTTCACAGTTCAAGATTTTGTACTTGGTGCAGATGGTAAATTAGCTTACAAATTAGATGAAGGAGCAATTCAATATTATACTGGCACAAGCCCACTTACTTTAACAGGCGTAGCATATGGTACACATCAAATTTATTTTGAACTAGTTACAATGGCAGATGCTTCATTAGATCCTGCAGTTACAACTACTGTAAACTTTACTAACCAAGAACCACTTCCTGGTGGAATGGAAACTTTTGACAATGCAGAAATTGGCACAAGCTATGCAAATGGATCGTTTATTGGTAACAATGATATTGAATGGATTTACAAACATTCAAGAGATGAAGGCGATTATGCAATCAATGGCAAAGGTTTAATTTTACGCAATGCTTTTGAAAGTAGCATTGAGTCAGAAGTTCTAAGTGGTGGTATTTCTTCTCTTGAAGTAAAATACCGTAAAGCATTTACTGGTGCAAACGAAAGAGGTATAGAGTTATACATCAACAATGAATTAAAAGGAACATCTGAAGTTATTCCAGGTGTTAGTGGAGAAAATACAACAATCTATACATTAAGTGAATCAGCACTTAACGTACCTGGCGATTTTGTAATAAAAATCAAGATAGCAGGAAACGATACTCAAAATCGTCAAATTACAATTGATGATATTTCATGGACTGGCTATGCAGGCACAGAACCTTATTTAGATATAACTTCTCCAAGCAATGGACAAATTTTCTATGAAAATACAGTTAGTGTAAATTACACAACAACAAACTTTACTGTTGGTACTGATGGAAAAGCAAAATATATTATTGATGGTGCAGCTCCTGTTTATACAACTAATAATCCTATTACTCTAACAAACTTAGCAGATGGCGAACATACTTTTAGTTTAGAATTAGTAAATATGGATAATGAATCTTATTCTCCAGCAGTAATTCGTACAATTACTTTTACTACCAATACTGAAGGTCCAGAATTTACAGATATCTATGATATTCAATACACATTAGATGAAAGCGGTGATTCTCCTCTAAAAAATCAATATGTTTGGGTTAAAGGTATTGTTGTTGCAAACTTCAATCCTAGCACATATGGAGAAGGATACTATATTCAACAAGGAGGAGGTGCTTGGAATGGAATTTATGTTGCCGACCTTGTAAATTCTCCAACAGTTGGCGACTCTGTTAAAATTGCAGGTAAAGTTGTTGAATCTTACGGACTAACATCTATTAAAGAACTTACATATTTTGAAGCATTTGCAACTGACGGAATATTAGCTGCTCCAGCGGAAGTTAGCACAGCTGATGCTGGTACTGAAGCTTACGAATCTTGTTTAGTTAAAGTTATTGATGCTGAATGTACTCAAGGTATAATTAGTTATGGCGAATGGTATGTTGACGATGGTTCTGGCGAATTACTAGTAAAAGAAAACGGCGTTTCTTCAATTCAACCAGTTGTTGGAAACCACTATGATATAGTAGGTGTTATTTATTATGGATATAGTAAATTCTCATTACAATATAGAAGCGATGCTGACATTGTTATTACAAATATCAACGAAGACTTCGCAAATAGTTTAAGCCTATATCCTAACCCAGCTAATAGCTTTGTTAACATTTCTTCAGAATTTGAAATTAACAATATAAAAGTTACAAATAATCTTGGACAAGTTGTTTTAGAACAAAATGCTAAATCTAACAATGTTAATTTGAATGTTGAAAATTTAGAATCTGGCATATATTTTATCAATATAAACAGTAATGACAAAAACACAGTTCTAAGATTTATTAAAGAATAAAATAAATTTACTAACAAAAAGGAACCGCTTTAAGGCGGTTTCTTTTTTTAATATTTACAACTATGAAATCAAAATTATTTATACAACTTTTTGCCTTTAGTTTGCTGATTTTTGTAAGTCAATCATGCAAAAAATACGAAAACGGTCCAGCTATTAGTTTCATATCTGCCGAAAAACGTATTGTAGGAAAATATGAACTAGAAACTTATAAAATAAATGGTATAGAAATTAAACTTAGCGAAATTGGATTAGATAATTTTGAAAAAGAATATTTCGAAGATGGCAAAGGTAAAAATTATTCGCGTCAATTCAACAATTTGATTGAAACTGAGTTTGAATGGGAATTGAACAAAGATAAAACTCAAATCAGAGAAAGAGAAAAAGGATTAAACGGCGAATGGGGACAATGGAATTCATTTTATACCATTACAAAACTTACAAAAACTGAATTTTGGACTTTAAACGAAAATTCTGCAGAACAACATGAATTTCATTATTTAAAAATAAAATAAAGATTTGTTGTTTATATTAATAAAAAAAATTAATTTTGTAATAATTATTAACTAATAAAATTGAATATTATGAAAAAACTCACAATTATTTTAAGCATTATAGTAGGAGCTACTATGTTGTTTTCATCTTGTCGCAAATACGAAGAAGGTCCTGCTTTTTCATTAGCAACAAAAACAGCTAGACTTTCTGGCGAATGGCTTTTAAAAGAAGTAACTGTAAATAATGTTGCACAAGATATGTCAACAGAAGGACAAATAAGTATGACTTTAAAAAAAGATCAAACAGGATCTATGAGTATAACTTTTTTTGGTGCAACTCTTTCAGAACCTATAGAATGGAAATTTAGTGATGACAAACTTAATCTTATGATAAAAGAAGTTGATGATAATGAATGGAATATATCAGAAATAATAAGACTAACTAGTAAAGAACTTTGGTTGAGAGATGTTGATGATAACACAACTACTGTTATTAAATATGAAAAAAAATAAACCAAATAAAATGTAAAAATTTAAGCCTGTCCAATAACGACAGGCTTTTTTTGTTCTAAAACATTTAGAATATCAAGTAAATTTTATATCTTTATGCTCATAAAATTTTTGTATTATGATAACTAAAGAAGAATTTCAAAAACTTATTTTACAAGGCATTCCTGAAGTTTTGCCACCAGCAGCAAATTATGAAAAAAACATAAGCCACGCTCCTATCAGGAAGCAAATTTTATCTATTGAAGAAAAAAAACTAGCATTAAAAAATGCTTTGCGATATTTTCCTAAAAAATTTCATGCAGAATTAGCTCCAGAATTCAAACATGAGTTAGAGACTTACGGTAGAATTTATATGTACCGTTTTCGTCCTAATTACAAAATCCATTCTCGTGATATTACTTGGTTTCCTCATAAAACTATTCAGGCAGCAGCAATTATGCTAATGATTTCTAACAATTTAGATTATGCTGTAGCACAACATCCTCACGAACTAATTACTTACGGTGGAAATGGTGCTGTTTTTCAAAACTGGGCTCAATACTTACTAGCAATGAAATATCTTGCCGAAATGACAGATGAACAAACTTTAGTAATGTATTCTGGACATCCTTTGGGATTGTTCCCTTCTCATAAAGATGCTCCTAGAGTTGTTGTTACAAATGGAATGATGATACCAAATTACTCAAAACCAGACGATTGGGAAAGATTTAATGCTCTTGGTGTTACTCAATATGGACAAATGACTGCTGGTTCATATATGTATATTGGTCCACAAGGAATTGTTCACGGCACAACAATTACAGTTTTAAATGCTAGCAGAATGATTAGCAAACACAAAGATGCTAATGATTGTAAATTATTTGTAACTTCTGGCTTGGGAGGTATGAGTGGTGCTCAACCAAAAGCTGGAAATATTGCAGGAGTTGTTACTATTTGTGCAGAAATCAATCCAAAAGCGGCTTACAAAC
The DNA here is from genome assembly GCA_002412425.1 of Bacteroidales bacterium UBA5219. Lineage (GTDB taxonomy): Bacteria > Bacteroidota > Bacteroidia > Bacteroidales > ML635J-15 > Bact-19. Next base: position 13,679 of record DHVB01000056.1, on the reverse strand, counting down.
GACACGAACAAGGCTGGGTAGATGAAATTGTTGAAAATGCAGATGCTGCAATAGACTTAGCATTAAATTTTCAAGCAAAAAAACAAGCTCATTCGATTGCATATTTAGGAAACATTGTTGATTTATGGGAAAAACTTGCCGAAAGAAATATTAAAGTTGATTTAGGAAGCGACCAAACTTCATTGCATAATCCTTGGGCAGGTGGATATTATCCTGTAGGATATAGTTTTGAAGAAGCTAATAATATGATGGCAAATTCGCCTGAAAAATTTAAAGAGGCTGTTCAAGAATCATTACGCAGACAAGTAGCTGCAATAAATAAACTTACAGACAAAGGAATGTATTTCTTTGATTATGGAAACGCATTTTTATTAGAAAGTTCCAGAGCTGGTGCTGATATTATGGCTAAAAACGGAATTGATTTCAAATATCCTTCTTATGTCCAAGATATTATGGGACCAATGTGTTTTGATTATGGATTTGGACCTTTCCGTTGGGTTTGTACTTCGAGCGACCCCAAAGAACTAGAACTTACTGATAATATTGCTATGCAAGTTCTTGAAGACATTGCAAAAACTGCTCCAAAAGAAATTTCTCAACAAATGAAAGATAATATTAAATGGATAAAAGAAGCCAAAATTAACAAACTTGTTGTTGGCTCTCAAGCCAGAATATTATATGCAGATGCTGAAGGAAGAATAAAAATTGCTAAAGCATTTAACGATGCTATTAAAGAAGGAAAATTAAAACATCCAGTTGTGTTAGGACGCGACCATCACGATGTTTCTGGAACAGACTCTCCTTTTAGAGAAACTTCAAATATTTATGACGGAAGCCAATTTACTGCCGATATGGCAATTCACAATGTAATTGGCGATGCTTTTAGAGGAGCAACTTGGGTCTCTATTCACAATGGAGGTGGAGTTGGCTGGGGAGAAGTTATAAATGGTGGCTTTGGAATGGTATTAGACGGAACAGCAGATGCTGAAAGAAGACTAAAAATGATGCTTTTGTGGGATGTTAATAATGGAATTAGTCGTAGAAATTGGGCTAGAAACGAAGGTGCTATTTTTGCTATTAAGCGTGCAATGAAAGAATATCCTGACATGAAAGTTACTCTTCCAAATTTTGCTGATGATGAATTAATCAATAAACTATATTAAACTTAAAATTTCAAAATTATGAAAAAAATTGTGTTCACTCTTTTTATTTTTACAACTATTATGGCAATATCTTGTAAGAACGACAACAAACCTTCACAAAACGAAGAAAATATTATTGAATTTAAAATTTTAGATGAAAACATCGACGAAGCAATTCAAAAAATTAAAGAAAAAAATACTGATAAAGAAAAGTTTAGAATAGAAAAAGGAGTTAGACAAGTTGCAGCATTATGGCAACAAAACGATGGTGATGCAACTGAGTTCATAAACTTTTGCGTTGATAATTTTATTTCTGATCCTGAGGAATTAAAAGTTGCTTTCGATAAACTAGAAAGAAATTTTGAAATTTTATTTGGACATTACAATAAAATTTCCGTAGAACTAATGGAACCTTTGCATTTAGACATGGGCGAAATTGGCTTTATTGATAATGTTATGGGTGCTTATTCTCCATCTGCTCACTTAACCGAAGATTTATTTGAGAATAAATTAGCCTTTTATGTTGCTTTAAATTTCCCTGCTTACAGTTTAAGTGAAAAAACAAAAAATGCAGACACTTGGTCGCGTTTAGATTGGGCTTATGCTAGAATGGGTGATTTATTTATTTCAAGAATTCCAGCTGTCTTATATCAAAAGGAAGCAGAAGCTTTAACTAACGCCGACACTTATATTGCCGACTATAATATTTATATGGGAAATCTTGTAAATTCTGAACAAAAAACATTTTTCCCTAAAGATATGAAACTTATTACTCACTGGGGTTTGCGAGATGAGTTAAAAGCAAATTATAATATGGATAATGGTTTCGAAAAGCAAAAAATGATTTATAATGTAATGCTTAGAATCATAAATCAAGAAATTCCACAAGAAGTAATTAATAAAAATGAGTTTACTTGGGATCCTATTGCTAACAAGATTTATAAAGACGGAAAAGAAGCAAGTTTCACAAGCGAACCTTTTACAAGATATGAGTACATGTTATACAATTTTAAAGCTCTTAGTGCAATGGATAAATATAATCCTGTTTACCCAACTTTTATTGAAAGAGCTTATGATGAAGGCATGGAGCTTAGTCGTGAAGAAGTAGAAAAACTTTTTGTGAATTTTATTAGCTCACCTGAAATAAAAGATCTTGCAAAACTTATTGAAAAAAGATTAGGACGTTCTTTACAGCCTTACGACATTTGGTATAATGGTTTTAAATCTGGAACAAACATTAACGAAGAAGAACTTGACCAAATTACACGAAGAAAATACCCAAATACTTCAGCTTTTGAAAAAGATATTGCAAGAATTTTAATTGATTTAGGTTGGACTAGAGATAAAGCAAATTATATAGCTAATAAAATAAGTGTTGATCCTGCACGCGGAGCAGGACATGCTTGGGGAGCTCAAATGAAAGGAGACCAAGCTCATCTTAGAACAAGAATTGGAAGTAAAGGTATGGACTATAAAGGTTACAACATTGCCATTCACGAACTTGGACATAATGTAGAACAAACAATAACACTTTACGACATAGATTACTACATGCTCAACGGCGTTCCTAATACTGCGTTTACTGAAGCTGTTGCATTTTTATTCCAATCAAAAGATTTAAAACTTTTAGGAAAAGAAGCTAATAGCCGAAACGAAGAATCAGAAGCTTTAGCTGCTTTAGACAATTGCTGGAGTGCTTTCGAAATTATGGGTGTTTCTTTAGTTGATATGTATGTGTGGCAATGGCTGTATGAAAATCCTGACGCAAATCCAAAAGAACTAAAAGAAGCTGTTGTGAAAATTGCTACTGATGTTTGGAATAAATATTATTATCCAGTTATGGGAATAAAAGACTCTCCTATTTTGGCAATTTATTCTCACAGCATTACATCACCTCTATATTTAGCAAACTACCCTGTTGGGCATTTAATTGAGTTCCAAGTTGAGCAATATATTAAAGACAAAAATTTTGCCGAAGAAATTACCAGAGTTTTATTACAAGGAAGAATAATTCCTCAAGCATGGATGAAAGGTGCAGTTGGAACAGGAATTTCTGGTCAACCAACTCTTGAGGCAGTTAAAAAAGCTTTGAAGATTGTATCATAAAAGTTACAAAAAGACAATGTCTTATAAATGTTTCAAATGTTGCTGACATGAGGACATTTATAAGACATTTTTATTATTCTATCATAAAATTTATTTGGGAATAATTTTATTTTGTTATTAAAACTACAGCCTGAGCAACTATTCCCTCCTCTCTCCCAACAAATCCGAGTTTTTCTGTTGTGCTGGCTTTTATAGAAATATCTTCAATATCAATTTCCATAACTGAAGCCAATTTTTGTTTCATTAAAGGGATATAATCTTTTAGCTTTGGTGTTTGCAATAAAATTACAGAATCGACATTTACAATTTTATAGCCTTTATTATTAATAAGTTCTAAAGATTTTTGCAACAAAATGCAACTATCAATTCCTTTATATTTATTATCAGTATCAGGAAAGTTATAGCCAATATCTCTTAAATTTGCTGCACCTAATATAGCATCACAAATTGCATGAATTAATACATCTCCGTCAGAATAAGCGAGGCAACCTTTATTGTGTTCAATTTTTACTCCGCCTAGCCAAAAATCTAAACCTTCTTGTAAAGCATGAACATCGTATCCAATGCCAATTTTAAAATTCATTTTTAACTTTTTTCTGCCGCTAAGCCTCCGAGGTCAAAAATTAATGTAAATCTAAGCGTATGTTGCAATGGGTTTGCTTGAGTTGTTGGAATTAGATAAGCAAAATCTAAACCAAAAACATTCATTTTTAAACCAGCTCCAACTGTAAAATATTTTCTATTTCCTTTATATTGATGCTCGTTAAAATATCCAAAACGCAAAGCAAACAATTTGTCATACCAATATTCTACGCCAGCCGAGATTGTAAATTCAGCCATTTCTTCTCTAAATACAGAAGGTTTTCCATTTTTAACAAAAGCTGTAGCAGTTCCTGGTGCATCATACCAAGATCTAAATAAAGCAGAACCTACAGATATTTTAGGATCCTTACCGTATTTGATAATTTTATCGCTAGGTATAACTGTGTCACCGTTTGGTAATATTTCTCCGGCTTGATAATATTGAGGTGGTGTTGGAACTAATAATTTGTTCAAATCAAAAGTAAACATAAACTCATTATGATCGTCAAGAGCAAGTTTATAACCAACTCCTGTGCGAAAATTTGTTGGAATAAAATCCCTATACTCGTTGGTTGTGTATGAGATTTTAGCACCAATATTTGAAATGTTTAATCCCCACATCAAAGTTGATTTCATTCCGCTTAGTTCGATTTCGTCATTATAATAATAAAAAGCAACATCTGCGGCAACAGTTTTTCCAGGATAAGAATCATTTCCTTGCACTTCAACACCTCCAGTTAAATTTGAGTATATAAAACGCATGGCAACAGAGCTTGAAAATTTTTCTCCTAACAAACGGCTATAAGCAGCATCTATAGCAAATTCATGTGGAGAAAAATCACGCAACAATACATTATCTACACTTCTAAACTGAATGCTACCTAAATCAAAGTACAATAGAGATGCACTCAAAACATTTTCTTTATTAAACTTTTTATACCCACTAACGTAAGCCAAGTTCATGTCTCTAACCAATTGTCTCAACCAAGGAGTATAAGAAATAGATACACCAACATTATTATCAATAAAATTATATTTTGCAGGATTCCAATGCAAAGAGTTTACGTCAGGCGTAGTAGCCACACCTGCATCTCCTAAGGCTCCTGCTCTTGAATCTGGTGCAATTAATAAAAATGGAACCGTTGTTGTTATTGTGTTAGGGGCATCACGTCCAACTATATCATCATTTGTACTTACTTGAGCATTTATACTATTACCTAAAACTATTGTAATTAATAAAATAAGAAATGTTCTCTTCATCATATTTTTATGTTTGAAATTTTGACAAATATATTACATTTTTTTTAAACTTCATTAGTAACGTAAAATATTATTTTTTATTGTCTTTTAAATTGATTTTTAATTCAAAATTACTAATTTTTCAAATTTATCAATAATATTGCCATTAGGAGATTTTACCTTCACCTTATATATATATACTCCTTTTCCTATTTTATCTCCATATTCATCTTTTCCGTCCCAAGGTATTGGCTGACTTCTATATCCTGTGCTAAACATGTCGGTTTCAATAGTTTTAACATGATTTCCTGCTACTGTGAATATTTGAATTAAAACTTTTAAATCAACATAAGGCTGGTTATGGTCAAAGTAAAATTCGGTATATGTTGAAAATGGATTTGGATAGTTAAAAAGATTATCAATAAAAAGTTCTGAAGAATTAGCAACAATAAAATCTGTAACTGCCTCACTACTATTATTTAAAACATCCCAAGCCTTTAGTTTAAGACTATGTGGACCAAGTTCTAAATTATTTAGAGGATAACGTAATTCTCCTGATTTATAATCATCTTTATTAGATTCATAAAATTTATTTAACACTATAGCTTCTGAAGTTTTTTCATCTATAATCATAGTTATGTCATGACCTATTCCACTACCCACAGTATTAATACCTGATTCATCAAAAAACTTAGCCAAAAGAATAGGATTTTCATCGGTAATACCGCCAGAAATAAAGTTTTCATCATTCATAAACAAGTCAATTTCAGGACCTTCATTATCTGTAATTGCATTATCTGATGATCCACCTATAATAAAACTATCGTCATATCCACTTGCTTCGAGATTCAAATTATTGTGTGCATAATAACTAACTTTTCCTTCATCATAAAAATAAGCAATATCTACGGGTACAATAAATTCAAATTTGAATTTTCCATTTACTACTGAAGCATTTCCTTTAAAAATAATATTTTTTTGAGCAGTATAATCCAATGGTTGGCTTCCATCATTTCCACGTGTTGTATAGTTTTGTCTTTTATCATATACAACTGGGTAAATTGAGCCATTAAAGTTTTCAAATATACTATTGTCGGCTTTTTTAATTACACCTTCGAATACAACTTTTTCCATTGCAGAAATTGTATCATTAAAAACATTAGCATCTATACCATTTATCTTTGTAGTAAACACCTTATACTCAGGAACTGATGGACGCACAGCTGGATCTCCTAAAAAAGCAAAAACCCTTTTATTAGTATCTGAACCTTGCTGATTTTTTGTATTTGCTACCGATATTCCTAGAGTAGAAACCTTTCCGCTACCATCTATATTAAAAATATTATTATAAAACTTATAAGCTAAGTGGGCATTACTTCCTGCAAAAGCCAACCGAGTAGTTCCAAACAAGGCAATTCCGCCACCATTTGGATTCAATATTATTTCTTCTCCAGCAGATACAATATGATGATTGTCGTAAGGAGCAAATTCACAAGTAGCTGTAACAAAAATAGGATATTTAGGTCCATTTCTCCAACTTTTAACCATATTTGTGGTCAATACTCTTTCATCTGCCCATGTGTTAGGATTTCCATGTCCTATCCAACTTACTGAAAGCACCCCGTTATGAACAAAATCAGTAATCGCCTGATTAACATCAGGATACCTATGCCCTTCAACAGTAGAGACTTGTTCAAAATCGTCTAAAAAGATTTTTTCTAAATTGAAAATTGGATAAGTACTTTCTATTTGAGTTGCTAGCGTATTAGTTTGATTTTGGTGCAACGTTTCTCCTTTATCTGCATCATCTGCTACTAGTAAAATATTATTTTTCCAATTACCATAAGCTATTGGCTGATAATATTCTCTTAATTTTTTTACATAATCAGAAGCTTCACTTGCACTTTTTATTGGCAATCTTCCTACTCCCATATCCATATCATGAGTTCCTAAAAATCCACCTTCCCCATCATCTAAGAACACATAATAATCATCTGAAACAAAAGAAGCAGTTGGCCCTAAAGAGTTTACCGACTCATAGGTCAATATATGATTTGCAACTTGCGGATCTTTAGACATATTGTCATAACTTCCATTGCCAAGTAAAAGAAGATTTTCGGGAATATTATTTACGTCAGCTCTTTCATAAAGCATTTTCATATAATTTCTTAAAGCTGAAACATCTGGTGTCCCTGACGAAAATTCATTATATATTTTTTCAGGGTCAACAATAACAACACTCATATTATCGTATTGCTCATGAATATCTTTAATCTCTTTTGCTTGAGACATAAATTCGCTTGGACTAGCAATGACTAAGTCAACTGGTTGATGAGAATGCAAGTTCTGATTATCAACATGCCCAACATCTGCAGAACCAGAATAAATTGGCGAAGGAAAATTTGCTTTATAATCAAAAACTAAATATTCTCGTAATTCATTACTTTCCGCAACGAAACTTAATTTATCGCCAGAAATATTTGATGAAATTTGTTTTGCATTAAATCTATCTGTAATATCCCAAATCAAACTTGAAGAATTTGCACCAGAAACAATAAATTTAACTTTAGTGTTATTTTCAACAGATTTTGTATCTCTAAATACTAAAAAACCAGTATCGGTTAAACTTAGTTTTCGTCTTAATTGTACAGATATATAATCTAACCAACCTTTTGAATTAGTTGCTGTTTTTGTATAAGTTAAATTAAATTTAAAATTCTCAGAACTAGGCAAAACCCTAAAAGTATTTATTTTTGCACTATCATTTTGGCGAGCAAAAACTTCAGTTGTTGAGTTTGAAACACTTGCAATAGGTATATTTGGTTGATTTATACCATTTATGCTTAATTTAAAATTACTACTAACCGAAGACCTAGCAGCCACTCTTACTCTCACAATAGCTGTATCAGATAAAGAAATATTTTTTACATTCAAATTAAACTCGTGATTTAAGTAATAATCAAATTCTCTCCAAAACCATGTTCTACCAGATTTAATTAAATTAATAGAATCTTTTTCTAAAAATAAATAATCATCGTAAGTGGTTACAGTTTTATCAAAACTATTAGAAGAGCTAATATTAATAGGTGCTTTAAAACTGCCCCTATCCGAAACAAAATAATAAGAAGAAAGAGAATAGTTATGATATTCATGAAAAAAAAGAGTAGAAGTAAATTTGATTGAGTGAGGTCCGTCTGCATAAAATAAAATATAATCTCCACCATCAAAAACAGAATTAGAATTAGCATCAACTTTAAGTAGTGGTCTTTCTGGCATATCATCAGCTATTACTTGCCCCACGGTCTTAGGCAACATTCCACCATAACCAAAAACTCCGATATTTGAAAAATTTGAAAAACCCATTTCTTGCAATTGTTCATAAGTCAATTTATAAACTCCTGGTTTTTCAACTTTAATTTTAACCCAAGTCCCATTTGCCATTTTTGAATTTGTTGCATAAGTTTGCTGTGATTTTTTCTCACTAACAAACCTATAATTGATTTTATATTCAAAACGAATTAATTTTTCTAGTTCATTTGTATTTGGATTAATTCTTAAAGGCAAAACTTCGAATGCTAAAAAATCTTTCTTTCTATATTTAGAATGCCAGGCTTTTGTTTGAAATTCATTTGTTAAATTTTCTAATTTATTAACATTTTCATAATCCGACTTATTAACAACCTGATAATCAACCGAAATCTCATCTATCGAAATTATTTCCACATTATTATTAATAGGTAAGCGTTTATAATAAATCGGCAAGTCATCGCTACTTCTTTGATTACAATTTACAAAATATAAAATATTTGAAGTATTTTTATCGTTATTATTAAAAATATTATTATCTTGCCAAATAATTGAATCGGAAATTAAAATATTTTGAGATATTAACAGATTACTAACAAAAAAACTAACAAAAAACAGCGTGATTTTTCTCATAAAAAAAATAAATTTAAAAAAAAACAAAAAAAAAGTTCTAAATATTTTTTAAAACGACAAATTTAGCTTAATATTGTAAATTATTTATTGTATTTATGAAAAAATTAATATAAATTATAAATGCGCGTTGATAAGATGAAAACTATGGTTAAACATTTCATATTTTTGTTAAGTGCCTTACTACTAAGTAGTTTGACAGTTTTGAATGCACAAGATGCACATTTTACGCAATTTTATGCGAATTCGCTTTATTTGAATCCTGCATTTGCTGGTGCAGAGCGATGTCCTAAAATTAGTTTAAATTATAGGAATCAGTGGCCTGCTATGGGTCCTACCTATGTTACTTACAGTGCTTCTTATGACCAACACTTAAATGCACTTCAAGGTGGAGTTGGATTGCTTTTAATGAACGATGTTCAAGGTGGTGGAGTTATTAATACTACTACAATTAGTGGTATGTATGCTTACACTTTACCTGTATCTCGCAGATTTTTTATTGCTGGAGGTTTTGAAGCATCTTTTGTAATGAAGTCTATAAATTGGGATTTTATTTTTCCAAATATGATTCACCCATTATATGGACCAATCTATGCCTCGCTAGAAAATCCAGACATAATTAATGACAAACGTAATTATGTTGACTTTTCAGCAGGAATTATTGCCTTCAGTGAAAAAACATTTTTTGGCGTAGCAGTTCATCACTTAACTCAGCCTTCAGAAGCCTTTTTACGTGGAAGTGATGCTGTCTTGCCTAGAAAACTAACCGCTCACTTTGGAACAGAGGTTGTAATAAATAGTAGCAGTTTCCGAAGAGGTGATTTAAAAATTGCTCCTCAATTATTATATCACCAACAAGGACAGTTTCAATTATTCAACTGGGGTTTATATGTTTCGAGGCGTGGCATTATCGCAGGATTTTGGGCTAGACAAAACTTCAACTTTAATTATGATTCTTTCATAATGTTAGCTGGGTATAAAATAGACAAAATAAGATTTGCTTATAGTTATGATTTAACCGTATCAAATTTAAAAAACTCAACTTATGGAGCTCACGAAGTTTCTGTTGCATATACTTTTGATTGTCATGTAAAAGATAAGAAGTTGTCCACAATAAGTTGTCCTATGTTTTAGTTATTAATTAAGAATCGTATAAAATTTTTATAATATGAAAAAAAATGTTTTATTTATCTTAATAGTCCTTGTCGCTTCAATTTTGGCAAGTTCGTGCAAAAAAGAAGTATCAAATACTACTGGTTGGAATTATCGCGATCCAAACTTTGGTGGTTTTGAAAATCACCCTGGATATGAGCAAGAAACTGGACCTGGATTAGTATTTATTGAAGGTGGTTCTTTTGCTATGGGTAGAGTTGAACAAGATGTTATGTATGATTGGAATAATATTCCACGTAGAGTAACTATTTCTTCATTTTATATGGATGAAACCGAAATTAGAAATATTGATTATAATGAATATTTATATTGGTTGTCTTATGTTTATTCTTCGGACTACAGATTTTTATACCGAGAAGCTCTACCCGACACTCTTGTTTGGAGAGAACGCTTAGCTTTTAACGAACCAATGGTTGAATTATATTTACGTCATCCTGCATATGAAGAATATCCAGTTGTTGGTGTTAGTTGGGTTCAAGCATCAAAATATTGCGACTGGCGTACAGATAGAGTAAATGAACTAATCCTTAGAAGAGAAGGTATTATTGATAAATATTTAGCTCCTCAAGATCAAGCAAAACATTTTAACTTAGATGCTTATCTTATTTATGCTGAAAACTTAGACCTACCTATTGATGAAACAGGAAAAGGTCCTGATGGCAAAATACAAAATTTATACGTTGACCCTGCTGTTTTAAAAGCTGGCAGAAAAGGAGGACGAGTTAATACTGGTGATGATAGACGTTGGGTAAGAATGGAAGATGGATATTTCCTTCCTAGATACCGCTTACCTACCGAAGCTGAATGGGAATTTGCTGCTTTAGCTCATATTGGAAACCATTACAAAGAAAGAATTTACGAAAGAAGATTATACCCATGGAATGGTCATTATATTAGAAATGATAGTCGTGGCGTTGAAAGAGGTTTAATGATGGCGAACTCAATGAGAGGACGTGGGGATAACATGGGGGTTGCTGGTGCTCTAAACGATAAAGCAGACATTACTGCTCCTGTTCGCTCTTACTGGCCAAATGAATACGGATTATATTGTATGGCAGGTAATGTTAATGAATGGGTAATGGACGTTTATAGAGATCTTACTTTTGAAGATATGGCAGAATTTAGACCATTCAGAGGTAATATTTATACCGACTACCAAGTAATAATAGACCCAAGAAGTGGAGATATTGAATTAACCCCTGAAGCAGAAAACTATTTCGACTACAGTGGAAAAATTCTTAGAAAACCTGTTAGAGACGAAGCTTGCTTTAGCCGTGAAAATTATACTACTGCCGATAATAGAAATTATTTAGACGGAGATTTAGAATCTTTAATCCCACAAATGGGAACTTCTGAAGATTATTGGACAAAAGATGAAAGATTTCAAGAGACTGTTTCTAACCAAACTAAAGTATATGACCCTGTAAGTGAAGAGCTAACAGCTGAAAATGTTGGACTGATATATCCTGGAGCAACTCTTATGTCGGGCGGAAACGAAGTTTTATTACCAAACGGAATAAAAGTTGACTTGGTAAATAAAACTTACATATTACCAACAGGACATGAAAAAACTGCCGAAGGCGTAATTGTGATGCCTGATGGTTCTACCGTTTTACCCGGTGGAGAATTGCAATTAGCAGACGGAAGCATAATTTATCCTGACCAATTCTTTAGAAAACGTACTAAAGATATGTATCAAGAAGGTGAATGGGGAGAACATGGAGAATGGGGATATGGACAATACGACCCAAGAAATCCAAAAATCAATAAAGGTAATAGTGCTCAACTCAACAAAGCAATGTCATCTTTAGTAAGTGACAGATCTAGAGTATTTAAAGGCGGTTCATGGAAAGACAGAGCATATTGGATGGTACCAGGTACTCGTCGCTTCCTTGATGAGAAAATGGGAAGAGCAGATCTTGGCTTTAGATGTGCTATGGACAGAGTTGGTGGTCCAATACAATCTAAAAAATAAATAAAAATCTCATAACTTAAAACCCCAATATTTGGGGTTTTATTTTTTTTATGATATCAATTGAAAAAATATACAGTTTATTCAAAAAAAGTAGCGGAATAAATACTGATAGTAGAGTAAAACAAAAAAATGCTCTATTTTTCGCATTAAGTGGAGAAAATTTTGACGGCAACGAATTTGTTGAAAATGCAATAGAAAATGGTTGCTTAGCAGCAATTTGTTCAAATAAAAGATTAGCTAATAATGAAAATATATTTTATGTTGAAAATACTTTAAACACTCTTCAAAAATTAGCTAACTATCACCGCAAACAATTAAAAACACCAATTATAGCAATTACAGGTACAAATGGAAAAACAACCACTAAAGAATTAATTTCAACAATTTTAGCTCAAACACACAGAGTAGCATATACAAGTGGAAATAAAAACAATCATATTGGTGTACCACTAACAATTTTGTCGATGAACCGCACTGTTGACATTGGGATAGTTGAAATGGGGGCAAATCATCAAGGCGAAATAAAAACACTATGCGAAATAGCTGAACCTAACTACGGAATAATTACCAATGTTGGAAAAGCTCACTTAGAAGGTTTTGGTAGTTTTGAAATAATAAAACAAACAAAAGCTGAACTATACGACTATTTAAAATTAAAAAATGGAGAAATTTTTATAAATGCAGACAATCCTCTATTAGTTGAAATGCTTGGTAATTATTCCGCAATAAAATATGGAATAGATTCTAACTATTACTGTAGCGGGAAATACTCAGAACTTTCACTTCAAGCTACTGTCAGTTGGAAATCGAAAAACGAAAAAGGTATAGCTAAATCAAATTTAATAGGTGCCTACAATTTTGAAAATATTTTAGCAGCTATAACAATAGGACAATATTTTAAAGTACCAGGAACTGCTATTGACAATGCAATTTTACGATATTATCCCAATAACAATAGATCGCAATTGGTAAAAACAAATAGAAATAATTTAATTTTAGATTATTATAATGCAAATCCAACGAGTATGGAGCTTGCAATCAAAAATTTTGAAAATATAAAAGATAATAGTAAGGGACTTATATTAGGCGATATGCTTGAGCTAGGCAAGGATAGCGAAATTGAACATAAAAAAATTCTAGAATATATTTCAAATAAAAGTTTTAAAAAAGTTTATCTAATAGGACCTCATTTTTATAAATTCAAAGAAGAATATGGATTTAACTTTTTTAATTCTGTTGATGATTTCGCAAAACATATTGTAAAAAACCCAGAAACAGGCAACTTTTTCCTAATTAAAGGCTCTAGAGGTGTCAAACTTGAAAAATGTACCGATTATCTTTAGCAATTTTAGGATATTTACCATATTGACTAAAATTATTTAATTAAAAAAACTAACAATTTTATCGGATTTATACCTATAAATATATATACATTAATTTAATGTTGTGAAAAAAGTCTAATTTTTTAATTCATTTTTTGGACTTTTGTTTTTATCCTACTCATACCAAGTTGCGTTCTATTATAA
>DHVB01000052.1 GCA_002412425.1 Bacteroidales bacterium UBA5219 | reverse complement strand
AATTATTCATCTTTTTCCCAGTCAAAAACAAACCTTGAGAAAGTTTGAAATAGATAAAAACTGAGAAAGTAATAGGCAATTTTTAACAAATATTATTGTTTTACAATCCCTAAGGAACGACTAATTATTTTTCAGTTATATCATTTAAAAACCAGCTAAATTGCTCTTCAAGAGTGCGTGCTTCAATTTTAATAATTGTATCAACAGACTTAGCTTTAAGGTTTATAATTGAAGTGTTTGACAAAATATTTCCTTCAATTTCAGGGGAACTATCAAAGAATATAATTCCTTTATGTTGCCTGAAAGGAGCGATATTTAATCCACTTCCATCAGATGTAACCAAAATCACTGATGATGAATCATTTATATTATCTAATACTAATGATGCAAACATTTTATTACACGACATACAATGGTTTTGAGTAATAACTAATATTCTCTTTTGCTTGTCGGTTAACTCAAAATTATGTTTCGTTTTAAAATACTCGTCAAGAAGCTGATAAGTAGTTTTTTGTTCACTTACATTAGGTGAATGATTACAACTTTGTGTAAATACAAGCAATGCTAATGCAAAACTAAAATAAATTAAAAATCGTATAAGTTTTTCCATCTTGAGTGTTGGTTTTTTGAAACGCTAATCCTTTTTGAGTCATCATTCCAGAATATTGATCATATTCTTTTGCATCGAATAAAAACTCGTCAACAAAAACAAAATCATCATTTAATACAATTACAGAGAAAAAAGACAAATATTTGCTTTTATTTAGATTTGCGGGTAATAAATCTTGATGTTTAAGAATTATATAAAAATAGGAATTATCATAAAATACTCTTAGTATTTTACCTGTTTTCTCCATTGTTTTTTCTGACTCTCTCATTTGTTCCATCACTTTTCCCTTTGTTAAAGTTATAGCAGGATGTCCTATGTTTGTGTATTTTGAGTTTAAAACAATCTTTTTCTCAATTTCAAAGTTGTCTGAATTAATAATAAAAAGGCTATTTGAGAACATTGAGTAAAAAATAAGTTTATCATTTATGTATGTATAGGTAGGACCTTCTGCAAAATTAGAATTTTCTACACAAATTTGATGATAAATATCGTTTAACCCAAATTCAAAAGATAATGTGTCGCTAAAATAATTTGAAAGCTTTAAAAAATATGGTGAATTATAAAAATATTTATAAAAAGCTAAATTATAGTCGTCAATACAATTCATATTAATGCTGTCTATTTTAACAAGGTTGTTAAACCTAGGAAATACTCGATAATATAGAGCTTCCCGGTTACAACAAAATGAAGTTTGAGGAGGTGCCATAAATTCATGTTTTCCTTGAATTTCTTCAGGAAGGATGCTATCAATATTCAAATAAAACCATATTTCGCTATTACTATTTATAGCAATTAACTCATTAGTATAAAACGATGAAAACAAGATTGTATCCATTGAAACAATAGTTATTAATAGTGCTTCTCCAAATTGTTCCACAACTTCCTGTATGTCAACAGCATTTATAAAACTTCCTTTTTCATCAAATATTTCAATTCGATGGTCAGTCGGTTTATTGCAAAAATAAAAATATTCTTTAGAACTAACTAAATCAATGAAACTTCCAGCATCAGCAGGAGCAAATGCCATTTTGGTTTTAAAATGTATATCTTCAACAGCTTTTAAACGCAAATCATTTTTTTTCTCCAAACCACATGAAGTTAACATAAAAACTAATAGGGCTATAATAATGAGTAGGTTTTTCATCTTATTATTAATTATTAAAAAACAGTATTTTGACATTAACATTAGATTAAATACAAGTTTAAACAAATGTTTTGATTTATCAAAATACTGTTTTTATATTGTTTACATTAATACCTCGGCCATTTCATTGGATAAACGCCTATATCTGAACCACTAGCATCAACAAACCTTAAATAAGAAAAGCCGCTATCAAAATTATCAGCAGATTCCAGACTATATATCCCAGCTAAAAATCCATTTAGGTGTTGCTCATCTACAGAATAATACCTAATTAACATTCCTTTATTTTTATAAATCAATTGTTCTGTTTGTTTACGATTTCCTTCGTTAATTGATTTAAAAATTTGATCTACAGTACGCGCATGTTCAGCATAAATATAAATATCCACAGGAAAACAATTATACGCAGGCGGGCAACAAAAAGCAAAACCAAATATATTATGGAATGTTCTCCATGGTCCAAGTTCACCACCCAAATCCTTTTGAACCAGTACTTCCGATTCGTCATTAAATGTGTTTTGAGGAGTATTTACCTCTTCCTTAGCACAGCTTAAAACAAAACTTGTAAACAAGCCAATCAATACAATAAATTTTAAATTTTTCATAATATTTAAATGTTTTAGCTAATAATAAAACAAAACTATACAAAAAACCAATTGGTCAATAGCAAATATCGTGAAATTATATATATATATATATATCTTTATACCTAAGCACCAAAATTTGCCATTAAGTTAAGACAAAACCTTATTGATTTTACAATTGTGTCATAAGTTTAGCATAAAAACATCAACAAAAATCCTTTTTTATCACACAAATAACAAAACAAAGGAAATAGTTTTATAATTCTAAAATTTAGTATAAAGTAATATTCTTGTTTACAAAAGCTGAATAAACTTTGAGGTTTTTTGGTTTTGCAGTGTTTACTGACGTTAACATTGCCTCGAATTTATTAACAGAAATAGGACTTGATTTTTGTTTTGCAATGTAAAGTCAAAATTCTACTGCAAATTTAAGGTTGATTTTTAAAACTGGAGATTGCTGGTTTGCGAATAAATTAGGAGTTCTGAGCCTGTGGATATAATGCAGCAAACACTGTCTTATATTACCCTCGTCTAAACTCACTACTAATTATTGCAGCAGCAACTGAGATATTGAGAGATTCAGCATGTTGTTCTGTGGTATGGTATGGCGGGATAAAAATCTTTTCATCCAAAAACTTAGTGATTTCGTCAGAAATTCCACTTCCTTCGTTGCCCATAATGAATAGTGCATCTTTAGATAATTTAGTTTTGTAAATACTTTCGCCTTCGAGAAAAGTTCCATACGTTTTTTGGGCAGTAGTAAGTTTGTAATTTTCTATAAATTCAGGCAAATCAACATAATGAATTTTAACTCTTAAAAATGCACCCATGCTTGCTTGTATAACTTTAGGATTATAAGAATTTTTTGAGCAAATAAGATTTTCTATTCCAAACCAATCGCAAATACGCAGCATAGTTCCAAGATTACCCGGATCTTGAATATCATCAACCGCCATTGTAAGTTTTGATTTCAAATCTTCAATATCGAGTTTATAATCAGGTATTTCCATTATCCGCACTTTTAATA
>DHVB01000009.1:344-17450 GCA_002412425.1 Bacteroidales bacterium UBA5219 | reverse complement strand
ATTAAAGAATAAAAAAACGGTGTTTTATAAGTGTCAAACTGCTGCGTTGCTTTCAATATTCGGACTCAGTCGCGTACACTTCGGCTTTGCTCAGTGCATCGCTTCTGGTACGCTCCTTCGTCCTCAATTTCAGACGCCTTGCATTTTAACACTTCTGAAACACCTTGAAATCACGTTGCAAAATAGTGCTTAAAACAAGAAAAAACGGCTACTCAAAAGGTAGCCGTTTTTTTTCATATTTAATTTAATTATTTCTTTTTATAGCTAATCTTCACAGGAGTTGGATTTTGTAAATTATCACTTATAGGACATCTGCTTTCAATAGCTTCGAGCCATTTTTCCAAAGTAGCTTCATCAGCATCAGTATCTGCTTTGATACTTAGGTTAATTTGTTTAAAACCAGCACGTTCTTCATTAGACTGTCCAAATAGTTTTGCAGGATTCAAATCTCCATAGATATCGATTTCTACACCTCTTAACTCAAAATTCATTTCCTTTGCTACTAAATGAGCTACAACATTTATACAGCCAGAAAAAGCTGCTATAAGATATTCAACTGGACTTGCACCCTCATCGGTTCCACCCATTTCTTGAGGTTCGTCAATGATAATTTCAAAATTTCTTGCTTTTACAATTGTTTTCATTGGACTAGCGCTTACTGCTTTAATCCATGATCTTAAATCTGTCATAATATTTTAATTTAAAAGTTTATAATATTTATTTGTTTCAAATATAGAATTGCAATACCTTTTTGCAAAATTAAAAACACATTAATATTTCATAAACAAACATGCAATTTTACTTGTTTTAATATCTATTAATACTTAATTTTACGTAAATTTTGAAATTTTATATATGCAAGAAATAAAAAGATTTTCATGGGCAACAAATCTTACCGAGGAAGAATATTCTGAATTAATTAAAAGTTCAAGTTTAATTAGCTACAACAAAAACGAAACGATAGTAAAACAAGGCAGTTTAGCAAGCCAAATCTTGATGTTAGAAGAAGGTTTTGTGAAGCTAAACATTGAAATTAAAGGAAAAGACTCTACATTTAGATTTAGTGGAGATGGCGATTTTATTGGCTTGGCATGTTCATTTGTAAAGAAAAAATTAGACTTTTCTGCTGTAGCTGTAACAACATCAAAAGTTAGAGTTTTCGACAGAAATATTTTCGAAGACTTAATACAAAAAAACGGAAAATTTGCCATAGATTTAATTACTATAATGTCGGAAATGACAAGCGCTGCCATACACAGTTTAATAATGATTAGCCACAGGAATGCAAATGGTGCTTTAGCAATTTTATTATTGCGTTTATACACACTTTTTAAATCAGAAAAGTTTACTTTACCTTTCACTCGCGAAGAAATGGCAATATCATTAGCTTACTCAAAAGAAAGTGTAATCAACATTCTATCTGATTTTCAAAAAGATGGAATTATAAAACTTAGCGGAAGAAATATTGAAATTTTAAAATTAGATTCACTAAAAATAATTGCTGAAAACGGATAAGAAAATCAACACAAAAAACTATTTTCAATGAAATAATATTCAATTTTATATTAGTTGCAGTTTTTACATTTACAGCTTGTAATTCGACAAAAAGTCCTATAAAAGTTAAAAATGGTGTATTACAGCCTATTGAAACAGAAGTTCCTGTTCGTCCTGCTGGGCAAAAACACGTAGTTGGACTTACAGCTCCAAAAATTGACGTTGTTCGCGTTGGTTTTATAGGTTTAGGAATGCGTGGACCAAGTGCAGTATATCGTTTTACTCATATTCCAGGAGTTGAAATTAAAGCACTTTGCGACCTTCACCCTGATAGAGTTGAAAACACTCAAAAAATATTAGACGAAAGAGGTTTACCACGTGCTACAGGCTATTCAGGAAGTGAAGAAGCTTGGAAAGCAATGTGTGAACGTGATGACATTGATTTAATCTATATTGTAACTGACTGGAAACGTCATGCAAATATGGCTATCTACGCGATGGAGCATGGAAAGCATGTAGCGGTTGAAGTTCCTGGTGCTATGACTTTAGATGATATTTGGAGAATAATAAATACAGCTGAAAGAACTCAAAAACATTGTATAATGCTTGAAAACTGCGTGTATGACTACTTTGAACTAACTACACTTAATATGCTTCAAAAAGGTGTGTTCGGCGAAGTGCTTTATGCTGAAGGTGCTTATATTCATCAGTTGGAAGAATTTTGGGGTGCTTACGAATCTGACTGGCGTTTGGACTACAACCGCAAATTTCGCGGAGATGTTTATCCTACTCACGGCATGGGACCAGCTTGTCAAGCGTTAGACATTCATCGTGGCGATAAAATGAACTACTTGGTAGCTATGGACAGTAAACCTGTAAGCATTCCTGCATTTATTGAGAAAAAAACAGGCGAAAAAGTTACAGATTTTAAAAACGGACAGCTTACTATGACTATGATTCGTACTGAAAAAGGCAAAACTATACATATTCAACACGACGTAGCAACTCCAAGACCGTATTCTCGCTTGTATAATATAGCTGGGACAAAAGGTTACGCCTCTAAATATCCATCGCCAAACTACGCGATACAAGGAGAGCAATTAGATTCAAGTGTTACTCCAAATCACGAAGATTTGAATGCTCACTCTTTCGTTTCAAAAGAAGTTAGAGAAAACCTGATGAATAAATACAAACACCCTATACACATTGAGTTGGAAGAACAAGCAAAAAAAGTTGGCGGACATGGTGGTATGGACTTTATCATGGATTACCGCCTAGTTTACTGCTTGCAAAACGGTCTTCCTCTAGATATGGACGTTTATGACTTAGCTGAATGGAGTTGCTTAGTACCGCTCACACAAATTTCTTTGGAAAATAATTCTGCACCAGTCGCCATACCTGACTTCACCCGTGGTTATTGGAATATCACAGAAGGCTATCGCCACGCTTTTGCAAAATAAAAAAAGAAAATAAAATGTTCTTTCTCTCAGCTTCTTTCAACTTTACCTTCGGTGAGCTCGCAAGCTCGGTTCAACTTTTAACTTTTAACTGAATCAGTAACTTCCCCAAAATTTCCTCAAGCCCCACTCTACGGCAGCAAAAAGAAGTATCACAAAAAACAATAAATACAAATCTGTAAAATCGTGTAATTTTTCATTTTTATAAGCTACATCTGCAATGTTTTGATCTGCTTCTATTTGTTCTCGGATTTTATTCATTTCATTAGGGTAAAAAACCTTAGCATTTGTTTTTTCAGCCAACTGATGCAAGACAGAATGATTAGCTGTTGTAATCAAAGATTCTATATTAATACTTTTCACTAGAAATTGCCCAGCAAATTCATAAATTCTATTGTCAAATTTTGTTTCAACATTAAATTTATATTTTCCTGCTTCAAGTCTTCCCATATCGAGCCTATAGGAGTTTCCAAAATTCAAAAATGAATAAGTAAATTCTTTACCTTCTTCATTTGTCAACACAAGGCTAAGATCTAAATTTGGCACTAAATCAAAGGCTTCGTTATAGAATGACGCATTTATCAAAACAGGTTCGTTTTCGTTATATATTTGTTTAAACTCTACGTTCAGTTTATCTTTAATTCGTTTAACCAAAAGATATTGCACAGTTTTATTTATAAAAGCATTGAAAGATTCATGGTCGGAATTATATTTATAATCATCAAGTCGCCATCTCCAAATTCCTTCGCCACATATAACACCAAGTTTTGAGCCTAAATTGTCGTCAACAAATGCAATTAATGGTTTAGTAGTTTTAACGCCATTAATAGATTGATACAAAAGAATTTTAGCTTCATTTTCAAAATTATAATCTGCAAAATTCACTTTTAATGGCGATAAATATTTGAAAAAACTTTGGTCAACACCTAACTCAAAGGCAACAAAATTCAAATTTAAACTTCCAAGTGCATCGTCCATTTTGTTTGAATTGGCAACAATTTTCATTCCTGTTTCAACAGAGTTAAACGCTTGAATTGAAGTATTTGCTCCAATAATATACAAACTTGGAATAGAATTTTTCTTAATTTCTGAAAGTATTGTTGTTGCAGCAAACTGAACAGATGGCAACTGATGTAAAATTACTAAATCATAATTTTTCATACTTTCATTAAAATCGTAAATATACCTTACATCAAGTTCAAAATCGGGATTATTTTTAAGAGCATATTGTATAGCTCCTAAATCGGGGTGTGGCGAGTTTGCCAAGAGCAAAATTTTATTTCTATTGTCAACAATATTTATGATAAAGTCTGCAAAATTATTTTCGTAGCTTATTTCTAAATCTAATTTTTTTAATTCTACAGAATATTGTTGAGTTCCAACTTTATCAGCAAAAAGCTCTATGTCAATATATTTTTGCTTTGAGTTTTCAGGTAGTTCGAACTTTTCTTTATAAATAATTTTCTCATCTTTAGTAACAATTATTTCGCTTTCTTTTTCTAAACATTTTTCGGCAGAAATTAAAATTCTAACTGGAAATTTATTTCCTAAAAATGCAATATGATTGTGCATTATATCTTTTAATATCAAATCTTTTTGAGAAATAGTATCTCCTAAAGCAATAGAATAAACAGGGAAATTGATATTGTTAAGATAAACTGGATTTTCGCCACTATTAAAAATCCCATCAGTTGCAATTAACACAGCTCCTAAATTCATTCCTGCATAACTACTAATAATCTCTGGAAAAATACTTGAAATATTAGTAAGTTGTCCTTTAAAATTTAAAACGGTATCTGTATTTATTGCTTCATCAAACTGCAAATATCTTAAATCAAATCTATTTTTTAAATCTGCAAGTAGCTTATTAAGTTCTGTTTTATATTGATTTTTATAATAAACAGAATCTTTATTTAGTAAAATTGACGCAGAATTGTCTTGTACAACAGCTAAAATTGGCTTTTGAACAATAGTTTCTGAACTTTTAAAAATAGGATTTAAGAGTAATAATAAAATTATCAGCACAAAAACAAACCTTAGGCTTGCCATTAAAATCTTTTTCCATTTTGCAAGTTCTTTGTAAAGTTTGTCTTTGTAATATAATAAAAAAGAAGTAGCCGCTGCAAGAGCAACAGCTACTAAGATTAAATATTTTGGATATTCAAAATAAATTTGCACTTTGTAATTAGGTTAGCATTGCTCCACAAACGTTAATCACTTGTCCTGATATATATGAAGACATATCAGAGCCTAAGAAAAGTACAAGATTTGCAATATCTTCGGGTTGTCCAGCGCGTCTCAATGGAATTTTTTCAGCCCAAGCTTGACGAGCTTCTTCTGGAATTGCTTTTGTCATTTCAGTTTCGATAAAACCAGGAGCTATAGCGTTTACTCTAATATTACGAGGACCTAATTCCTTAGCAATAGATTTTGTAAATCCAATAAGTCCAGCTTTAGAAGCAGAATAATTAGCTTGTCCTGCATTTCCTGAAACGCCAACTACAGAGCTCATATTTATAATTGAGCCACTGCGTTGTTTTAGCATAGTTTTTTGAACTGTTTTTGTTAAATTATAAACCGATTTTAAGTTAACATTAATAACCAAATCCCATTGTTCTTCGCTCATTCTCATCAATAAAGCATCGCGTGTAATACCTGCATTATTAACTAACACATCAATTCTTTCAAAATCTGCAACTACTTCATTAACAGTTTTTTCAGTAGAATTAAAGTCAGCAGCATTAGAAACATAGCCTTTAGCTTTAACTCCAAATGAGGTTAATTCTTTTTCTAAACTTTTAAAATTATCATCAGCATTCATATCTGTAAATGCTACATTTGCACCAGCTTTTCCACATGCTAAGGCAATAGCTCTGCCTATTCCGCGTGCTGCGCCAGTAATTAAAACAACTTTTCCGTCTAATAATTTCATATTTTGTAAATTTTAATTTATGCAAAATTACAATAATATAAATTAAGAACAACTATTAAACAAAAATCATATTGATTTTTTACGACTTTTCTTAATTTATATTTGTATAGTTTTATAAAATTTTACTTAAACTTTCTAAATTTTTGACAGTATAAATTTTATCGGGTAACAGCTTCCAGCCATCTTTTAAGCGACTTCCGCCTATAATATTTTTTGACATAGGAAAAGCCTCTTCCAAAACTTCAAAATATTTGAGCATTTTTGCACTAGTAATATTTTCATTAAATTCTGTATAAACAACATCTGGCTGAAAAACACCTTTCATTTTTTCTAAACTTTCTATTGTCAACTTGTTAAAATAAAAGTGAATTTTATATTTTTTCACTGTTGCTAAAAAATAAACTAAAGCTAAATTACATGGGATAGCTGATGAATCAGACTGAAATATCAAAATCTCTTTTGAGCTTCTAAAGGTTTTTTCCTTTTCAGCTAAACACAATATTTTTAAAGTTAATTTATTAAAAAAATAATCCGCATAAATAGAATCAATATTTCGAATTTGAGTCAACTTTTTAATTTTAAAAATTAATGGCTCCAAAACATTAACAACAAATTCTTCTGGAAATAATTGTTCATAAACTTTATCAAACAAATTTTCAAAACCTTCGCCATCTTTTTCTAAAAAGAAAAATAAAAATTCTGGCAAATATTTATTAGACGAATTAAACTTTAAACTATATTCCTCAAACAAGTTTTCAAATTCTGATTCGGACAAAGAGCTTAAATAACTAATTTTAAACTTAAAGCTTTGTAAAACAGTAATTTTTAACAATAAATTCAAATCTTTTTGAGAATATATTCTTTCATTTTGCACAGAACGTAAAGGAGAAAAAAGTTCATAGCGTTTCTCCCACATACGAATTGTTGATGCTTTTACTTCGCTAATAAGTTCTAAGTCTCCTATGCTATATGTTTGAAATAATTCCAATAAAAAAGATTTTGTTTGTCAATTTGCTATACAAAAATACAATTATTTTTCAAATGTAAGCAAAAAGTATAATTTTTTTCACTATTTGACGAAAAATATTGTCAATTTTATTTATTGACGAGTTTAATTTGAGTATTATTCATTTTTACAATCACATTTGTTTTGGATAAAATATTCCAATTGATTAAAAAAATATTTTTGTTCCATTATATCTAAATCTTTAAGTGTATCAATTAGTTGTATCGGTTTTGAAAAATATAAATTACAGCAAGTATCACATAAATATTTAATTGTCTTATCGCTACTATCAAATATTTCTATATTATGATTTTGAGCATATTCTTCTAACATATTATAAAAAATATTCATAAGCAATTTTTTAAAATGTGGTAATAATAAAACTTCGTCTTCGCCACGTTTTACTTTTTCAACATCTAACTCTTTTATATCACTACTTTTAATAATGATATTATTAATTTCTTTTTCAAAAAACAACTGAGGATTAATAAAAAAGTAAAATTCCATACCGTGATTTTCAATTATTGAAAAATTCCCAAGCATCAAATTAAAATCCCCAAAATTTGTCATGCACCCATCAATTTCATAACGTTTTTTATTAAATTTTATTTTTCCTTTCCCTTCAATTTTATCTAAAACAAGAGGAATTTTAATTTTTCCTTTATAATTACTCGGTATAATTAATTTAGCACATAAATAAAATTTACCACGTTCGCTATTTTCCCAAGGCATAATCAATTCTGCTCCCTCTGGTAAGAAATAAATATTTTCATTTTCAAGTTTATAATCAAAGTTGGTGTAAAAAACTCTATTATCCTCCACAGAAGAAAAACAATGCGCATAAATCGCATAATACATATATGTTTCTGAAACTTTTGATTCAGAACTATCTATAAAAACACATCTTGCTGTGTCATTAAACCATTGTGGATTATCACACAATTCTTTATATGAGGCTATTTGTTTTTCATCGTTAAAAAAATACACGCCTGAATCAGGGTCAAGCACTTTCCACCTACCATCTGAAAAAACTTCTGTTACAACATGTCCTTCAATACACCAGCTACGAGCTTTGTAACCCAATGCTACAAGGATATTTGTTAAAACAGCAGATCTTGTTCCACAAAGTCCTCCTCCAACAGAGCTTAAAATAAGTTCTGGCATAGTAGTTCGTGTCCAATCATCAATAACAATATCTTTATCATGAAACGTATTATTATAAACAAATTCCCAAGCACAAATTTCTAAAGGTTTTTCAGGAAATTCTTTAGCTTTGTCTTTAATATAACTAACAATATTGTCCAAACTTGAAAAATCCTTGTTGTTTGGTAACACCTTAAATTCAATAGGCGAACGTCCTGCATTATAAATAGAAATATACTCATCTGAATTATATGAGATTTTAAGTTCCTCTTCTTTTTTATTGATATTACTACACGAACATACTAAATAAACAATAAAAACCATTTGAATTAGCTTAACAAGAATAAGTTTTATTGAAAAATTTTTCAAACTACTAAAAAAAACAATTTTATGATAATGCATAACTCTTAAAAATTTAATATATCACAAAGTTATAAAATAACTGCAAAAACAAGATTTTTCTCAAAATGAAAAAGCCTACTCAATTCAGAGCAGGCTTTTTCGATACTTATTATGAAAAAAAAAATTTACTCGGTCTTTTCTTCGTCTTTTTTATCTTCAACTTTTGGTTCAGTTTTAGCTTTTGACTCAGTTTTAGCTTTTGGTTCTGCCTTAGCCTTTGGAGCAGCTTTTTCTTTAGGCTCAGCTTTTGCCTTTGGAGCAGCTTTTGTTTCTGCCTTAGCAGTTGCTTCTTTTTTTGCAGGTTTTTCTTCTGCAACAACTTCTTTTTCAACTTTAGCTTCTTTTGCTTCGGGTTTTTCATCAACAACAGGTTGAGGTTTTGCCACTTTCTTAACTGGTTTTTCTGCAACCATTGTTTCTACTGTTTCAAAAGGAAGAACAGAAACATAAGATCTGTTATTTCTTTTCTTCTCGAACTTTACTCTACCATCAATAAGCGCAAACAAAGTATGATCTTTACCCATACCTACATTATTGCCTGGATGATGTTGAGTGCCACGTTGACGAACTATAATATTTCCTGCGATGGCAGCTTGCCCGCCATATATTTTAACTCCTAATCTTTTGCTTTCGGATTCACGACCATTACGCGAACTACCGGCTCCTTTCTTATGTGCCATTTCTAATTACTTTTTTAAATTATGCTTTAATGTCCTGAATTTCTATTTCAGTTAAATACTGACGATGTCCATTTAAAGTTTGATAACCTTTTCTGCGTTTTTTCTTGAATACAAGAACTTTGTCGCTCTTACAGTGTCTGAGAACTTTTGCTGAAACTTGAGCTTTTTCTACAACAGGTGCACCAACTGTAACTTTATTATTATCATCTAATAATAATACTTTATCAAATGTTACTTCGCTA
Source organism: Bacteroidales bacterium UBA5219 (assembly GCA_002412425.1). Classification (GTDB taxonomy): domain Bacteria; phylum Bacteroidota; class Bacteroidia; order Bacteroidales; family ML635J-15; genus Bact-19. Next base: position 8,094 of record DHVB01000009.1, on the reverse strand, counting down.
CCTTCTTCGTTTTCTAAGCGATGTACAAAAAATTTGTTTCCTTTCTCGACTTTGAACTGCTGTCCTGCGATTTCTACTATTGCGTACATTGTTTATTCAATTAAATATATTTCTAAATTTTAAAAAATCGGACTGCAAAGATAGAAATTATTATTCTATTAACAAACTATTTTTCATTATTTTTTTTATAAGTTTTAATTTTCTCGCAATACCAAGGGTTTAAACTTAAAAAATCACATATTTTCAGTAGTTTTAAATAAAAAAATCTGAATTAAATACTAAAACTTCCAAAACTCAGTTATATCTTTGCACAAAATTTGATTTTGAGAAATTTTATTTTTTACATATCGGTTTTAAGTTTTTTATTGATCATAAATTTAAGTTCGGCTCAAAAACCAATTCCAATGAACTTACCAAAATTAGATCAGCAAGTTGCTCATTTTGGATATTCTTTGGGCTTAAACACTATGGACTTTAATATTAGACCTTCAGCAAACTTTCTTTCAGAATTTGACACTGTAATGGCAGTTGAAGTTGAAAGATTTGTTGGTTTTAATATTAATATTATTTCAAATCTAAGACTTGCCGAACATCTTGATCTTAGATTTTTACCAGGATTAGTTTTCGGGCAAAGAAACTTAGAATATAAATTTATAAAAAACAATCAATTTAGGCGACACACTATGATGATAGAATCAACTTTTGTTGATTTACCAATATGTCTTAAATATCGTGCAGCGAGAATTAACAATTGGCGTCCCTATGTTTTAGCTGGCTCAAGTGTTAGAATTGATTTGGCTTCACAACGTAAAATAAATCCCGAAGAAAGACCAAAAATTAGACTTAAACCTTTCGACACCTATTATGAAGTTGGTGTTGGGCTAGATTTTTTCTTAGAGTATTTTATGTTTGGAATAGAACTAAAATCTTCGTGGGGAATATTCAATATAGTTGCTTACGACAAAACACAATATTCACAGTATTATAAAAAATTAAATTCTCATATGGTAATTTTAGGCTTTCATTTCGAAGGTGGTAAAATTGATAAAATTAAGTGGTGGAAATAAGCAATACAGTTAAAAGTTAAAAGAGGGAAATTAAAAGTCTGAAATTCAATAAATTATACAGCATAGGGTAGAGACGGTGCATGCGCCGTCTCTTATCTATACAAATTATAATTTATTGTACTATCCTAATTCTGTGCCGAACAATTACGCCTTGCCCGCAAGGGCAACATGTGATTAACCGTAAGATTTATCTTGCGGCGAAAACACTCCCCCAGACCCTTTGCCCGCAAGGGCAACACAATAAAAACAGTTAAAAGTTGAACCGAGTTTACGAGCTCGCTGAAAGCAAAAGTTTCTAAAGTTACAAAGTTTGCAAAATTTCTAAAGTCTCTAAGTTGTTGTCTGGTAGCCAAATGGTATTAATGCCGAGTTGTTTTGCAGCTTCAATATTTGCTTTATTATCATCAATAAATAATGTTTCGCTTGCTTTTAGTTTAGAATCGTTTAATACAAATTCAAAAGCTTGCAAATCTGGTTTTCTAAAACCTATTGTGTGAGAATAGTATGCTCGTTCAAAAATTTCATCAAACGATGCGAAGCCAAATTCTTTTACAAAATTTGCATTATAATATTCGTAATGAATTGCATTTGTATTACTTAGCAAAAATATTCTGTATTTATTTTTCAACGATAATAAAAGTTCTATTCGTTTTGGTGGAAAATCTAAAATAAGTGCATTCCAACAAGTTTCTATAATTTTATCATCTAAATCTGTATTTGAAATTTGCCTAAGTTGAGAATAAAATTCTTGTGGACTAATTTTTCCTGTTTCTAAATAATCGAAAATTTTTGTTTGACTAACAAGACTATAAAGTTGATCAAAATTTTCTAAACCATGCTTTTTAAATTCTATTTCGCTTTTATTTATGTCAATATTTAAAATAACATTTCCTAAATCAAATATTATATTTTTTATTATCATAAAGTCTTATTGTCTATTTTTTAGATTTTCGTTTCCAAAACGATGTTCTTTTCTTTACTTTTGGTTCTTCAAGTTTTACAATGTGAGGCGAGTCTGGGATAAGAATTTCTCTAATTTTTTGCCATCCTAGAAAACCTCCAATATTTCTATCGTCAATAAAGATATCAACATCTACTTTTCTACTAATATACTTATTAAACTCTTCGTTTGGATAACTTTCATTTATTGCCCAAAAAATCACACCATTTTCAAGACAAAAATTAACAGCATTTTGCAAATCTATACCATCTCTCACTGTCCACAAAATTAATTTATGTCCCTGAGCTTGAAGTTCACGTAAAACTTCAAAAGAACCCGGTATAACATTTCCTATATCAGGATATTTGTGTTCCACAATGGTACCATCAAAATCTACTGCAATTTTCAATTCCATTTTTTGTGTTTAATTTGCTAGTTTACTTGCTTGGTTTATATAAATTATAGTTGCGCCAATCATTTTACCTTATACATATATACTTTTGCATTTACTGCATTTGGATCTTCTGGTGCTATAATTAGTTTATCTTCCGTAAGAGTGATTATCTTAGTTCTATCTTCCTTATCTCTTCCTTTTATCTTTACGCTAACATATTGTCCATCTTTAGAAATTCTCCAAGTGCCTTCAGTTGTACCATCAAAACCTTTCTTTAAATATTTTTTGTTAGGATAAAACAGTACTTCTGTAGTTTCAATAATTTGTGCCATTTTTTCTTCTATAATCGGCTTGTATTGAATTGCTAATGGACTATCCCCCACATCTAAAGAATCCACTTTCCACTTTCCGATAATCATTTTACTATTATTCGCTCCTAAGTTTTGAGCATACGAGTTTATAGAAAAGATAAACATTAAACCTAGTAATAAAAAAAGTCTTGTCTTCATAAAAAAGGTATTATTTGTTTGTAATAATTTCATTTGTTGACAAATTTAATACTTTATAAGATATATCCAAATTTTTCAAAATATCTGGCATTCTTGAATAACTAGTGTCGGTAATGAAAATTTGCCCAAACTCATTATCTGCAACCAATTCAGTAATTACCTTAACTCTTTTTTTATCAAGTTTGTCAAATATATCATCTAAAAGCAAAATTGGTACCATATCCAACTTGTTACGAATATACTCAAACCAAGCAAATTTAAGACTAATGACATATGTTTTTTGCTGACCTTGAGAGCCGTATCTTTTTATAGGCTGATTTTCGATTATAAAATCAAAATCGTCTCTATGAATTCCGTAAGAAGTATATCCCAAAGCCAAATCACGTTCTAAGTTTTTTCTCAAACTATCATATAAATTATTTTTATGAAGTTGAGATGAATAAACCAATTCTACTTTTTCATTATTATCAGAAATTAATGTGTAATATTTTTGAAAAACAGGAATTAATTCTTCTGCAAATTGTTTTCTCACCTCATAAATTTTCTCTGCATTTTCGGAAAGTTTAAAATCCCAAATTTCAATTTCATCAGGTTCTATTCTTTTTGTAGAAAAGCTGTTTTTTAACAAAATATTTCGTTGCTCAAGTACTTTGTTGTAATTTATAAGATTATTTAAATATGATTTGTCAAATTGAGAAATTATTGAATCTGCAAACTTTCTTCTAATATCACTTCCTTGATGGATTAAATCAGAATCGTATGGACTGGAGCATACTACTGGAAGTAAACCTATATGTTCTGAAAGTTTTTGATATTCAATACCATTTCGGCGAAAAGATTTGCGTTTATCTTTTTGGACGCCACAATATATATTTTCAACATTGTCATCAAGCTCAAACTTGCCTTTTATAACGAAAAAATCTTCGCCAGTTTTTATATTTTGCCTATCCGATGGGTTTAAAAAACTTTTACAAAAAGATAAATAATGAATGCTATCAAGAAGGTTAGTTTTTCCAATTCCATTATCACCAATTAAACAATTTATTTTAGCACAAGGCTCTAATTCAAAACTTTCAAAGTTTTTAAAATTAATTAGTGATAAATTCTTTAAGTGCATATTCATTTTTACAAAAGCACAAATTTAATAAAAATGTGAAGATTTATAAATTTAATTTTGTAAATATTTTTAACATGTTTATTGAGCGTTAAGGATTCTTACCTATTTATTAATATATCAAAAAAACTTTATTTCATTGTACCAATAAATTAATATTTGTGTATAGATTATTTTCATTCAAAGTGCTTTTTCAATTCGCTTGATTGAAAAAACAATTCCATTTCACACATTGCTTTTTGGGATTTTTCTTGTCATAATTTCCAAGTGCAATAGAGTTTTCAACAGCTATTTTTAATCTTGGTTTTAACTTTAAGTAAATATCGTCTCCTTGTTTAGTGAAAAACTTTCGCGTTTTCTCATAGTTTTTTAAGTATTTTTTTAATTCAGTTTTTGCTTCTGCACAAGTGTCATAATACTTTGATGTTTTTTTAAAATGAAGCAGAAACCAAAATTCAAGACAAGGATTATTTACAATCACAACAACGTTTGCATAATTTTCTTCTAAATTTGCTCTATATTTTGCAAAAATTTCAAGTGGTGTTTCTTTCCCTTTTGGTGCTTCGTCATCTTCTTTGATAACAGAATCAAGGTCAACTATCCAAAAAACTTTTGTAAATTCCTTTTCCGACAAATCACGAACTAAATTGTATTGTTCTTCTACACTTTTTTTATTTGGAATTTCGGGCTTTATGCTAATACGAATTTTTGGTTCGTTTCTTTTCAACATTTGCAAATACCAAACTTCGTCATCGCCGTCAACTACAACAGCAATAGATGTTGGTGGTTTAGGTGCATTTCTTTTAGGCTTTCTCATAGTTTCACATTAAAGTCAATGAAAGTATCGCCCAAATTAGGTGTAGCACTTAATTTTCCACTTTTATAGGCGTTTAAAACATTTGTAGTATTACGAACGACAGAGCTGTCAAAATCAGCCAAAGAATAAAGTTCAGTTGAGCAATTTTCTTGTTTATCAGTAAACCATATTACATCATTTCTAAAAACATCTCTGTTATCTAAAATCTCTCTATTATGTGTTGTTGCAATGATTTGAGAATTTTCAGAATTCAAAAGAAAAGAAATAAGAAAATGCAAATACAAATCAGGGTGTAAAGAAGCCTCTAATTCGTCAATTAGAAATGCTGTTGAATTTTGAATTAGCAAAGCTAACAAACCAGCAAACCCATAGTAACGCCTTGTCCCTTCTGATTCTTCATCTAAAGGTAATGTGTATTTGACATTATTGACTTCGTGTTCAAATTCAACATTAATAGCTGTTAATTTTCCTTTTTCTTCCAACTCTCTAGCTTTATCACTCGGAACATTTACTTGATTTTTTAAAAACTCAATAAAAGCACCCGGAAAATCCTTTTCTTCTTTTTGAATTACAATATCAGAAATATTTAAGTCCGCTTTTTTTAAAATACTGACCACATCTGATTTAGAAATTTTCTTATTATCAATTTGCGAAGTAACAAAACCTTCTAATTGAGTTCTGGCATAAATTAATGGGTTCAAATATTTAACAAACCAGTCTATAACTTCTTGTAATTCCTTAAAATCAATATTTGTTTTTAGATACCCACCTAGAACAGTATTATTCCAAAGAGTATTGGCTTCGAGAGTCTTCTTAAAAACTTTATCTGCAGAAATTTTACTTCCAAAAGTTATTTCTGTAAACTGCTTTTTTAAATCTGTTTTTCGTTTAAAAATATTAGCTTTATTAGGATTATGAAAATACAGCGACTCTGAAACAATGGCTTTTTTACAAAATTCTACTTCATAAAAATATTTAATTTCATTTTGAAAAAACTCTAACGAAATAATTGAGTTTTGTTTTGGTGTAATCGAGTCAAATAGAAAAGGGCTAAAGTCTAATTCTGTAGTTTTCTTATCTTCTGGCTCAAGAACTATTTGTCGCAAAAAATCAAGTGCTTTAAGTATTGTTGTTTTTCCTGATGCGTTTGCCCCATAAATTAATGCGAGTTTTAAAATCCGTTGTCCTCCTATATTAGCGACATAAGCGTCTTCAAGGTGGGTTGAATTATCTGCCTCAAAAGAAAGAGTTTGTTCATCTTTTATTGGACCAAAATTTTGAACATTGAAATTAAGAATCATTTTTTACACTCGTTTTGTAATTGTTTTGCAAATTTACAAATAAAACTAACACAAAAGCAAATTTTTTGCTTAATTTTTACAATCCGCTTACAAATTCTCGCCTAATTATATTTTGCAGATTGTTTTAAGTAAATATTTTTATAATTTTGCGTGATTTTATGATTAATTCATTGAAAATATTAAAGCAAAATAATCTGAGTTTTACAGACAATATTAAATAATTATGACTTCAGAAATTTTATTCATCATCATTATAACAATTGTAGTTTTAGATTTTTTCGTAGAACAAATTTTAGAATATTTAAATGCTTCGTGGTTTAATAAACCTATTCCTGAAATTTTGAAAGACATTTACGACACCGAAAAATATAAAAAACAACAAAGTTATAAATCAGAAAATTATCGCTTTGGGATTATAAGTTCAAGTTTTAGTTTTATTTTAATAGTTCTAATGCTTGTTTTTAATGGATTTGCCTATGTTGACACTCTTGCTGGTCAAATTTCTGAAAATTTTATTCTAAAACCTCTAGTGTTTTTTGGAATTATTTTGCTTGCTATGGATATTTTAAGTACTCCCTTTAGTGTTTACGATACTTTTGTAATTGAAAACAAATATGGCTTTAATAAAACCACTGTAAAAACATATATTTTAGACAAAATTAAAACTTATTTGCTAGGCGGAACTATTGGTGCTGGCTTATTTGCTTTAATTTTGTGGATTTACCATTTAGACCCTGAATATTTTTGGCTATATGCTTGCTTGGTAATTATTGCTTTTTCCTTATTTATGAATATGTTTTACTCAACTCTGATAGTTCCTTTATTTAATAAGCAAACACCGCTTGAAGACGGCGAACTTAAAACAAAAATTATGGAATTTAGCAAAAAAGCAGGTTTCAATATTTCAAAAATATTTGTTATTGATGGTTCTAAACGCTCAACAAAAGCAAATGCATATTTTAGTGGTATAGGACCAAAAAAACGTATTGTTTTGTACGACACTTTAATTAATGAAATGACAAATGATGAAATTCTTGCAGTTTTGGCTCACGAGATTGGACATTACAAGCACAAACACATTTACTGGTCGATGATTGCTGGCATTATAGAAATAGGAATTATGTTTTATATTTTTGGACTTTTTGCTAGTAGCGACATGCTTTCTCAAGCATTAGGATTAGAAAAAGCAAGTTTTCATATTGCACTTATAGCTTTCTCAATTATTTACTCTCCTATTTCAAGTGCTTTTGCAGTAGTTTCTTCAATTTTTAGTAGAAAAGCAGAATACCAAGCAGACAATTTTGCATCAAAACATGGACTATCAAACGAACTAATTTCTGCACTTAAAAAACTCAGCTCTCATAATATGAGTAATTTAACTCCTCACCCTTGGGTTGTATTTATGACTTACTCACACCCACCTGTTTTTAATAGAATTAAAGCTTTAATGAAACATTAAATATTTTCGCATTTACTATAAACAAAAATATTTTTTTCATTACCTATTAATATTAATAGAAAAGTAACTTTTAACTAGATTATTTCAGTTATGCTCATTTCGGCTCCGCTCAATGAGCAAAATTGAACGCTCAATGAGCATAGTCAAAC
>DHVB01000009.1:0-176 GCA_002412425.1 Bacteroidales bacterium UBA5219 | reverse complement strand
TCAATGAGCATAGTCAAACGCTCATTGAGCGTAGTCGAAATGAGCGTACAAAAAAAAAGGCTGTCATATAAACAGCCTTTTTTACTTTTGTTAACTTTAAATTTACTTTAGTTTTTAATAAATCTTTGAGTTCCAACATTGCCATTTTCGTCTGTTAATACAACAGTATAAACGCC
>DHVB01000017.1 GCA_002412425.1 Bacteroidales bacterium UBA5219 | reverse complement strand
AAATATAAATGGAGGTTCAAAAGCATCTCCAGGTGTGTATTACTATGAGATTAAGGCTACTGGTTTTGATGGAAATATCTACGAAGAACAAGGAATTTTGCATTTAATGCGAGAATAATTAAAAATCCATGCAACGTTTTGCACTCGAGAACTGTCTATATAGAAGAAAATAATTAATGGACGATAATGAAAAACTTATAAGGCAATGTCAAAAAAGATCAAAAAAAGCTTTTGATGAACTTTATAAGACGTATTCGCCAATTATTTTTGGAATTTGTTTGAGATATACTAGAAACAAAACAGAGGCAGAAGATTTGTTGCAAAATTGTTTCTTAAAAATCCTAAACAAAATTGATGATTATGAGTTTAAAGGTTCTTTTGAAGGTTGGATAAAAAGGCTTACAATAAATGCTGCAATTAATTTCTTTCACGAAAAAAGAAGAAGTTTAGTTGAACCTGTTGATAGTTACGAGCCACAAAGTAATAATTTTGATTATGATGTGGTAAGTCAAATGAGCGCGAAAGAAATTATGGAAGTTGTAAACGAATTATCAATAGGTTATAAAACTGTTTTTAACCTATATGTAATCGAAGGATATAAGCACACAGAAATTGCAGAAATGTTGCAAATTTCAGAAGCAACAAGTCGATCGCAGCTAAAAAGAGCCAGAGAAATCTTACAAGAACTTATTAAAAAAGATTGAATGGAGAAATTTGATGAAATATTAAAAAGTAAATTAGAAAACTTTCAGGAGACTCCCTCCGAAGAAGTGTTTTTGAAAATTAAGGCTCAATATCCAAAGCCAAAAGGATTTTTGAAAACATATAAATATCATATTACTGCAGGTTTGGCTATAATAGCATTAAGCCTTGCAACAATATACATTGTAAATAATCAAACAAAACCAATCGAAACTACTAACCAAACAACAAACACTATTATTGAAGAAAATAAACAAATAATAACTAATCAAAATAATATTAATTCAGAAAATCAGATTTTAAATAATTCTCAAAATAATCAAATACCTATAATCAAACAAAATGATTTAGTAATCAATGAGAATAAATTAATAAGTGTTGTTAATGAAAATAAAAATGTCGTAAATGAAAAAACAATAAGTCAAAAAGTATTTAAAACTAATGATACTGTAATTTGTGGAAAATCAATAGAAATTCCTTTTGGAGCAAAAACCAATTTGTTGCAATTACCAAAAGATATAATAGTAAGTAAATCTGATTTAGGGATAAATATAAATTCGCAAAATTTTGGTAAATATACCATATATTATAATGATATATCAAATGTTTTTAGAGATAGTATTACTATAAATTTTAAAAACAATGATTTTGCAAAAGTTGATTTTTCTAACGAAAATATCTGTCCTAACGAAGATTTGATTATAAACATTAAAAATTCTAATTCTAAACTTGTTTGGGGTGATACTAATTTTAAAGTCTTGAAAAAATCAAGTTCAACTTATATTATTAAAAATCTAAAATCAGGAGAAAACTTAATTTCGTTCAACTTAGAAGAAAATGGTTGTACTCAGCAAATATCACAAACAATAAATGTTTTAAAATCGCCAAAATACAAAATACAAACCGAATCAGAAGTATGCTCTAAGGCAAATGGAAAATTGTTAATATTAAGTGATGACAAAAATATAAATTCATTCACATTAAACAACGAAATTACAAATTCTACAGGTAGATTCACAAATCTTAATGCAGGAATTTACTTTGTTAAAATTGGCTTTGCAAATTCTTGTTATATTGCAGATACAGTATTTATTTCCGACAGTTTAAATATTAGTCCATATTTTGTTTCGGATAGAGATTTAGTAAATAAAAACAAATATCAATTTATTAATTATACTAGAATTGATGATAGCGGTTTTGAGCGAAATAATCAAGTTAACTTTATCTGGAAAACAAATGATGAGGAAAAATCAGAGCTAGATAATTTTAGTTATGAGTTTGTAAAAGGTGGTACATATAAAATAGAATTGTTTGCAAGTTTAAGTGAAACTTGTCAAAAATCATATTCTGAAACCATAGAAATATCTGAAACCAATCTTAGAATACCAAATATTTTTACACCAAATGGAGACGGATTAAATGATGAGTTTGTAGTGTGCTATGATGGAGAATTGGTTAAGTTTAAAATAGATATTACTAACAAAAATGGTGAAGTAATTTTCCAAAGTACAGACATTAATAAGTCTTGGGACGGAAAAATAAATGGAAATGACCATGCTGCTGATGGAGTTTATTATTACAATATAAATGGTGAGGATAATTTTGGAAATAAAATTGAAAGAAGAGGAGCTTTGCGTCTTGCAAGGCATTAGGAGTTTTATTTCATAGTTGTGTAAAAAAAAGAGAGGTCGCTCCACCTCTCTTTTTCTTTTTATATTATTCGTCGTCGTCTTCAGCTTCGTATTCTTTAAGCAATTGCTCTTGAACATCTGGTGGTACTTGTTGGTATTCGTGGAACGACATTTCATACATTGCACGACCTCCGGTATTTGATCTAAGAGCAGTAGAATAAGTTGCCATTTCTGCGTAAGGAACTCTCGCCATAATTTTTTCAAAGCCTTTTTCGCTACTCATTCCCATTACAACAGCACGGCGACCTTGCAAGTCACTCATCACATCACCCATTCTATCGCCAGGAACTAAAACTTCTAAATTGTAAATAGGTTCCATAATTTTTGGACCAGCCTTTTTAAATGCATTACTAAACGCATTACGTCCTGCTAATTTAAACGAAATTTCGTTAGAGTCAACAGGGTGCATTTTACCGTCAACAATACAAACTCTAATATCACGAGCATATGAACCTGTTAGTGGACCTTCTTCCATTTTTTCCATAATTCCTTTTAGAATAGCTGGTAAAAATCTTGCATCAATAGAACCACCTACAATGCAGTTGTAATACACTAATTTTCCACCCCATTCTAAATCGTATTCGTCTTTTGCTCTTACAGAAATTTTATATTCTTTTCCATCAATTTTATGCATCACAGGATCAGGCATTCCTTCTGTGTAAGGTTCAATAATCATATGAACTTCACCAAATTGTCCGGCACCTCCCGATTGTTTTTTATGACGATAGTCAGCAAATGCTGTTTTTGTAATAGTTTCTCTGTATTCAATTTTTGGTCTAGAAAATTCAGTTGGAATTTTAAATTGATTGTCTAAATGCCATTTCAAAATATTTAAGTGATATTCGCCTTGTCCTTGAACTATTAATTGTTTCAACTCTTTTGAATATTCAACTAAAATTGTTTGGTCATCATCTTTTAATTTATTTAAGGCTTCGCCAAGTTTTTCGTCATCACCTTCGGTTACTGCTTTAATAGCAACTCTATATTTTGGATTAGGCCATTTAATAGCTGGCATTTCCCAATCTTCACCTGGAGCTACTAAAGTTGCTCCTGTTTTTGTTCCTTTAAGTTTTACAGTAGCACCAATATCACCAGCATACATTTTGTCAACTTTAACTCTGTTTTTTCCTGCGTTCACAAACAAAGTAGAAAGTCTTTCTTTAGTATTGGTTTTTGGATTATACATATCAATACTTTCGGTAAGAGTACCGCTAAGAACTTTGAAATAACATACTTCGCCAATATGTTCTTCTATAGAAGTTTTGAATACAAACAAAGATGGTTTTCCGTTTGGGTCGCATTTAATTTCTGTTCCTTCTTTATTTACATGAGCAGGTAATTTGTTAGGAGCAGGGCATACGTTAGCGATAAACTCCATTAAACGTTTTACACCTAAATCGTTTCTAGCATTTATACAAAATACAGGGAAAATTCCACGTTGAGGAAGACCAGCAGCTATTCCACGCATCATTTCTTCTTCTGTTAGTGTGTCATTTTCAAAAAACAATTCCATTAAAGACTCATCTGCTTCAGCAGCTTTTTCTATTAATTGTGTTTTAACTTCTTCAGCGTGGTCAGCATGTTCAGCAGGAATGTCGCTAATTACAATTTCTGTGCCTTTTATAGTGTACATTTTATTTGTAACAACATCAATTATTGAATTGAAACCTACACCAGCATTTACAGGAAATTGAACTAAAACTGCATTACCACCAAATGTTTCATGAATTGATTCAAAAACTTTTTCAAAATTTGTTTTTTCATGATCAAGGTGATTCATTACTATAACCATCGGCTTTTCTGCTTTCTCAACATAACGACCATGTATTTCTGTTCCTACTTCTATACCATTTGCAGTGTTAATAAGCATTACGGCAATGTCGGCAGGGAATAATGAAGACACTAAGCCTCCAACAAAGTCGTCCATACCAGGATTATCTAAAATGTTGATCTTTGTATTGTTTATTTCAGTGTACATTACTGTTGAATACAAAGAGTTGCCATTTTCTTGCTCAATTAAACGATAATCTGAAACTGTATTCTTGCTAGCGATGTCTCCTTTACGGTTAATAACGCCACCAATTTGCAACATAGATTCTGCTAAAATAGTTTTTCCAGAACCAGAGTTGCCAACTAAGGCAATATTTCTAATCTGTTCAGTTTGATAATTTTTCATGTTATTACTTAAATATTAAATTTGTATAATTTTTACTTTTTTATTTGGCTGACAAAAATAATAAAAATAATATACTTACAAAGTATATCAGAACATTAATTTATAAAAAAAATTAAATTTATACTTAAAATAAAGTTTGAAACTTAATATTGTTAATTAAATTTGCAACCTAATTTTAAATAATGAGGAAAAAATTCATTATAAACTTAGCTTTCCTTCTTTTATTAAATCTTTTAATAAAACCGTTTTGGATTTTTGGAGTAGAACGCTCGGTGCAAAATATTGTAGGCTCTGCAGAATTTGGATTTTATTTTTCATTGTTTAATTTTTCTCTTTTGTTAAATATTATTCTTGACTTAGGAATTACAAATTTTAACAATAGAAACATTTCACAAAATCCACAACTATTAAGAAAACATGTGTCGAATATAGTTTCGCTAAAACTAATATTGGCATTGGTTTATGCTGCACTAACCATAGGAGCTGCTTTAATTATAGGTTACGACTCAAGACAATTAGGAATATTGTTAATATTAATTTTAAACCAATTTTTATCTTCTCTAATTTTATATTTAAGATCTAATATTAGCGGGTTACAATTATTTAAAACCGACAGTTTAATTTCTGTACTCGACAGGTTTATAATGATAGTAGTGTGTAGCATTATTATTTGGGGAAATGTTACCGACAAACCTATGAAAATAGAATGGTTTGTATTAACTCAAACATTTGCTTATTTAACAACTGCTATAGTTACATTTTCAATAGTTGTTTATAAAGCCAAATTTTTTAAACTAAATTTTGATTTTAGATTTTTTAGAGTTTTTTTACGACAAAGCTATCCATATGCCTTATTGATTTTACTAATGGCTTTTTACAATAGAATAGATTCGGTAATGTTGGAAAGACTTTTGCCAGACGGTAAACACCAAGCAGGGATTTATGCTCAAGCTTATAGAATATTAGAAGCAGCATCAATGTTGCCATATTTATTCTCTATACTGCTTTTGCCAATGTTTTCACGAATGATTAAGAAAAAAGAAAACATTACTGAATTAGCAAAATTATCTTTTTCAATGATTTTAGTTCCTGCTATATTTTTAGTGTGTGTTTGTTACTTTTTTAGCGAGCAAATAATGGATTTAATGTATTGGGAAAACGTTGAGGCAAGCTCGAAAACTTTAAGTTTTTTAATGATAGGTTTTATAGGAATAAGTACTACTTATATTTTTGGAACATTGCTAACTGCAAACGGAAGCATGAAACAATTAAATACAATGGCTTTTGTTGGAATGATTTTAAATATAGCTCTTAATCTTATCCTTATTCCTCGTTTACATGTAATAGGCTCTGCTATAGCAGGAATGATAACACAATTGTTTACTGGGTTTTCTCAGCTTATTTTGGCAAAATATGTATTCAAATTTAAAATTAATTACAAACTAATCTTATCTATAGTAATTTTTGTTGCTATTGTAATAGTGTCAACTCAACTTTTGAGCAAATTGAATATGAATTGGATAACAATAATAGTAATTATTGGATTGATTTCTTTAGCTGCATCGTTTGCCACAAGACTGTTTAAGATAAAAGATATTTACAAATTATTAACAGAAAGAGAGTAAACATATTTCTATTTTTTTGTTATAAATAAAAAATTAGTACAACTTATTCTTGAAAAAAACTAAATCCTAAAAAAAATACATATCTTTGCATTTAGCTAAAGTAAATCAAGCTGTAAAATGGTAAAAAATAATATAGAATTATCAATAGTTCTTCCTGTTTATAATGAGGAAAAGAATATCGATTTACTTTACACAAAATTAATTTCAAGTGTTGAGCAATTAAAATGTGCTTACGAAATTATTTTTGTAAATGATGGAAGTATTGATAACTCATTGGAGATAATAATAAATTTAGCTAAAAATAATCCGAATATCAAATACATTGATTTTAGCAGAAATTTTGGACATCAAATCGCAATTTATGCTGGAATGGAAAATTCAAAAGGAAATTATGTGCTTACAATGGATTCTGATTTGCAAGACCCACCCGAAGAAATAATAAATCTTTATAACAAAGTAAAACAAGGATTTGATATAGTTCATGCAAGACGCAAACAAAGGAAAGGAGAAACTATATTTAAAAAATTAACTGCTAAAATTTATTATCGAATATTGAGAAAAATTACTAAATGCGACATACCTGTTGATGTGGGAGACTTTAGAATAATTTCTAAAAAAGTTGTTGATATTTTAAAACAAATGCCTGAACAAGAAAAATATTTGCGTGGACAAATTGCTTGGGTAGGATTTAAACAAACTTTTATAGAATACGATAGAGACCAAAGAGCAGAAGGCAAAACTAAATATTCAACATCAAAAATGACAAAACTTGCTCTTGATGGAATAACTTCTTTTTCAGACTTTCCTTTAAGGTTTGCAACTTATTTAGGTTTTTTCGTTAGTATAATATCTTTTGTGCTTATGCTTTGGGTGTTGTATAAACGACTTATTGTAAAAGAATATGTGCAGGGATGGACTTCAATAATTTTGAGTGTTTTGTTTATGGGAGGAATAACGCTAATAACAATTGGAATTATTGGCGAATACATTAGTAGAATGGGCAATAATGTGAGAAAACGCCCTTTGTACATCATTAATAAAACGAATTTAGATAATGAGGAAGAAGATAAAGAAGAAGCAAATTAAAATATTATCAATTGTTTTATTACTTGTTGCTATCCCTTGTATAATTTGCATACTTGGTAATAAGTTTGAAAACAAATTAAAAAATAAAGAAATTGTTGTTAGTGCTAGCATTAAACCTATAAGTTTTTTTTTAAGTTTTGAAAATAATAATTACTTAAATGAAACTCACAAAATAACAAACTTAAAATTTTTATCCGGACGAAAATCTGTTATTATCGACAAGAACGGCGGGCAAAGTCCCATTATTACAATTCCAATTCCCGACCACGCAGATATGAGTTTTGTTAATATCAACTGTAATTTTTGGCTTTCACCAGATACAAGTTTCATAAATTCATTATTTGTGTTTACAATTATAGACACTAACAATACTGTATTATACCAACAAGAAAGAGAGATAAAGGCAGAAAACTTAAATTCAATTAATTGGTATAACTTTAACGAAAATTTCAATATTCAAACACAATACTTAAACTCACAACACTTTTTGCAAATGTTTATACGCAATAATTTAGAGCATAGTTCTAATTTGTATTTTGATGATTTAGAAATTGTGTTTGAAAAAGAAAATGAAATTCATAAAACTAAAGCACTTTTAGTTGATTTTGAAGATGATAAATTTCAAAAAACTAGCTCAAAATACTGTTTTTCAGGAAATTTTAGTACCTATGCAAGTGGCACAAACGATTACTCAGAACAAGTTGTATTAGATTTTGAAAATATTAACTACAAAAATTTAGATAAAATATTACTTAACCTAAATTATTTGAGCGAAACAGAAGACTTAGATGCAGTTTTTATTGTTTCTATTTGCGATACAAGCGATACTGAAATTTTTTGTAGTGAATTAGAACTTCATAAAGATAAAAATTTCAGACCTGAAAAATGGGAAAACATTAGTACTGAGATTATTATGCCAAAAAGTGTTGTTGATAAAGGTAGTTTTATAAAATTTTATTTGTGGAATAAAAATTCTAATACCGTATTTGTTGATGATGTGTATTTAATATTTAAAGAATTTTCGATTGAGTATGGAAATAAACCGACTGCTCATAATTTTATTTTAAATCCTAATTTTCAAATAAAAAAAAATCAAGCACCATACAACTTTTATTACCTAAATCGAGAAAAGCAATTCGCTAATAAAGAAAAAGAACTAAGTAAGTTTTTTACTGATTTTAATAAAATTCTAATTGGAAATTTTAAAGACAATACAAATTTAGATCAAATACTTGCTATTGGCACTGTCGATATTATGTTTTATGATTTTGAAAATCAAACAAAAATTAAACATGATTTTGAAAATTTAAACAACTTGCAATTTTTTACAGATGGGCAAAATGTTTTTTCATATCAAGAAAAAGCAAAAAAGTTAGGTTTACATAAAATTAATTTTTCAACAAATAGCTTAGACTTGGAAACAGAAATAGTGTATAATTCCGAAAATAAAATTTCTGAAATATTTTCAATCAATGATAGTATAATTTCAATATTTGATAATTTTGGAAATGTGTATGATTATTTAAAAAAAGATGGAAAATATTCTTTGATAAAAACATCAAAATTAATTTCATGCACTAAAGGTAATTTAAAACTATTAAAATCAAATTTTTATAATGAAGAAACAGAAGAAGTTCTAATTATTTTTCAAGAGACAGAGAAAGTAAAGTATGAGTTTTTTACTTATTGTATAAACGAAAATATGTGGAAACATTCAACAAATTGCTCTAATACGTCTATACAATATTTTGATAAATTAGACTTGCAATCTGAATATTTTTTAATTGACTATAATGGAGATGGTGTTTTTGAACTTTTGAAATTTAACAGAACAAATAAATTTAACTTAAAATTACTTAGTTTTGATTTTAGAAGTTACAAAATACTTTATGAAATTGATTTTAAAGGATTTGAAAATAGTCAAAATCCAAAATATTACGAAAAACTAAAAATTTTAACAGGAAATTTCGCAGATATTCGAGGTTCTGAAGTGATAATTTTTCAAGACAATGTAAATAAAGTAGATTGGTTAAATCAAAAAACAGAAATATATTCATTCAACAAATAAAATGAAAATTTATAAAATTTATATATTATTTTTAATTACGCTATTATTTGTTTCTTGTGGCTCTGATAAGAAAAAAACTTGCGATTATAGTGTTTCAGATATTGATTTTTTAGCAAATTATGATTCTAACGAATTAGACCTTGATTATGAAAATGCGTTAAGTGGTTTTACAATTCCCTCAATAAATCAAACCGAAAGTGGATATTTTAATTTTAATTTTAAACTTACAAATAATTCAAACAAAGAAAAAGAATACTTTTATAAAATTTATTATCAAAACGAATCGTATAAAATTCAAGAATGTGATTCTAAAAATAAAGCTCAGCAAGCTCAATATGTAGAGGAAAATTTTTATGGCTCTTGGGAAGATACAAATATTGGATTTAAAAGTTTAGGAAAAATTAGCCCTTCAGAGTTTATTGTTCTTACAGACTCTTTCCGGATTGTGGGTAATCCTAGAAATGAAGAAAAATATTTTTTCTATGGCGAAAACGACAGATGGAAACGTAATCCACGAGTGGGCGAATATAGTTTTATGTTAGTGATTGTTGATGAGGAAAATTTTGAGCAAATTCCTGAATACATAAAGCATATAAATTTGTTAAAAGATAGTGCAAACTTCGTGTCGCCCTATTATTATTTCCTTTATGGCGAAGGCAAAGACATAAAAAATTGTTTCGTAAAATTAGAAGAGAAAGCTTTAAAAATTACTGCTAAACCCAATTTAGGTGGTGGAATTTATGTAAATCATTACATGTTTGATGAAACTATAGAAGATTTAGATAAATACCAATCTTGTAATTGCAACAATAGTTCAATGGAAGAAAAAGCACATTTTGAACAGTTTTTACATTATATAGACGAATCTTCTAGACTGCATAATGTACCAGTAATTAAAGATGTTCTGAATGAAGGTTTTACAAATGAAGAATACAACTGGCTTTCTGCTTTTTATAAAATTGAAGATAGAATTACTGTTCTCCCTCAATTAGCAAAATATCCTTGTCAAACAATTAAAAGCGATTCTGTTAACAATAAAATTATAATCTGTAATCCTGCATCAACATATGGTAACTGGCAAAAACAAAATGTAGGAGTAATTGCTCGACATGGGTTTGTGTATGGAAAATATACAGTAAAAGCTAAACTTACAAGTTTGTTAAATGATGACAATGTTTGGAACGGTATTACAAATGCAATATGGTTAATAAATCAAAAAGGACGAGGCAATGAAACCGGCTGGAATTTAAGACGTTCTTGCAATAAAAATGGATATATGAAAACTTATTGGGGTGGAAGAAATGACGAAAGAGTTGAAAAAGTTGATTATTCAGAAATTGATTTTGAAATATTAAAAACAACACCATATTGTCCCAGAACAAAAACAAAATTGACAAAATCTGACCAAGCTATGCCAGATAAAATAGATTCATGGAATATAGAACTGCCCGAAAATATTAAAAAAGACGAAGGGAAAATAGCTGTTTGTTGTACAAACTGGGATATGGCTTGCTGGGAACCAAAAAACTTTTCAACAGGTTGCCATAAAATAAAATATAATAACAAAACATTTTATTTACATAGATGGGATAATACATATAGAGCAATAACGTTAAAATATCTAGCCTCAAATAAAGAACTTTTTGGAGGAGATTATTATTATTATCAAATTGATTGGCAACCAGATAAAATTATTTGGAGAATAGGACCAGAAAAAGATAAACTTTACGAAGTTGGATATGTTGACCAAACTGTTACTATGGTGCCAAATAATCAAATGACACTAATAATTACTCAAGAATTTCATAATACGAATTGGTGGCCCGGTTCACCTTACGGACAAGAAAATATTCCATTCCCAGCAAAAGATTATGTCGGAGAAATTTATGAAATTACAATTGAGTAAATGCTAATAAATAGAAATTTTTAACGATTTCTATAAAAAAGTAAAAAAAAATATATATTAAAACAACTATTTTTGTTTTTTTTCGTCAATAGTCAATAATAATGAAGATATTAAAATATTTTTATAACTTTACACAATTAATAAAGTTTATTAATAGTATAAAATTTTTTAAAATGAAATAGGAGAGATAAAAATGAAAACTCTTTTTATTTTTTTACTTATGTTTGTCGCAAATATAGCTGTTTCACAAGTGGTTTCAGATACATTAGTTAAAAATTTAGGTAAAGTTAATTCAGACTTTGTTTATGATGAGGACAATTTAGTTTTAATCCCCAATACTAATATCAAGATGCAAGCACCAGAGTATTTTTTGATAAGTGAAAATATTCCAGGACTTGTACACCCAGGCTCGTCAGCTACAGTGCAAGTACAAGAAATCACAGGAACATCTTATATTATGATAAGCCAAGCAATGACAGATAAACATTTCGAAAGTCAAGGCGTAAGACTTATATCTACAAACGAGGTTACAATGCAAGACGGTAAAGGCGGAATTTTATATCTTGTTGAATTTGAGGCAAGTGGTATAATTTATGAAAGACTTATGCTTTTTGCTGGAGATTATAATAATACAATTTGGATAAATGCAAATTATCCTAAATCTGCAAAAAAATTACTTCAAGATATTTTAACTCAAAGTTTATTAACAGCTCAATATACTAAGCAATAACTATGGTAAGAAAATTTTTAATCATATTAGCAATATTTGTATTTTGCGGGTGTGGATTAACAAAAGCCCAAAATATCCTTGTCCACGAAATACCATATAGCACCCATCATCAAGATATGTGGGGCGTTGGAGAAGCTTTTAGTTTAGATTTTGATTATGACTTGTTTAATATTGCAGTACAAGATGGTTTTACTGTCGGAGAAATTACAGAAGTGCTAGGACAGCAATTCGGTGTGATGGTTGATATGGGCTTTTATATATTTTTACGTTCTACTTTTAGTATTCATGGATTTACTTTAGGATCGGTCGATGTTGACTACCCTGTAAGAATTACCTGGGATTTTCCAGATGATTATACTTTTGACCATGGCGAAACTATTACTATAAATTCTTCTTATGACGTGTTAGACGGCTGGGCTTTAGATACTCACTTCCCAACAGCAGGAGTAATAGCACTAGACCTTGAATATGGATTTGGTTTGCATCTCGATATTATCGTTTGTTTGTTTAGTTGCGAAACAATTCCTATTATTCCAACAATAAACATTCCTGTAGTACCATATTCTACCGACCCCTTACCACATGACTCTATAGCAATTTTTTATCTGAATAGTCAAACAGGAGAAGTAGCATACCCATGCTTAGACCCTGTTACAGGATTGCCTAATATTTGTAACGATGATATTTTGCCTATTGTTATTCCAGATTGGTTCGGCATAGGATTAACCGGCGAAATTGATATTCCTTATGTAGTAACAGAAGATTCGTATAATCCTAATACTCAGTGCTTGCATGCTCATGGAAGCGATGAATGGTTATGGTTCAATTTAGACATTTTAGAATTTCTTTCATTTATTGCTGGCTTTATACCACCACCTAATGGACTAGCAATTCAACAAGCTATTGGAATTATAAACGGACAAACTATAGAATATGAAATAATTGCTGGAGTTACAGCTACTATTGAATATTTTATTTTACACTTAGATTTACACATGTCAAGTCATATGACACAAGACTTTGCTTTTTGTCCAACTATATTAGCAACTCTTAGATTCCCAATCGACTTACCATATAGCGAAACAGATCCCTCTAATGGAAACGCTGTTGTAGCTGAAGGTGTAAACGATACTATCACTATGATAGTAAATAATGATTTACACATTACTTATCCTTGTTATGAATGGGATTCTATGCAAGTTTATGATATTACTTACAACATAATTAGTACTTTTTCTAACCATACATGGGACTCTATTGCTTTTGACTTTATCTTAGAGGCAATTTTCTTTCAAATATCAATACCAACTAGCTTTTTACCTGTAGCAAAAATGCCAGAGTTCTGCTTGCCTCAAATTCAAGCAAATAATGCAGACTTAGGAACTTATCAATATATTAATGCTTGTGCTCCTGCAATAACAGCACCAGCAGCTTCTATTAGTAGCGTTTTTGATGAAAGTACAGAAACTAAAGGAGGTAGTGTTTCGCAAACCAAAGACTTAACTTTCTGTTTTCCAACAAATTGTGAGCCTTTGATATCTGAATCCTTCCAATTGGTTAGTATTCCTTTAACTTGGTTTGACCAAACTTGGCTACTCGAAGGTTTTGTACAAGATACTGTTTTCCCTGGCACATGGCTTTTCCCTTTGCCTGAACTTGATATTGAAATTACGGCACAAGATGTTATTTGTTATGGTGATTCTACAGGAGTAATTACAGTAGAAGCTCTACATAGTACAGGACCTTATACTTTTGAGTATTCATGGGGAAATGTAAATACACACTTAGATCCTATAGATGAGATAAATGTGCCATCAGGATATTATTATGTAACATTAACAGATGTTTATGGCTGTCAAGTTGAAGGCGAAATAAATGTTGCTGATGAAAATCCACCTATCTTATCAAGCCTATATGCCGATGATGTGTTGTGCCATGGTGAAGCGACAGGAGTTTTGTATTCTCACGTTTCAGGAGGAGTGCCACCATACACATGGAATTGGCAACCTAGCGGAAGAACAGAACAAAATCCATCTGGAGTTTTTGCAGGATGGCATTATTTAACAATAACCGATGCAGTAGGGTGCGAACACTACGACTCTGTGTTTGTTGACGAACCAGATGCTCCTCTAACTATGGATTATATTAGCGGAAACGTTTCTTGTTATGGTTACTATGACGGATATATTGATGTAACACCAGAAGGCGGAACTCCACCATACTACTATCAATGGTCAAATGGCCAAATGACACAAGATTTAATCAATATCCCTGCAGGACAATATATTACTACAATAACTGATGCAAATGGCTGTACAATTACCGAAACTTTTGATATTACACAACCAGACCCATTAGAATTAACTACATATACTCAAGATGTGTTATGTTACGGTGAAAATACAGGAAGCGTTGACTTGGTTGTTACTGGTGGAACACCACCATATAGCTATACTTGGAGTAATAATTCAAATAATGAAGATTTATTAGATTTGTTCTATGGAATTTATATTGTTACTGTAGTAGATGCAAATAATTGTACAGAATATACTATGGTTCAAATACAACAACCTGCTTTACCACTACATGGAGATATTACGCCAACTCACGTAAGATGCTTTGGCGAAGGAAATGGAGTTGCCGATCTAAATGTATTTGGCGGAACACCACCATATTATTTCTCATGGAGTACAGGTGCTATTAGCGAAGATATAGAAAATCTAATTCCAGGAATTTATTCTGTTACAATAAATGATGAACATGGTTGCGAAACAGCTGATACTGTACAAATTTTCCAACCAGATGCTCCAATTGTTGGTACAATTTCAGGAAATGATATTACTTGCAACGGAGGAAATGATGGTAATATTTATATTACAGTACAAGGCGGTCGTCCACCATATACTTTTGAATGGTCAAATGGAAGTTGGGAGCAAAATTTAATAAATGTTCAAGCAGGAAGCTATACAGTTACTGTTACAGACCAAAGCCATTGCCATTATGAAATGAATATAGAACTTACTCAACCAGAACCATTTTATGCTCAAATAATGGATGACTTAACAATTTGTTATGGTGAATCAGTTGAAATCGGAATAGGAATAATTGAAGGCGGAACACCACCTTATACAATAGTTTGGAGCAATGGAGACCAAGGAATGAGTACAACTGTAAGCCCAACAGAAACAACAACATATACTGTTCAGATTGTTGATGCAATATTCTGCGAAAGTCAAACTGCGGAAATTACAGTTAATGTACATAAACCATTAAGTTTAGAAGTGAGTGCAAGTGCTACTAAAGTTTGTCCTGGCGATATAGTTGATTTTGAAGTTATTATAAGTGGTGGCGGAATTGATCCAAACCAAGTTTGGGTAGGAGATAGCTTATGGAATCTACCTGTTAGCATTGCAATAAACCAAGATACAACAATTATTTTCGAAGTTTTTGATGCTTGTAAATTTAACCATATAACTAAGCCTATTTCAATATCAACATATCCTTTACCATTGATGAATATAGCAGCAGAGCCTACAAATGGATGTTCACCACTTGAAGTTCAATTCTATGAAAATAGCCCTGATGTTGGACAAAGATATGTTTGGAATTTTGATGACGGAGATTTTGAAAACTTATCTTTTGATAAATATCCAAAACATACTTTCTATAATGCAAGAACATTTAATGTAGGCTTAGAAATTACATCTACTGATGGTTGTAAACGCGACTCTACAATAGGCATAGTGGTATTCCCAAATCCAGAAGTAGAATTTAGAGCTCATACAACAAATGTTACAATGGCAAGTCCGTTGATATATTTCACAAACTATACTCACGGCGGCTTCTGGCACAAATGGAGCTTTGGAGATGGAAACTTTAGTGATGATACAAATCCTTCTCACACTTATTCTATGCCTGGAACATTCCATGTTACTTTAGTGTCAGAATCACTATATGGTTGCGTTGATTCAGCTGGTGTTGATATATATGTCTCAAACGAATTGGCTGTTTATGCTCCTACTGCATTTACACCAAACTACGACGACCTTAACGAAACATTTAAAGTAATTGTTGATGGAATTGACGAGAAGACTTACTCGCTAATAGTATATAACCGTTGGGGAGAAATAGTACACAAATCTGAAGGCTACGAAAAAGAATGGAACGGAAGATACGGAGATATGGAATGCCCACCAGATGTGTATGTATGGGTAGTGAAGTTCGTGGATAATTATGGTAATGAACATACATATACTGGTAATGTTACGCTGATTAGATAAAATTAAAATAATGTGTAAGTAAAAACGCTAAAATTCAGGTTTTAGCGTTTTTGTTTTATAGATATAATTGTATAAGTGTTTTTAAAATTTTGTTGGTTAATAAGAAAAATAAATAATTATTTTGAATAAAAATATAATAGTTTTTGTTGTTTAATAGTATGTGCTTGCAATGTTTTTGCAAAAAATTATATCGATTATAATATTAAAATTCTAAAAGCACAAACCTACTTATTATACTAATTTGCTTTCTATTATAT
>DHVB01000073.1:720-12128 GCA_002412425.1 Bacteroidales bacterium UBA5219 | reverse complement strand
TCCTAAAAAAGGGGACCATTATACATCATCTTTTTCATTTTTTAATTCTTCAGTATGATTCTGGGAGAAACCAGAACTGTCGATAGCTACATTTTTGGGATTATTAATAATAATTTGTTTGTGATTGCTTTGTGATTCTCTTTCATTAAGTTTATTCCCGTATAAATAATCTTCTCCTTTCTTTGTAAGAAAAAACCAATTACTTGTTTTTTTTTCGTAAGTAATGTACCCTTGTGTAATTAGGTTATTAATTAATTCAGGAATTTTTTTGATATTTGGTGGAGAAATATATTTATCCTGTACAGCTCTAATATTCTGATACATTATTCCTTTGCCTTCTACTAATTTAAAATGATGAAAAATATTCATCATTTCTTTTTCTCCATTTGATAATTGGCTCATAATTATGTTAGTTTTTTCTTATTATGTTGGGTAACGTATATTTTCCACCCCAACTATCCAACATTCGTAAATTATTTTTATAATTTAATTTAATCACAAAGCTAATTAAAATTTTTTGCATTTGCAAAATTATTTGCTAACTTTTTTTGACCTGCAGTTTGAGCGAGGTAGCTTGTCCTTAGGACAACACAATTAATTATCAATTGTTCAATTATCAATTATCAATTGTCTTTGACAGTTTTCTAAAACTAACTCCAATTCCAGATTCTATAAAGTGTGCTTTAAAGCCAAAAGCTCTAAGAGTTAAGTTTATAAAAAGATAATCCGAAAGATAATATCTTGCACCAATTCTTGTGTAAAAATTCTCTGTTTTTTTCACTTGCTGGTAATAGTAAAACCCTGCAAAAGTTGTCAATTCTAATCTGTTGAAAATTAGCTGATGCCCAAAGCTAATGCCATATTTTAAAATTTCGCTAAATTTATCTGTTCGCATCATTAAGCTATCTCTCTCACTATCATAATAATAGTACAGATTTTCATTATAAAAAATATCGTGAGAAGCCCCAACTTTTCCTATTGGCGAATATTGATAATTATAAGCAAGTGAGTGAGAACTGCATAAAAAACCGCCACCTCTGCTTTCGGGAATTTCTTTATATTCATCAGATGTGCAAAAACTTATAAATATGTAAATCTCATGCGGACTAAGTCTTTCCCGCGAATATTCTGAATACTTAAATTCTGATTTTTCAAGTAATAAATGACTGTATGATAAAGATAGAAAAACTTGATTTACTCCTAAATTTGGTTTTCTTGTCGAACCATTTGAATTGTGCATAAAATCAGCACCTAATCTTAATAAAGAATAATTCCCAAATTGATATGAAGCGTTAAATCCTAAAGTAAATAAATAATTTATATTTGTTCCTATTGCAACATTGTAGGGGTTTTTATCTTTATCATATTTCTCTGTTAGGTAAGATAAACCCGAAGAACTTCTAATGTTAAATTCAAAATTTGGAGTTTTTGCTAAATTAAATTCCATAAGTCCGTAGGCAGAGAATGAATAGCCAAAGACTTCGGGATTTCCTAAGTTGTAAAAACTTAGCCCAAAGCCTTTGTATGGGAATTTGTATTTTTTATTATAGCATTTATCACTGTAATTTTTAGTTAAATAATTGACCTCAAAGCCAAAGCTGGTTTTGTCTATCAATTCATTCATTATTCTGTGATGAGGCACAAATTTTCCTATAGAAGTTTTGCCTTCAATAAAAGAATATTTTTGCGAAAATGTAAAAAATGATAAGAAAATTAATATGACAAATAATAATATTCTTTTCATTTATTTTTTATTTAGATTTATCTGGAAAATCCGGAATTGCTGGTTTTGTTTTTCCAAATTTTTCAATTTCTTGAAGAATTATTTTAATTGCTTCGTTTAGTTGTTGGTCGTTTCCTAAAAACTCTTGATATGGGTCGTTTTCTACAACTACGTCAGGGTCAACGCCATAGCCTTCAATTATCCAACCATTTTCGTCGAAGTGTGCAAATTCTGGTTTAGAAAGTGTTGCTCCGTCAATAAATGGTAAACTTCCTCTAATTCCTACAACACCGCCCCAAGAGCGTTGACCTACCGTTACGCCAAGTTCGTGTCTTTTAAATTGATAAGGGAACAAATCGCCGTCAGAAGCAGAGTAATTATCTAATAACAAGACTTTTGGACCAAATAACATGCCTCTCGGTTTCATGTTTGTAAGTGGCACATCTCTTTGCATTCCCATAATAGAAAGTTCTCGCCTTAATCTTTCTATCAACATTGGACTTACATTTCCACCGCCATTTCCTCTGTCGTCAATAATTAAGGCTTGTTTTGATAATTGTGGATAATAATATTTCATAAATTCATTCAATCCCGCAACCGACATGTCAGGCACATGAATATATCCAACTTTGCCGTATGTTGCTTCGTTTACTTTTCTTATGTTTTCTCTAACCCAATTAAAATAAATTAAGTCAGCTTCGTCAGAAATTGGTTTTACAAAATATTTCTTAGCATTTTTTCCATTTGAGCTTGTGCTTACTTCTATTTCAATCATTTTGTCGGCTTGGTCAATTAAAACAGAAAAAATATTGTCAACTTCTTTTAAATCTTGTCCATTTATGCTTGTAATATAGTCGTTTTCGTTAATGTCTAATCCAATTCCAGTTAAAGGCGAAGTTAAATTATTACGCCAGTTTTCGCCTTGATAAATTTTTGTAATTTTAAAATAACCTGATTTATCTTTTTCAAATTCAGCACCTAATAAGCCTGTTTTAATTCTTTGAATTTCTTTTCTGTCGCCACCGCCAACGTAAGCATGACCAACATTTAGTTCGCCAATAAGTTCTCCAATAATATAATTCAAATCATTTCTAGAGTTAACATAAGGCAACAGTTCTGCATATTTATTTTTTTGTTTTTCCCAATCAACTTGATGTAAATTTGGGTCGTATAAAAAATCACGCATTTGTCGCCATGCTTCAAAATAAATTTGTTGCCATTCGGCTTTTAGGTCTATGTTTATTTTTAAATCAGAAAAAGATACAGACTCTTTTAAACTTAAACTGCCTGTTGGTAAATTGCTAATATACCAATTGCCATTATTATATACCAAAACATTTTTTCTGTCTGCAGAAATTTGATAATTCCAATAATCGCCAATTTCCTGTTCTTTTTTCTCATTCAAATCGTAATATTTGAATTTTGAACTTTGTCCTCTACGACTTTCAACAAAATACAGTTTTCCATTTACATAATTCAAATTTCTAAAATTACCTGCAAGCATTGGTAAAACAGCTATTCTATTTTCAATATTTTTAATTTCTAAATTAAAAGCTTTGTCATCTTTTTTTGCAGTGTCTTTACCAAAAACTTCTATATTTTCGTTTGCAAAAGGCGATTTAATATCAGAATTTAAGGTCAAGAAATAAATTCTACTCATATCTTGGTAAGCGATATTCCATTCCACAGCTGAATAAATAGGATTAAAATCGCGATTAGAAATAAAGAATAAATATTTTCCATCGTGGCTAAAATGTGGCGAGTAAGAGTTATACCATTGAGATGTAACTTTATATTCTTTTTTATCTTTAATATTGTATAAATAAATTTGCAGAACTCGGTTTTCGTCTTCGTCAGAAAAAGCCACCCAATTATTGTCTGGCGACCAAGTATAATCATAAATTTCTCTTGCAATAGATTTGTGAATAGTGGTAATTGCTTTGGTTTCGATATTTATACAATTTAATTCTAAAGATTTTGTATTCCACAGCAAATTTTTACTGTCAGGCGACCAAACTAATTTATAGATATATCCTTTTTCAAAATTTGTAAGTTGTTTTTCGCTATTTACTTTGTCGGGTTCTTGAATATAAATTTGATATTCGCCTGATTTGTCAGAAAGGTAAGCAATATATTTTCCATCTGGCGACCAAACAGGATTTCTATCGTGAGCATTTGAAGATTGAGTTAAGTTTTTAGTAATTCCATTTTTTGCAGGAACAGAAAAAATATCGCCCCTTGCCGAAAGAGTTAAACGGCTGCCATCAGGACATATATGAACGTTTGTAGCCGATTTTGAAACATCTTTAATTATGTTTCTGCTATTAGCAAAATCTTCTTGAATTTGAATTTGTAACTTAGTTAATTTGTTGTCGTTTAGGTTAAATTTATAAATATATCCACCATTTTCAAAAACAATATATCCTTTACCTAAACTTGGAAATTTTATGTCAAAATCTGTGAAGTTTGTAAGTTTTTCAATGTTTTTATTATTCAAATCATATACAAATAAATTCATTGTTCTGTCTCTGTCTGAGAGGAAATAAATTTTATTTTCGTGCCACATTGGGAAAATATCTTGGGCAACATTATTTGTAATATTTTCGATTTTTTTAGTTTTGAAATCAAAAATCCATATGTCGTCAGCCATTCCGCCTTTGTAATATTTCCAAGTTCTAAACTCTCTAAACACTTGATTTAGAGCCAATTTGTTTCCGTCAGGCGAATACGAACACCACGAAGCATAGGCTAATGGAAGTTGTTCGCTCATTCCGCCATCGACAGGAGCTAAAAAAAGCTGACCTTTAAAATCGTTAAAAGATTTTCCGCGAGTTCTGTAAACCACGTTTTTACTGTCATTAGTCCATGTCATTACAATATTGTTTGGACCCATTCTATCAGAAATATCATCACGGTTTAAACAAGCGGTGTAAGTAATTCTTTTAGGAATTCCACCTTCGGCAGGCATTATATAAACTTCTGAATTTCCATCGTATTGAGCTGTAAACGCAATATGTTTCCCGTCAGGCGAAAATCTTGGAAAAATCTCCAAACCTTCATGCGAAGTCAAGCGTCTGGCTAAACCACCTTGGTCAGAAACTAAATACAAGTCGCCAGCATAGCTAAACACAATTTTATCTCCATAAATATCTGGAAAACGCATTAAACGTGTTTCGGCGTTTTGAGAAAATAAACTAAAACTTAAAAATGAAATAAAACAAAAAACCAAAAATTTCTTCATAATCTTTAATATTTAAAATGTCTATACTTTTGAGTTCGTGAAAATAATAAAATTTAGGGAAATTAGAAAATTAATTTTGAATTTAAAAAGTGTTGAGTTTTTAGTGTTTAGTTTTTAGTTTTTAGTGTTTAGTTTTTAGTTTTTAGTGTTTAGTTGGAGAGAGTTGAGTTTTTAGTTTTAAATCACGAAAGACACAAAAGTAAGCTCGTAAAGTTTATAAAGAAAAGCCAATCACGCAAGCCACTTTTAACTTTTAACTGATTACGCGTCAGCCACTTTTAACACTTCAACTATGTTCAGTGAATCGCTTTTAACTTTTAACTGAAATTGTATTTGATTCTAATTTCTGACCTAATGCCCAAGTTTAGAAGTTGAGTGGCTTTGCCATCGCGTATTGCTATTTCTAACAAGCCCAAAGAATTAAAAATGCAAACAATTTCTCCACTATCAACTTCTTTATAAGATTGTTTTATTTCTGAAACTGTAATATTATTTGTATTTATTAAAATTTCAAATTTTTTATCGCCAACATAGTCTTTAAAAATTTCGCGACTAATATTAGTAATTGCATTTTGGTAAGAGTCTATATAAATAACTTCTCCGTTAATGAAATCAGTCTCTATTTGGCAATTTACACTGAGTTTACGTTTAATCTTATTTATAGGTTCTCCTAATTCTGTAATATCTCCGTCTCTAACAATAAATGCAGCTATATGAGAAAATAAATTTAACTCAATAAACGAAGCTCCTTCAAATGCAAATCCTGTTTCTACTAAGACGGCAATTTCGGGTTCTTTTTCAAAAATAAAACCTGTGCATCCATTGTTAGAGCTTATAAAATACTGAGAATCGTATTTTGAAACAAGAATATAACCGTCTCTATCGGGTTCGCTGTCAACTCCAATAATATGAATGCTGCCCTCAGGAAAATTTTTATAAACAGATTTTAAAACAAAGCCAGCCTGAAAAACCGAGAAATGCTCAATATTATGGCTAATATCAATAAAGCTGACATCGCTACATTTCGAAATTATCGCAGCTTTTACAGCACCAATGTAGTAATCGCTACTCGACCAATCAGTTGTAAATGTAATAATTCTTGCCAATTTGTTGTAAAAACTATTTAAAACTAAGTAAAATTAATTTGGGTTTAAAGTTACAAATTTGTTTTGGTTTAGTAATAAAAAATTAAAATTAATTGAAAATCTGTTATTCCATAACGAATATTTCTAAAAAGTTTTAATTGCTTGCACAAATTCATCAATACCGTTTACAGCCGATTTTTGAATATGTTTAAAATTATTAATTCCATAAAAATCATCGCTTGGGTCAATTATGAAATTTTGAGATTTTTTAGGTAAATAATTTATAAGTCCTGCCGCGGGGTAAACTGTAAGTCCTGTTCCAATTACTAAAAAAATATCAGCAGTTTTTACAATATCAATTGCGTGAGAAATATTTGGCACAGCCTCACCAAACCAAACTATATGCGGTCTAAGTTGAGAACCCAAAGGACATAAATCGCCAAGATTTAATTCGCTTCCTTGAATATCAACAATAATATTTTCATCTTTAGTGCTTCTGGCTTTGCGAATTTCGCCATGTAAATGTAAGACATCTGTAGAACCTGCACGTTCATGCAAATCATCAACATTTTGAGTTATTATTTTTACATCAAAATTTTTATCCAATTCTTTTAAAGTCAAATGTGCTTTATTTGGTTTGGAATCAAGAACTACCTTACGTCTAAAGTTGTAAAAGTCTAAAACAAGTTGTGGATTTGCTTTCCATGCTTCTGGTGATGCTATTTCTTCAAATCTATATTTGTTCCACAAACCGTCAGAATCTCTAAAAGTAGGAATACCGCTTTCTTTACTAATTCCAGCACCAGAAAGAACAACTATTTTTTTCATTAAATTAATCTTTATATGATTTGATATACTCGTTTAAAGAATTTCTAGAATTTATTGAAGTAAAAAAACTTGAAACAACAGAATAATTATCTCTGTCGTTGCAATATTTATATGCAAATTTTGCAAAATCTAACTTGTCGTTTTCTAAAGAAAATAAATTTAGCATAGACTTAACTTGTTGTGCTGAAATACATTCATATTGCGGAATTAGATTTTTTGCTTTTTCAAGTTTTTGAGTAGAACTCATTTCTTTTCTAACATCAGATTTAATTTTTTCGTAATCGTTATCACTCAATGTGCAAGGAGCAGGAATGCCAACAGCATAAGGTTTTTCAGGTTTTGGCACTTGGTAAATTGAGTTAATTTCATGTATATAAGATTGTGTTATTAGTAATTGTTTGACATGCAAGTAGTTGTCTCTGTCGTAAACTTTTTCGTAAGCAGTTTTTAGAAATACAAATCTCATTTTTTCGTTTTTAATCAATTCTGCTAATTGCATAACTTGAGCGGTAGAGAAGCAATATGTATAAACATATTCCATACATATTTTTGTTTTTTCTTCATCAGTTTCATATCTGGATAGTGCATTTTTAAAAGCTAAAAACTGTTGTTCGTTTAAACAAGATTCGCAACCTTTGCTACCTGTATAGCCTTCAGCTTTTGGATAAACAATGGAATTTGTAGAGCTTGGTTCTGTTGGTTTTGTTTCTTCTTTATCAGTTTGCACAGGAGTTTCGGGTTTTTCAACAACTTGAGGTTCTTGTGGTTTTACGGGTTCTGTTTTATCTTTAGGTTTGTCTTTATTTTCGTTTTTGGCAATTTCGTCCCTTTGCTTGTCTTTTTTCTTTTCTTTTAAGCTCAAGTACTTTGTATAGCTCTCCAAATCCATTGGTGCAATTCCAAGTTGCTCATTGTTTTTTTCAATGAACTCCCACAATAATTGCACGTGTAGATATTTTTCAAAAGCATTTGTAAGCATTAAAGCATTTGATTTATCAGTAATTTTTGGATAAGCTTCTTTTACATACACAAGTCTTTGTCCTTCATCTTGAATTATCAAAGATGCTTTATACAATTGATTTGATGAAATATGTTTCCATCTCAAGAGCTTAACTGCTTTTATTCGTCTTTTTTCTTCAGTTTTTCTGGGTTTTGAAATACGTTTTGTGTATATCTTATAGCTAAATTTCGACATTGGCTTATGTGATTTTACATCTTGAGCCGAAATGCCTGAAGCTAAAATTGCAAACGAGAGTAAGAATAAAAATTTTTTCATATCATTAATTTTTTACGAAGATAATTAAATATTTACAAAAAAAGTGCCTAAGTTTAGATTTTTAGGAAATACTTTTAAATTTTCCTTTTTAGCACTTAAACTACGTTTAGTGAATCACTTTTAGCTGACTTTATTGTGTCGCCCTTGCGGGCGAGGGAGCTGGGGTTATCTCCACCGCAAGATAAATCTTACGGTTAATCACATGTTGCCCTTGCGGGCAAGGCGTAATTGTTTGGCATGGGTGCTGCAATGCTGAAAACAGGAGATTTTTGGAAATTATCTTTTTTTAGATTAAGACCTTCGTATGGGCAGGTATTATAAAAACTTTGATAGATAAATTTTGAATGAATGAAACTCATCACTTTTAACTTGACAGTAAATTGCTGTCTTGCAAAGATCTCGTCAAATGAATTTGGTAATCGCATGGAAACTAGAAGAAACACTTATTAATTTCAAAAACATGAAACTGTTTGGCACATATTAGATTTTGCCTTAAAAATTTTGTATTAGGTAATAAAATAATAAATAAATTATAAACAACAAAAATAAAATTATCTCGTTATACAAATATTATAATATTAACTTAAATTTTTAAAAGTATAGAAGCAAAAAATGAAAAAACAATCGTGATTAACTTGAATTTTTTTTACGAAACTAAGGATTGTCCTTTACCAGAAGATAATTCAGACATTGTATTTACAGACTTAGCTACAGAATTGATAGAGAAAATACAGTCATTTAAGATTTTTTACAAAACATTCATAGAGCCTGAGCTAAAATCTATAGCTTATGAATTTTTAAGATAATAAAGGTTTAAATTTAATAGATCATTATATTATTATTTAAAAAAACAGTAGAATTATGAAAACTATTTATTTTTTAATGGCAATACTTTTTGTTTTAGTTTTTCAAATAGTAGGTGTCCAAGAACAAGTTGCATTTAAAAAAACGAAGTGGGCTTTAATATTTTAAATTACTCATCTATAGACATTCCATCTGATCCCCCACAACCAAAGTTTGACATAAGTTTTATTAATGGCATTTATTTTAAGCGGCATTATAACGAAAATACATTACGACTTTCTGTTGATCAATTAACTTGCAATGTGAAAATACACGGAAATGGTTCTTATGAGGCAGACACTCTAATAACAATGGGAAATTGGAGAGAACAAATGTTTTCTATGGGATTTGAACAAAATTATTTTGAAAAAAAACAGTTTCATCTTTACTGGGGAGTTGACTTAAATCTGTATTATGGAATTTATAGTGGGCAATCACAATCTTTAAGTGGGTTGTCTAATTTTTCTACAGTAAAACAAAATAAGGGAATAGGTCTTACTCCGTTAGCTGGCATACGTTTTACAATTTCGAATTTCCTTAGAATATCTTTAGAAACATCTGGTAGTAGTCTGTTTTTTACAGAATTTGAGAATAAAAAATGGACACTACCTATGGTAAAAAATGAGCAAAATCAAGCAATTACTTTTGCTCTTAAATATAATGTAGGCTGTAAAATAAGTTATTTATTTTAGAAATTATAGTCTAATAATATAGTCTATCGCTCACTTGGATTGCAACCTAAGTCCGCAGTACGAGTTCAGCTAGGTAAATCCGAGCGAGTAAACTGCTAAATTTTTATTTGTTTTAATTATTGATTTGTTTTATATTTGTTGAAATTTAAATTTAAAACTTAAGTAAGAGTATGAAAAACAGGGTTTTATTAAAAGCATTAAGTTTTATGTTGTTAATTTGTTTGCCTTATATTGTGTCAGCACAATGGCAAATAGGTGGAAATTCGGGGTTGTCTGAAAATAGAAATGCTCTAGGCACTACAGATAATGTTAGTGTTAAATTTATAACAAATGATATTGTGCGAATGCGACTTATGCCAAACGGTAACTTTGGCATTGGTACAGATGAACCACAACGATTGTTGCATGTAAATGGTGCAATTCGTTTTCAGAATTTAAATATTGGAACTCAAACCACGGCTTTGATGATAGATGCAAACGGAGATTTAAGCCTAAGAGCATTGAATAACGTTGCATTTAGTGGTAGTTACAATGATTTAATAAATAAGCCTACTTTATTTGATGGTAACTGGAGTAGTTTGCAAGGCACAGCACCTGCAATTAGTAGTTTTACTAATGATGTGGGTTATATTACAAATGCCGATGATGCTGATGCCGACCCTACAAATGAATTACAAGATTTAAGTTTAAATGAAGATTTTTTGTCAATTAGCGGTGGTAGTGGAGTAAGTTTAAAGGGTATAAATTATTGGTCTAAATTAGGCGATAATTTGTATTACAATAGTGGCAAGGTAGGTATTGGAACAGATGAACCAAACAAGTTACTACATTTGCATTCTGAAGATGTGTTTGACTTGTCTGAACCTATACCTAGTGGAGATTTTGCATTATCTAATATTTCAGAAATTACTCAAATGCCAAAAAAAAATCTTATTTCGAAGCTAGCAAGCTCAGAATCTGCACTTTTATTAACCAATAAAAACTCTGGAAGAACTTCAGCAGATGGTTTACTTATTCGTTCTACAAACAATAATGCAACAATATCATTGCAAGAAGAGGGCGAATTAAGTATAACAACCAAAAATTCTCTTAGATTTAAAATACAACAAAATGGCAATGTAAGCATAGGCACTCCTATGACAAATTTCTTTACAGTTAAAAAAAATGGTAATGTTGGAATTGGAACGAGTGACCCTACTGCAAAGTTAGAGATAAAGGCAACAAATAATTCACATTTGTTAAAATTAGTTAAAGGCGAAAGTACTAAATTTGTTATAACTGGAGATGGAAATGTTGGCATAGGCATTGATAATCCAGACCCATTATATAGTTTAGACCTTCTTGGAGAAGCTAGATTTAAAGGCAATGTTAAAGTATGTAACACAGTATTTGCTGATGAGTTTATAGCCACTAATCCAACTTGGTGTGATTTCGTATTTGAACCAGAATACAAATTAATGCCATTAACAGATTTAGAGAGATTTATTAAGTTAAATAAGCACCTTCCTGATATACCACAAGCAAAAATTGTAGAAAAAGAAGGATTAAGTCTTAAAGAAATGAATCAGTTAATGATGCAAAAAATTGAAGAATTAACTCTTTATATCATTGAACTAAACAAAAGAATTGAAGAGCTAGAAAATAAAAATTAAAACTTAAAAATATATAATCATGAAAACTACATTAAAATTTTTAATTGCACTTAGCATAGCTAGCACAA
>DHVB01000073.1:0-416 GCA_002412425.1 Bacteroidales bacterium UBA5219 | reverse complement strand
TAAAGATGAAATATATGATGGTAACTATAAAGCAAGTTTTATTAATTTTCAAGAAGAAACAGGGTGTATAAATAGAGATTCTGTTGGAGTAGAATTATATACAAAAGATGGATATTGGCGATTTTTTGATGAGGAATTTGGAGGGTGTAACATCATAGAGTATTTGGATAAGAATGAAGGTTTAGTTCTTGTTATTGAGTTAAAACTAAATAGCTTTCCAGGAGAAAAAAACTATATAGGTGACAGATGGAAAATTTTAAAATTAACAAATAAGGAATTAAAAATAGTTAATGACGTTTGTATTGAATATCCTTGTATATTTTATTGGAATGAACGAACATTAACTTTTGAGAAAGAATAAAATGTTGATAAAAATTAAAACTTTAAAAAAAATAATCATGAAAACTACATTAAAA
>DHVB01000090.1:7089-32435 GCA_002412425.1 Bacteroidales bacterium UBA5219 | reverse complement strand
CCATTCCCAATGAGTAAAAAAGCCCACTTGTTGTGAGCTTTTTGGGCGGACTGGACGGGACTCGAACCCGCGGCCCCCGGCGTGACAGGCCGGTATTCTAACCAACTGAACTACCAATCCTTAAATCGCCTGCAAATATAAAACAGATATTTATATCCACCAAATATTTTTTACTTTTTTTAAATTATTTTTTCAGATTAAACTTATCTGCATAATTATCAACCACTTAGTCTTTAATGCAACGTACTGATGAACCCTGTAAACGATAAGTAGGGCTGTTTGTGTAAGCACCAGCATTATAGATATACAAACGATCTGCATTTATAGAATTTACTGTACTAGACCAATAAGTACCGACAGCTCCCGCACTCGTTATAGTACCAGCATTAAAGGTAGCATTATTACGAAATCCTGGTAATGGTAATTTTAAAGGAGAAGCCATAGCTCCAGCAGGGCTGTTAGTTCCCCAGCTTACTCGCTCAGCCTCCAGTTCTGCTTTGGTTGGCAAGCGGTAACCACTTGAGCAAGGATTATTAATACCACTAACTCCCTGCCAAAAATTGTCATTTTGAGGAGAACGCCAATCATTAGGAGCTACAGAGGCAGTTCTTATTATAAAATCACTATGACCAGGCATGTCGCTATCACTTAATGTAGTAGTTGTATTTGAAGTTCTACATTGATGTCCATCTGCAAATCGCCCCCATTGGAACAAATCTCCGAAAGAATTAGCATCGTCTTTAGCAGTTGCTACTTGTGATGCACCAAGATTACGATCCATCCATGTTTTGCCAGTTGTAGGATTAGTTACATCAACAACTGCTGTTGGCGTACCAGAACAATGCACATAGTCAACTCCACCAGAACTAGGCTATGCTGGATTCATACAACCCAAAGAGCCCCATTCATTATTATCTTGGTCATAAAATTCAATACATCTTGTTGTGGTATTAAAAATCAACAAAGAATGAGCAGGATTGACAATAGCATCTCTTTCTACTGTTGTCATACGAGGTAATAACAATCCTGAAGTTGTACTCTTAACATCTAATATTGCCGACTCATCAGCCGTTTCTCCTGTAGTATTAATTGCTACACCCTGTGCATAAATAACAGAAAAAGAAAAAACTAAAATAAAAAATAATAATGCTTTTTTTAAAATTTTTGTCAAACTCATAATACTAATTATTAAATATCTTTTTTTACTAAAATCAGAATATTTACAAATATAATAATTTTTACTTAATATTAAAAGCAATTCTAACAAAATTAGTCTAATATCTATAC
Organism: Bacteroidales bacterium UBA5219; assembly: GCA_002412425.1. Lineage (GTDB taxonomy): Bacteria > Bacteroidota > Bacteroidia > Bacteroidales > ML635J-15 > Bact-19. The sequence continues at coordinate 31,148 of DHVB01000090.1, read as the reverse complement.
AAGGCTGTTTTAAAATAAAATTTAAAACAGCCTTATAAAATATTTTTTAACCTCTATTTTTTATTTTTATTGATTCAATAACGTTAATAATATAGTCGCCCATTTGTTCACACTCGCTAATAATATCCATATAATAAACACTAGCTTGATATGAATATTCAAGATTATTTAGGCTTTCAATATTTTTACGTTTTAATAAATTTCGTTGTTCGTTTATAGCATCTTCTATGCTTCTACTTGCAATAAGTTCTTGTTCTGTTATTGTAGCCGAAGCCAATATTTTTTGCATATTATCAAAAGCTTCTTTTAAAAGTTCATACATAGAGTTGACATTTTCCACCAATTCGTCTCCAAACACGATGTCTGCGTCCATTTTACGTTTTAAATGGCGACCAATTTTGCAACAAGCGTCGGCGACACTTTCAATTTCTGAAACTTCACGTAAAATTGAACGAATATGTTCTTTACTTTCGTTGCTTAATCTTCCTTCTGTTACTTTACCCAAATATGAACCTATTTCTATTTCCATTCTATCGCTTATCTCTTCGTACTTTTCTAATCTATTATATAATTTAAGGAATTTTTTATCATTATGGTTCATATTTGTCATTTGCTCAACAAAACCCAACATTTTACGCACTCGTTTAGCGTAAAGCTCAACTTCTTTTTCAGCTTGAAGAATTGACAATTCTGCTGTTGAGAGCATTCCTGTTGTAATATATTGAAGTCCAAAATCTCCATCTTCCTCTTCTCCCCTTCGAGGACGTATAACTTTAAGGCAGATTTTTTCGTACAAATTCACAAACCATATCATTACTAAGACGTTACAGACATTAAACATGGTATGGAAGAGCGACAGTCCGTAAGTTGTAGCTAATTCAGGATTTGATGGACCAAATCTTTCCACCAAATATTCAACCATTCCTACAAAATATTTAAAAACAATCAGTACCCAAATTACTCCAAATACATTAAACATAAAGTGAGAAAAAGCGGCTCGTTTTGCTGCAATATTTGCTGGAATAGCAGCTATATTAGCAGTAATAGTTGTGCCTATATTTTCGCCCAAAATCATTGCCGCTGCTGATGGAAAATCTATCCAACCTTTTGTTGCCATAATAAGAGTAATAGCAACAGTTGCACTTGACGACTGAACAATAAGTGTTATAACAGTACCTATAAGCACATAAATCAAGACAGACGCAAAACCCATATCAGAGAAATTTTGTACAAAAGACAAGACCTCTGGGTTATTTTGTAAATCAGGCATAGAAGCTTTTAAATAATCAAGCCCCATGAAAAGGAAAGCAAAACCAAAAATAAACTCTCCCATTGATTTTCGCTTATTCTTAGATGAAAACACTAATGGGATAGCAATACCCATCAATGGAATAGAGAGGGCGCTGATAGAAAACTTACCAAATCCAAATAAAGAAATCAACCAAGCTGTGGCTGTTGTTCCAATATTTGCACCCATTATTACGCCAATTGACTGCACTAAGCTTAGTAGCCCTGCGTTTACAAAACTTACAACCATTACTGTGGTGGCAGACGAAGACTGGATGATTGCTGTTATTGTAAGTCCGGTAAGAACACCCATTACACGGTTTCTTGTCATAGCCGACAAAATTGAACGCAATCTATTTCCTGCAAGTTTTTGCAAACCTTCGCTCATTATCTTCATTCCGTACAAAAACAGACCTAAAGAACCAACGAGCATTAAAAAATCAAAAAATGTATATTCCATAATTTAAAAGAATAAGGTAAATTGCAGGCAAAAGTATTTGAAAAAGAAACTATTAAATATGTTTATAAGCATAAACATAAAATTTCAATTAACTATTACACAAAACTATTGCTATTACAAGCAACCAGAATTTAAACATTTTTTTAACAATATTTAAAAAATTGTTAATAAACCTTTGGAAAATTCATATAACTTACTGATAATATGCACACTTAGAATAAGTGTAAAAATATTTTTAAATTTTATTTAAGCTTAATTAAGATATTATTTTTAAGCTCTATTTTTTATTTTAATTGATTCTATAACGTTTATAATATAATCACCCATTTGCTCGCACTCGCTTATTATATCCATATAATAAACGCTTTCTTGATATGAATATTCGAGATTATTTAGGTTTTCTATATTTTTACGTTTTAATAAATTTCGTTGCTCGTTTATAGCATCTTCTATGCTTCTACTTGCAATAAGTTCTTGTTCTGTTATTGTAGCCGAAGCCAATATTTTTTGCATATTATCAAAAGCTTCTTTTAAAAGTTCATACATAGAGTTGACATTTTCCACCAATTCGTCTCCAAACACGATGTCTGCGTCCATTTTACGTTTTAAATGGCGACCAATTTTGCAACAAGCGTCGGCGACACTTTCAATTTCTGAAACTTCACGTAAAATTGAACGAATATGTTCTTTACTTTCATGGCTCAATCTTCCTTCAGCAACTTTACCTAAATATGAACCTATTTCTATTTCCATATTGTCGCATATTTCTTCATATTTCTCAACTCTATTATATAGTTTGAGAAATTTTTTGTCGTTATGGTCCATATTTGTCATTCTTTCTACAAAACCCAACATTTTACGAACTCGTTTTGCGTAAAGTTCAACTTCTTTTTCAGCTTGAAGAATTGACAATTCTGCTGTTGAAAGCATTCCTGTAGTAATATATTGAAGTCCAAATTCTCCGTCTTCTTCTTCACTTACTCTTGGACGTATAACTTTTAGACAAATTTTTTCATACAAGTTTACAAACCATATCATTATCATCACATTACATATGTTGAACATGGTATGAAATAGAGTTAAACCGTAAGAAGTTGCTGCTTGATAATTTAGGTAAGTATCTTGCTTTTCTACTAAATGAGCTGGAAGTTCAGATTTTGAGAGTGTAGTTATTTGTTTGTATTCTTCGGCAGGTAAAGAATTTACATAGTCTGATATTCCTGCAGGATTTGCTGGTCCATAACTTGCTACCAAATATTCAACCATTTGAACAAAATATTTGAATACAAACAGCATCCATATTACCCCAAAGACATTAAACATAAAATGTGCAAAGGCAGCTCGTTTTGCAGCTATATTTGCTGGAATTGCAGCTAAATTAGCAGTAATAGTTGTTCCAATATTTTCGCCCATAATCATTGCTGCTGCTGATGGAAAGTCTATCCAACCTTTTGTAGCCATAATAAGCGTAAGGGCTACTGTTGCACTAGATGTTGAACGACAATAGTTAAAATAGTACCTATTAGTAAAAAAATCAATATAGACCAAAAGCCCATGTCGGAAAAGTTTTGCACAAAAGCCAACACTTCTGGATTGCTTTGTAAATCAGGCATTGAAGATTTTAACAAATCAAGTCCCATAAAAAGGAAAGCAAAACCAAAAATAAATTCCCCTATTGATTTTCTTTTACTTTTAGATGAAAAAATTAGCGGAATTGCTATACCCATTAATGGAATAGAGAGGACACTAATTGAAAACTTCCCAAATCCAAATAAAGAAATCAACCAAGCAGTGGCAGTTGTTCCAATATTTGCACCCATTATTACACCAATTGACTGCACTAAGCTAAGCAGTCCTGCATTTACGAAACTAACAACCATTACTGTGGTAGCAGACGATGACTGTATGAGTGCTGTTACTAAAAGTCCGGTAAGTACACCCGTTACTCGATTTCTTGTCATCGCTGACAAAATTGAACGCAATTTGTTCCCTGCAAGTTTTTGCAAGCCCTCGCTCATTATCTTCATTCCGTACAGAAACAGACCTAAAGAACCAACGAGCATTAAAAAATCAAAAAAACTATAATCCATCTCAAAAATAATAAGTTAACATGCTGACAAAAGTATTTAAAAAAGAAATAAATACAAATGGAAAATCTATAATTTTAATAATAAAATGCCTCAAACTATTCAAACAACAAGAAAGTAGTAATCATTATTTTTTTTCAACAATATAAAAATCATTGTTAATAAGATTTTACAAACATTTACCAAACCACTAATACTCAGTAAGTTAAAAGCAAAAGAAAGAATGAGAATTTATTTCAAAATTTTACTTAATTCTTTGGTGTTTTCAAAAGGAATTAAATAAAATCCATATTCAACATTTAGATTTTTTGGCACAAGTCTGTATTCTTCTTCGGGCAAGGCTCCCCAAGAATTATTTCCACCAACTCCCTGCATTTTATAATCAATAAACACATCTACCCTATCAGATTTTTGATAAGCATCAATATGTTTTTTATCAACCGCTGTTAATCTTGGAGCATCGTTATGCCAATCATCTCCATTATCAATACTTTCCATTAAAACATCTGAAACATTAAATTCAAAATTTTCATTAGCAGCATGAAAAACTAAGCCTTTGCCAAGTTGATTACAAATTGCCAACCAACGCGTATCTGTATGATGTCCAGTTTCTTGTGCAAAAACATATTTTTCGTTAAATTCCGAAATTTTTGAAGAATATTTTCCAATAAAAGTTGAAGTTTTTCTATCACAATAGTTAGCCCAAGGACCTCTACCATAATATTCGACATCAACAAACTCGGCTGGCATTTGCATACGCATTCCTAGTCTAAACAGATATGGCAAACTTGATTTTCGTGCATCAAAATTATTATTAACTTTAATAATTCCGTTATTATAAATTGTATATTCTAAATCCCAAGTTGCATTTGCCTCTTCAAAATTGTAGGTTAATTTAATTTTTAAAGGCTCTGATATTTCATTTTTAATTTCGAGATTTTGTACATTTAATTTATCATAACTTGCATTTTTCCAAACCTCTAACTTTTTAGGCATTCCTGCTCCATAGTCGTTATCTAAAGGCGCACGCCAAAAATTAGGACGCAAACCAAACTCATCTTTTATAAATTCTAAATTTTGATATTTATATGACAAAATAATTCCTGTTTCTTTATTAATTTCGACAACAAAATCTTTTCCAACTACTTGCAACTTTCCTAATTCATCAACTAAATTCAAATTATTTTTTTGATTTTTAAGTTCAAATTTTGGAAATTCATTTACTATAAATTGGTCTCTTGCAATAATCCAATCCTTTGGAATACCGCGAACTTCATCTTTTTGTTTTACATAAAAATTAATCAAAGTTTGAACATCTTTTTTAAATAATTTCTTAATTCCAGGAATTGAAACAGTTTTTCTTTCTTGTGGTTTTACGTCAACATTTAATTGTCCTGTTTTCAAAATTTTACCAGCTGAAAGAATTTCATATTCAATTTTATATTGACTTAAATCTATAAAGAAATTTTCGTTGTAAATCGTTACAGTTTCAGCATTATAATCAAAATCTTGGAACCACACATTTTGATAAACTTTACGCATTTCTTCGGTATGTGGCTTTGTTGTTCTGTCTGGAAAAATCAATCCATTTATACAAAAATCTCCAGCCGATGGAGTTCCTCTTTCACCGTAATCGCCACCAAAAGCCCAGATTTTTTCGCCTTTTTCATTTTTCTCTTCAATACCTTGGTCAACCCAATCCCAAATACAACCGCCTTGCAACAAAGGGTATTTTCTAATGATATTCCAATAATCTATAAAATTCCCCAAGCTATTTCCCATTGCATGTGCATATTCACATTGAATTAAAGGACGATTTGCGTTTGTTCTCAAAGCATAGGCTTCGGTTTCGGCAGGTGGCACATACATTGGACAAAAAACATCAGTATTCCATTCTAAACCAGCTCTTTCGTACTGTACAAGGCGAGTATCATCATGTTTTTTTAACCATAAATAAGTTTGATACATATTATATCCATTTCCTGCCTCATTTCCTAGAGACCAAATTATTACACTTGGATGATTTTTGTCTCTTTCGAACATTCCTATTGTTCTATGTAAATGAGATTCTAAAAACTCTAAATTATTTGCCAAACAACCGCCTACTTGCAAGCTATAGCCCATTCCATGAGATTCGATATTTGCTTCATCAATTACATAAATCCCATATTCATCAGCAAGTTGATAAAACAATTCAGGCTGTGGATAATGTGCTGTACGAGCAGTGTTTACATTGTATTTTCTAAAAAGTTCAAAATCTTTTCGCATTAATTCTTCATTAACATAATGTCCTGTTTTTTCGCTATGTTCGTGAATATTTACACCTTTAATCAAAATTGGTTTGCCATTCACAAGTAATTGTTTGTTTTTTAATTCAACAGTTCTAAAACCTATTTTTTTACTGGTAATTTCAATACTTTCGTTGTTTTCGTTTTTAATTTCTAAGATTAAAGTGTAAAGATTTGGTTCTTCAGCCGACCATTTTTTTACTTTTTGAATAGTTTTTAAAAAATTTATTTCTGCAACATTATCAACAAAACTCAATTCTTTAGTTTCTTCAGCGACTTTCTTATTTTTATCATCAAATAACTGATAATTAAGTTTATAAGTTGATTTGTCATTTTCTAAATTATTGATTTTAACTGTTAAATCCAATAATCCATTTTCATAATTTTCGTCTAAAATCGCTTTTGCAAAAAAATCCGAGATATGAACTTTTGGTCTGGCATAAATATAAACATCGCGTTCTATTCCCGACACTCTCCAAAAATCTTGACATTCTAAATAAGTTGCATCGCTCCATCTATGAACCTGAATTGCCAAAATATTTTTTCCAATTTTAGCTTTTTCTGTAATATCAAAACGCACAGGCAATTTACTATCTTTGCTCATTCCGAGAAATTCTTCATTCAAATAAAAGTAAGAAGCACCTTTAATTCCATCAAATGACAAAATAATATCTTTTCCCTCCCATTCTGCGGGGATTTCAAACTCCTTACGATAAGTTCCTGTTGCGTTTAATTCTTTTGGCACAAGTGGTGGATTTGGTCTATCCCAATATGGTGGAAAACCCCATGAAGTAAATTCATAAGTTGCATTTACATAAATAGGTGTACCAAAACCTTGAAATTCCCAATTTCCTGGGACATTTATATCCGACCAATTATTATCATTAAACGAGAATTTATAAAAATCGTTTTGCAATCTATCGTCAAAATTATTTACATAATGATATTTCCAAACTCCATTTAGAAAAATATAATTTTCTAAATCATTAGCACGCACAAAATTTTGAGCATCAGTCATTTTAGAGTATGAAACAAAGCTTGCATGTGCTGGCATTTTATTAATGTGAACTAAATTAGGATTTGTAATTTCTGCAAAACGTTCAGATTGTTTTTGTGAAAAAAGATTTATCACAAAACTCAAACACAAAATACTTAATAAATATTTTTTTACCATAATTTTAAAACTGTTTTTTTACAAAAATAAGAATTAGCTTTAAATGAGTTCATAATTTTTCCAATAAATTATTGCAAACTGTAAAATCGTTAAAAATATTTATAATTTTGCATTATTATATGTTTTTATACTGAATGAAAAAATCACATATTTTATTGTTAATATTTGCTATTTTGCTTAGTTCTTGTCGTCCTGTTATGATGAAATATTATGGCATTAAGAAACCCAGAATTGAGAATGAGCAAAGTTTAATAAGAAAAGCTAAAAGATTTGGCTTTGGTACAAATAATATTGTCAGTTCAAACTCTGATAATTTTCTACATATATTAAACGGGCAAGGAATTCCAGATGCTAAAATTTATGATAAATTCGGAAATTATATTGAATTTAAGTCTAATGATTCTGCTTGCAACGCCGAGCTTTCTGAATTTATTCAAAATTTACACAAAGATACTATTTACAAAACTTCAGAATATCCCAACTTTTTTGAAGAATACTCAAAATACAGAGATTTAAAAGGCAATGATTTACCCAAGCCAAATTCTGCTGATTTTTATATTGTTATTTTTTGGACAGCATGGACAGGCAGACTTAACAAAACACATGTTAAAATTTGGGAAGAACTTGCAAAAGAAAATAAAAACTGTGAAATCGAAGTTCTAAAGCTTAATCTTGATATACAAAACCATTGGAACAAAGAGGAAAGAGAAAAAATAATTAAAGTTTTTAGTTATTGAGTGTTTAGTTTTTAAAGTTCCTAAAGTTTAAAGTTTTTAAAGTCGGTTTTTATAACAAAATGTGTTAACTTTTATTAGGACGCGACACACCAAAACTCCAAGTCTTAGAACCTAATACTAAAAATCAAATCTATATAATCCGGCACAAAAGTCAAGCTACTTGGTACTTTTTTCCCTTCAAAGCAGTTGTCTTTGTCAGAAACATCATCAGAGATTCTATGATAATATGTTAATTCTGGTGCGTACTGAACAGAAATAACAAAACTTGGTGTTATATTAATATCAACGCCTATAGTAAAATCAACGCCTGTTTTCAAGAATCTTGTTTTTCTATAACCTGAAATATCGGCTGGAATAAAAGAATGATTTACATTAAGTGCTGGATAGCCTTCAAAGTTCTTTTTATAATGATAATAATACTCACCTAGATAATGATAACCTATAATTGCACCTGCACCTAGATAAAACCTATAAGCTTTACTTGGGAAAGCAGCTTCTAAACCAACTCTCGCATCGTATGAGTAAATATTATAATAAAATTTTCTAAAATTAATATTATCAACTACATTAGTGCCAGAATCGGTTACAACTGTATCTTTTGTAAAGCCTAATACATCAAGTTGGTCATTATTAAAGTCAAAATTCAAATAGTTAAGACTAGCTCTCAAATTCATATGCTTGTAATAATGCTTATATTGAATAAAAACTTTTGTACTCGGCAAACGTCCTCCACCTAAAATTCCAAATGCCGGAAAAACATTCAAACCAACCAAGTTTCTATTTAAAGTATCAACATAAACGCTATCATTTTCAAATTTTGTTTTAATTTCTTGTTCTTGCCCAAAAGAAACTGTCGCAAAAACCGCAGTTAAAATGATTAAAAAAACAGTTTTTTTCATATCACAAATATTTAATTAACTTAAATTATTAAACGCAAATTTAACAATAAAATTATATAAAAAGTAAAAACTTGCTAAAAATAAAAAAACTTTCTCTATTTTTGCCAATACATATTAAACCTTATTGATTTAAAATTAAAAATTTAGATATGAATACTAAATCTCGCTTGATTTTTATGAATTTTCTCCAATTTTTTGTTTGGGGAGCTTGGATGATGACATTGGCACATTATGGTTTTGTTGAAAAAGGCTGGAGTGGGTCTGAATTTGGTTTGGTTTTTTCTACCATGGGCTTTGCTTCTATTATTATGCCTACACTTTTTGGAATTATTGCCGATAAATGGAAAGCAAATTACGTGTATGCTATTTTGCATATTTTATTTGGAGCGACAATGTTGATTTTACCATCAATAAATTCTCCTATCACGTTTTTCTGGGTATTGCTTGTGGCAATGAGTTTTTATATGCCAACTATAGGTCTTACAAATTCCATTAGTTTTGGAGTTCTAAAAAAAGACGGAAAAGACCCAGTTGTAGCTTTCCCACCAATTCGTGTATGGGGAACTGTAGGCTTTATTGTTGCAATGTGGACTACCAACTTTTTCACAAAAGACTGGGGACTTGGATATAGCATAAAAGTGTCTTTTGTTATTGCTGCAGTTTATGCATTTGTTTTAGGTATTTTTTCTTTCATATTTTTACCAACTATAAAAAGTGAAAAGAAACACGACAATGAGAAAAAGTCGTTTATTCAAAAACTTGGCTTAGAAGCTTTTGTGCTTTTTAAACAAAAGAAAATGGCTTTGTTTTTTATTTTCAGTTTATTATTAGGTGCTGCTTTACAACTTACTAATGCATACGGCGATGCTTTTTTGCAAGACGCGTCGGTATTTCCTGAAGGCAGTTTAATAAATAATTTCTCTACAATAATACTTTCTGTATCTCAAATATCCGAAACATTATTTATTCTTGCTATTCCATTTTTTATGAAAAGATTTGGAATAAAGAAAGTAATGCTTTTAAGTATGATTGCTTGGGTTTTACGTTTCGCACTATTTGGAATAGCAGACAATTCTGTTTTAGGCTTTGCGTTAATAATTCTATCTTGTATTATTTATGGAATGGCTTTCGACTTTTTCAATATTTCTGGTGCTTTATTTGTCGAAAAAAATACAGATTCTTCTATACAATCATCAGCTCAAGGTTTGTTTATGCTTATGACAAATGGTATTGGTGCTGTTGTTGGAAATATTGTAGCAGGTTTAGTTATCCAAAAATGGTTTGAAGATCCTGTTACTCATGTTAAAGATTGGACCGGAATTTGGTTAACATTTGCAGCATATGCCTTAGTCGTTGCAATTGTCTTCGCTATAGTCTTTAAGTATAAACATGATCCAAACGAAGAATTTGAAGTAAAACATTAATGATTTTTTAAGTAATTATCTTATTGAAACAAAACGCCTACATTTGCGAATTGGTCTTTTTGCAAGATTTTTCCATTATATGTTAAGGTATCGCTAAGTTTTAGGCTATGTTTTTTTATTCCATTGCTAAAATAAAGAGTAATATTCAAATATTCTTTTAAGAAGGTGTCTAAATTGTCGAGATTTACAGAAATTTTCGCTTCAATCATAGTTGAAATTTCTTCTTGAAAAATTGGATGCATTCCTTTATTTCCAAACACCACGTAAGATCCTTCGTGACGAATAAAAAGAGAGCTTAGCGGTTTAAAACTTTCTTCGTATAAATTAGCAGGAAAAGAAATTTCAACTTTATAATCTTTCTCAACAATATTGCCTGAATTGCGTATCAAGAGTTTTGGATAAAAGCTCATTGCAGAAAATTTTCCACCACTTAAAACAGGCAAACCATTGGTATTATAAATTCCAAGAAATTCAAGTTCTGAAACACTTAATCTTCCATATAAACTTCTGACTTCGCTTTCATCGAGTACAACAGCTCGATTTTTTTGCCATTTATAATATTTTGAATCAGAAAACATATGAGGTTGATTGTTGTTTTCTGGAATTTGAAAATGAATTAAACTCGAATTTTCGTCAAAAATAAATATGTTTATATTCAAATCTCTGATTGGCTTGTCAATATGAGATTGAATTTCGTGGAATAACCATTCTTTTGAGTGGTGAAAATTATTAATAAAATTAAATTTTTCAGCCTTGCCCCTTTTTGTTTCAATTCCATAAATTAGATTTGCTCCGCCCGAATTTGCAATAGCACAAATGTTTTTTGCAAGTTTAGTACAAAAACTCGCAGACACATTAAAATCACTGCCTTTAAAAAACAACAATTTTGAATGCATTCTAATTTTATCTTCAATAATATTATTGAAAAAATCTTTTGTAATATTTTCAGGCAAAATCATGGGACAAAAATAAACAAATTCAGTTAAAAAAACACAGTTAAAAGTTAAAAGTTAAAAAGTTAAAAGTTGTTCAAGTTTTAAAATTTGAACTTTTTTTGTTATTTATTTAAAAAAATATGATTTTTGCAAACTTATTTACACTATCATTTAACGAACAAATTTAAGATGAATATTTTAGGAAAAAATACAAAATTAACCATTACAGAAGTAAAAGGTGACGAAATAATATTTGAAACAAAAGATTTTGGACACATATCTGCTCAAAACAACGATTTAATTATTAAATATAAAGTAGGTCAAAAAGTTGATGTTTTTATTTATCCAGATAGTGAAAACACAATTAAAGCATTTATAGGAAAAGCTTATGCACAAGTTAATGAATTTGCAAAATTAAAAGTTGTAGCACTTACAAAATACGGTGCTTTTTTAGATTTTGGATTAGAAAAAGATATTTTATGCCCTTTTTCTGAACAAAAAACTAAAATGGAAATGAATAAATACTATATAGTTTTTATTTATCTTGACGAAAAAACCAAAAAACTTGCTGCATCTGCAAAACTTGAGAAATTTATTAGTAACGAGAACCTTGAACTCAAAGAAAACGATGAAGTTGATATTATGATTTTAAATAAATCGCAACTTGGATATAATGCTATTGTTGAGAATAAACACATGGGATTGTTGTATAATAACGAAGTCTTTAGCGAACTTAAACCAGGCGAAACAACAACAGCAATTGTAAAAAAAATTAGAGAAGATAATAAAATAGATTTGCGTTTATTTAAAAATGATGCTTCAGACATTTCAAAATTTGAACAACAAATTATAGAATACCTGAAAAAACATAATGGCAAAATGTACATCAACGATGAATCCGACCCTGAGGATATTTATAAAACTTTTGGAATTTCAAAAAAGAATTTTAAAAAAGCACTTGGGGCATTATATAGGAAGGAAATTATTGATTTGAAGGATACCGCTGTGAAATTAATTAAGAATGAATAATTGATAATTGAATAATTGATAATTGATAATTTAGCTTCGCTACATTTTCTGTCGTCTCTCGGCATGGCTCAAGCAAGATTGACTCTGCACTCGCTCCTTAGAAAATTGATAATTGAAGAATTTTTAATTTAGAATTGCTAATTTCTTGTGAAGTGTTAATAAATTTCTGTAATATATAATTGCAAACCAACTTATATTAATGTATATTTGTATTTGGAAAAAATATTAGATGCCTAATTTATATATTATATCAGGTTGCAATGGTGCAGGAAAGACAACGGCTTCTTACACAATTTTGCCAGAAATGCTAAACTGTAGAGAGTTTGTAAATGCAGACGAAATAGCAAAAGGTCTTTCGCCTTTTCAACCCGAAAAAGCCATAATAGGTGCAGGAAGAATAATGTTACACCGCATAAAGGAATTAATAAAGTTAGAAGAGTGTTTTGCTGTAGAAACTACCTTAGCTTCAAGAACTTACGTAAAATTTATTGAAAATGCTAAAGCTAATGGCTATTTTGTTACTTTAGTTTACTTTTGGTTAAATAGTCCCGAATTAGCTGTAGAAAGAGTAAAAACTCGCGTAAAACAAGGTGGACATAATATTCCAACAGACGTAATTTATAGAAGATATAAAGCTGGATTAAAAAATTTGAATAATTTATATTTAGATATTGCAGACTTCTGGATGATTATCGATAATTCAGAGTTTCCAAGCAAATTTATTGCAGAAGGCAATAAAAGTAATGTGAAAGAAGTTTATTATAAAGAAATTTTTGATAAAATTGTAAAAAGATAAATATGAAAGAAAGAGTTTTTGACATTAAAACAAAAATTTTGAAAGGCGTTGATTTAGCTGGACAAAAGCTCATTAACGAAAGAGCCCGCGAAGACGGTGAAATTGTAATTTCTAAAAACGGTAAAATCGAATTTGTAAAAGCAAAAGATTTAATTAATAATTTAGACATTTCTTAATTTTTTCAATGAAAACTATCTTTATTACAGGTGCTACTAGCGGAATTGGAGAAGCTAGTGCAAAATTATTTCTAAACAAAAATTGGAAAGTAATAGCAAGTGGCAGAAATCAAGAAAAATTAGAATTACTTAAAGAACTTGGTGCAGAAACTTACCGCTTAGATGTAACTAATGAACAAGATATCAACAAGTTATTCACCGAACTAAACGAGGCAGGAACTAAGATTGACGTAGTTTTAAACAATGCTGGATATGGTCAGTTTGGGACTATTGAAGAAGTCTCCGACTCTCTCGCTAAAAAACAATTTGAAACAAATGTTTTTGGATTAGCATCGGTTTGTAGAGCTGCAATTCCAATTTTAAGAAATAATGGAGGAGGAAGAATTATAAATGTATCTTCGGCAGCTGGTTTTGTATCTATGCCCGGTGGAGGCTGGTATGCTGCAAGTAAACATTCTGTAAAAGCGCTTAGCGATGCCTTGCGTTGGGAAACAAAACAATTCGGCATAAAAGTATCAATGATAGAACCTGGACCTATAAAAACAGGTTTCGCAGATACTGTCAATTCTAATATGGTAAATAACGAAAACGGAGTTTACTCTAGTTTAGTAAAAGATTTAACAAAATCAACACTATCATTTGGTGGCGGAACTGTGAATCACTGTGCTAAAAAAATCTACAGAGCAGCAACAAGAAGATGCCCCAAAAACAGATATATGGTAACAAAAGAAGCATATTTAATTAAATTTTTAATTCATGCTCTACCTCCCAAAGTACTTGATTATTTTGTTATTAAAATGTTTATTCCTGCTTTAAAGGTTTATGCAAAAACTAAGAAATCTGCAAATTAATTTTTTGTTAAGAAAAAAATAAAAAGAAAAATCAAATAAAAATTGTAATTACAAAAATATTGTTGTTATTTTGCACAACTAAAATTATATAGCATGAGAAATATTTCTTTTTTACTAATTATGACTATGGTACTTATAGGTACAACTTGGTCATGCAAATCGCAAAATAAAGTGGATAATAAAAAAATTGAATTAAAAACTAAGGTTGACTCTGCAAGCTATGCTATCGGAGTTCAAATTGGAGCAAATTTTGCTCAGCAAGGTTTAGACACAGTAATGAACATGAACTTAGTGCTAGAAGGCATAAGAGCTCAAATTGCAAAAACTGCAATTATTGATGTAAACCAAACAGATAAAATTATTAATGAATTTTTTAGTGAAATGCAAAAAGCACAATCTGCTGGAAAATTAGAAGAAGGTGAAAAATTCCTTGCAGAAAATGGCAAAAGAGAAGGTGTTACAACTACTGCTAGTGGATTGCAATACGAAGTTATAAAAATGGGCAATGGCGAAAAACCTAATGCTTCAAGTACTGTAAAAGTTCATTATAGAGGAACTTTGCTAGACGGCAAAGAGTTTGATTCTTCTTATGCACGTAAAGAGCCTATTTCTTTCCCATTAAGTGGAGTTATTAAAGGTTGGACAGAAGGACTACAATACATGCCTGTAGGTTCACACTTTAAATTTTATATTCCTTGGAATTTAGCTTATGGCGAAAGAGGTGCAGGAGGACTTATTGGTCCTTACGAAACACTCATTTTTGAAGTTGAATTATTGTCAATTGAAAAATAATTAAAAAAAACCGAAGTTTACGCTTCGGTTTTTTTTGAATAATATAAAAACAAATTAAGATGAATAAAAAAAGTTTAATTTCAATCACAGACTACAGCAAGGAAGATATTTTTAAAATATTAGACTTAGCCGAAGAGTTTCAAAACAATCCAAAACACGAAAAATTATTAGAAAATTTTGTGATTGCTTCATTATTTTTTGAACCATCAACCAGAACTCGATTGAGCTTTGAATCTGCTATCCAAAAATTAGGCGGAAAAGTTGTAGGATTTAGCGAGGCATCTAACTCAAGCGTTGCTAAAGGCGAATCGCTAAAAGACACCATTCTAACTGTTAGTAATTATTCCGACTTAATTATCATGCGACATCCAATAGAAGGAAGTGCTAGATATGCCTGCGACATAACATCTACTCCTATTATAAATGCTGGAGACGGAGCTAATCAACATCCTACCCAATGTTTGCTCGACCTCTACTCTATTCGCAAAACTCAAGGCACTTTAGAAAATCTAAATCTTTATATTGTGGGCGATTTAAAATATGGACGCACAGTACATTCTCTACTTATGGCAATGTCTGATTTTAACCCTACTTTTAATTTTGTTTCACCTGTTCAACTTAGAATACCGCAAGAATACAAAAACTTTTTAAACGATAAAGGACTTGATTTTTACGAACACGACCAACTTGACGAAAATATTAAATATGCCGATATTATATATGTTACAAGAGTACAAAGAGAAAGATTTTCAGACCCTGTAGAATATGAAAAGGTGAAAAATACTTATGTGCTTAAAAACAAAATGCTTGAAAATACAAAAGATAATCTTAAAGTTTTGCACCCACTACCAAGAGTTAACGAAATTGACACTGATGTGGACGATAATCCAAAAGCATATTATTTTCAACAAGCCGAAAATGGTGTATATGCAAGAATGGCACTAATCTGCCATATACTTGGTATAAAATAAATTGTATAATTTTTAAAAACATAAAATATGAAAGGCGAATTAATAGTAAAAGCAATAGAAAATGGAACAGTAATTGACCATATTAAAGCTGAAAATATTTTCAAAATTATTTCAATAATTGAAATTCAAGACTTTGATACTCAATTCTTTATAGGCGGAAATTTAGACTCAAAAAAATATGGAAAAAAAGCTATTATAAAAATAGCCGACAAATTTCCATCTATGGACGATATTAACAGAATCGCACTTATTGATTCAAATGCAGTAATAAATATTATTCATGATTTTAAAGTTGTTGAAAAGAAAAAAGTTGAACTTCCCGAAACGATAACAACATATTTTAAATGTATAAATCCAAAGTGCATAACAAACAACGAAAATGTAGAAACTAAATTTAAAGTTATCAATAAAGATGGAAATGTCAATTTAAAATGTTATTATTGCGATAAAATTACTGGACATAATAATTTGGAAGTAAAAAAATAAAATATGAGAACGAAAATCTTTACCTCTATCATTTTTAGTATTTTGCTAGTTTGTGCAAATGCGCAATCACAGACTAATATCGTAAATAATAATAATGAATTTGCATTTAAAATTTTCAAACAACTAGTTAAAACCGATACTACAAATGTTTTCATTAGCCCGATAAGCATTTCAACTGCATTATCAATGGCTTATGATGGAGCTAAAGGACAAACTGCAAAAGAAATGAGAAAAGTTCTTAGCTTTTCAAAAAGTCAAGTTCAATCTCATAAAGAATTTTGCGAACTTTTAAATTTTTATTCCACTCAAAATTCTGATTTATTCAAAATCGTCAATTCAGCTGTTACACAAGAGAAATTTGCTTTTTTAGACTCTTATATTTCATCACTAAAAGATTATAATGCCTTAATAAAAACTGCCGATTTTGTCAATCCTGTCAACAGAGAAGCTGCACGCCGCGAAATAAATAAATGGGTTGAAGAAAATACAAATAATAAAATTAGAGATTTAGTTGATGAAAACTCTTTAGACGACATGACTCGACTAGTTTTATTAAATGCAATTCATTTTAAAGCTGATTGGAAATTTGCTTTTGACCCAAAACAAACAAGACAAATGTTGTTTTTTGGAACAAATCGCCAATATATAACATCATATATGCACATAAGAGAAAAGCTAAATTTTTACAAATCAGACGAATTAATAATGCTTGAATTGCCTTATAAAGACGATAAAGCTCACATGTATGTATTGTTACCAAATCAAGAAACGCAAATTGATGATTTTTGCTTAAATTTAGATTATACTAAATTTTGTGAATTAAAAAATAACTTGTCAGAAAGGCTTGTAGATTTACAAATTCCAAAGTTTACAATAGAAAGCAAATACAAATTAAAAGAACAACTTATTGCTTTAGGAATGCCTCAAGCATTTTCGGGTGCTGCTAATTTCAAAAAAATGAATGGCAAAAAAAATCTTATGATTGATAATGTAATACATCAAACTTTTATTGAAGTTGACGAAGTTGGTACCGAAGCTGCTGGAGCTACTGCTGTGGTTGTTAGACAAAAATCTGCACCTCAAGCCGAATATGTAAACTGTAATCGTCCATTTGTTTTTGTCATTACAGAAAAAGAAAAAGGCTCTATCCTATTTGTTGGAAAATTTAATAACCCTAAAATGTAATTTTATATGAAACCACAATTTTATAAAATATTAATACTCACAATTTTTGGAATTTTAATTAGCTATTGCAGTTATTCTCAATTTAATTATAAAGACACTTTAGAAACTAAAGATGGAATTGAAATCAGTTATAAAATTGTTAATGCTAAATGTAATGACAAAAATAGTCCCGCACAAATTCATTTAAGATTAAAAAACACCAACGATTATCCAACAAATATTAAATTTGAAATAGAATATTCAACAGGTTTTACTCAAAGATATAAAAGTGAATTAATAGAAACTTGTATTCCGCCAAAAAGCACAAAAGCAGGTAGAGCAAGCGGTTTAGTATTTGAGTTAAAAACCAATGATGTTGATATTTTTAAAAATGAAGATTCTGAATGGGAATTTACTATATTTGAAGTAGAAAAAGTTGAAAATTGTAGAAAATTGAAATAAAATAATTACTAATTAAATTTTAAAAAGATGAAAAAGTTAATTTTATTATTAGTTCCAGTTATGATGCTGGCATTTGCATGTAATAATACTGCAGAAAAAAAGACTGACGAACAACAAGTTGAGGAAAAAACATGTGATAAAGCAAAAGAAGAGTGTCATCGCAATAAAATGACAGTTGATACTCTGTTGAATAATCTTCCTGATTATGTTGATAAAGAAGTTAGCGTTTGTGGAAAATGTACTCATATTTGCCAACACGGTGGTAAAAGAATTTTCCTAGCTAGTCCAAATGATTTAGATTTAGTAATAATTGGTATGGCAAACGACGAACTTGGAAGTTTCAACGACACCTTAGTTGGTGAAAATGTTAGATTAAAAGGAATCTTAAGAGCTGTAACTAATGAAGATGAAGTTGAAACTCATCACGATATAGAAGTTAGATACTATATCGAAGTTAGTGAAGCTAAACTTAGCTGCTGCAAGAACAAGAAAAATCATTGTGGCGAAAAACATCACGAAAATGAATAAAAAACAATTGTTCTAAGACAAAAATTTAAACGATGTCTTAAAGGTGTTCTAATGCAAGATAATTGCTGAATGCTTTTGAGACATCGCTTTTTTATTACATATTAAATGAATTTGTCAAATAAAAAAGTTGCATTTTATACCCTTGGCTGTAAGTTAAACTTTGCAGAGACTTCAACTATTTCAAGGTTTTTTACTGATAAAGAAATAAAAATTGTAAAATTTAACGAAATAGCTGATTATTATGTAATTAACACATGTTCAGTAACTTCAAATGCTAATAAAAAAAGCAGAAATGCAATTGTTAGAGCCACAAAGAAAAATCCAAATGCTATTATTATAGTTACAGGTTGCTATGCACAACTAAAACCTCATGAAATTAAAAATATTTGTGGCGTTGATTATATTTTTGGAGCAAACAATAAAGATGATATTGAAAAAATAATAGAAACTTCTTCTAAACTTAAAAAGGTTGAAATTACTACTACCGACCATAAAGATATGAAAAGTTTTTTTCCTGCCGTATCAAAAGGCGACAGAACTAGAGCTTTTCTAAAAGTTCAAGATGGTTGCGATTATTTTTGTGCTTACTGTACAATTCCTTACGCTAGAGGACGAAGCCGAAATTTACCAATTAAAGAAATTATAAAACAGGCAGAATTTGTTGCAGCAAATAATATTAAAGAAATTATTATATCAGGCGTAAATATTGGAGACTTTGGAAAATCAAGTAACGAAACATTTTTTGATTTACTAAAAAAACTTGTAGAAGTCGAAAATATTCAAAGATACAGAATTGGAAGCATTGAGCCCAATCTATTAACAGACGAAATGATTGAGTTCATTGCAAATCATAAAAAAATTATGCCTCATTTTCATATTCCTTTACAAGCAGGAAGCGATGAAGTTCTGAAAAAAATAAAAAGAAAATATAATACTGCCCTTTTTAAATCAAAAATTGAAAAAATAAAATCTTTAATGCCTCAGGTTTTTATTGGAATAGATTTAATTGTTGGCGTAAATGGCGAAACTAAAGAAAATTTTAATGAAACTATTGAATTTGTAAAGTCTTTAGATATTTCATATATACATTATTTCCAATATTCAGAAAGAGAAAACACGCCTGCAATAAATTTTGAACCCAAAGTAAGCCCAAGTGAAAAGCATGAGAGAGCTAAAATAACTGATGAAATATCTAAATCAAAACACAAATCGTTTTTATCATCTCAAATCAACAAAAAATTCCAAGTTTTATTCGAATCCTCAAAAAAAGGAAATAAAATGTTTGGATTTACAAATAACTATATCAGAGTAGTTTCAAATTACGACAAATGCCTTGTAAACCAAATAGTCGATGTGGAAATTATTGATTTTTACGATGATGAAACTATGCAAATAAAAATATTATGATGAAAAACTTACAAATATCTGTTGAAAAGATTGCAAAGCAAGCTGGAGAAATTATTCGAGAAAATATTATTTCTAGAACTAACTTAGAAATTGAACAAAAAGGCTTAAACGATTTTGTTACAGAAATTGATAAACAATCTGAAGTTTTTATTGTAAAAGAATTGCAAAAACTTTTGCCAGCTTCGGGTTTTATAACAGAAGAAAACACTATTCAAACTAACAATAAAGAATACACTTGGATAATTGACCCACTAGACGGAACTATGAATTTTATTCATGGGCTCTACCCCTGCTCTGTGAGTATTGCTCTAATGAAAGAAAACGAAATTATTTTAGGTGTTGTTTATGAAATTGGCTTAGACGAATGTTTTTCTGCAATAAAAAATGGTGGAGCTTTTCTAAATGGAAAACCTATCAAAGTTTCACAAACTCAAAATTTGGCAAATTCACTTATTGGAACAGGTTTCCCCTATAGCAAATTTGAAAAATTAGACAAATATTTAAAAACTTTAGAAGTATTTATAAAATCTAGTCGTGGTGTTAGACGACCTGGTTCAGCAGCTGCCGACCTTTCTTATGTGGCTTGCGGTAGATATGATGGCTTTTTTGAATATAATTTAAACTCTTACGATGTCGCTGCTGGAAGCCTTATAGTAAGTGAAGCAGGCGGAAAGCTTAGCGATTTTTCAAATTCAAACAACTATATCTTTGGAAAAGAAATTATCGCAACAAACTCACTTATTATGGAAGAAATGTTAGAAATTATTTCAAAAAACTTTAAATCTTAAAATACTAAGTTTTAATGAATTAAGAATGTGGGTTTTGGCGTGATTTTTGCGATTTTTGCAAAAATCATGACAAAAGCTAAACGAATAGTTTAAAAAATTTGTATCTTGCAAAAAAAAGAGTATGAAAAGATTATTATATATTTTTCTGTTTATTCTATTGACTTCTAAAGCATTTGCAACACTCGAAGTATATTTTATGTATGCAGAATTTAACTCGCCTGCTGGTCCTTATATCGAAACCTACATGAGCACAATGGGAAAATCAGCGGTATTTGTTAAAAATGAAAATAATAAATTTCAAGCAGAAATTGAAGTAACAATGATTTTTAAATCAGATGATGATAAAATTGTTGCATTTAATAAATACAATTTACTTGGTCCTGAAATTGAAGACACAAGTTTAGCAAAACCAAATTTTATTGATTTACAGCGAGTTAGTTTGGATAATGGAAAATATAAAATCGAAGTTACTATAAAAGACATAAATTCTAAAGAAGAACCCATGATGATAATTGATGAGTTTGAGATTAGTTTTAATCAAAACGAAATTCAATTTAGCGGAATTGAACTAATAGAAGAATTTGAAAAAGCTGAAACTACAAGCTCACTTACAAAAAATGGCTTAGACTTAATACCTTATGTTTCAAACTTTTACCCTCAAAATTTTCATTCATTTATTTTTTATGCTGAAATTTACAATTCAGACAAAGTGCTAAATTCTGATTTTCTTTTAAGATATTACCTATCACAATATGAAAATTCAAAAATATTAGAGCAATATAGCAGTTTTAAAAAATTGAGTTCAGCAGAAATTGTTCCGTTTTTAGGAGCCTTTAATATAAAGGACTTACCATCTGGAAATTATTTGCTTGTATTAGAAGTTCGCGATAATAAAAATGAATTACTACAAACTAAGAAATTCTTTTTTCAACGAAGCAATTCTCTTGCAACAAATCAAGAACACATAAACAAAATTTTAGTTGATTATGACATTACGGCAAATTTCCAAGGAAGCATGACTATAAAAGATTCTCTGTATCATTATATTTCATGTTTACGTCCAATTGCCGATATGAACGAACAAAGATTTATTGACAATCAATTAAAATCTGCAAGTTTAGAAGAAATGCAACACTATTTTATGGAATTTTGGTTAAAACGCAACAATGTTCAGCCAGGCGAGTTATGGCGACAATACAAAGAACAAGTTGATTATGTTGACAGAATTTATCAAACGCCTATAAATCGTGGTTATTCAAGCGACAGAGGCAGGGTTTATTTGCAATATGGTGCCCCTGATGACATTTATATCTCAAAGCACGAACCTAGTGCCTACCCTTATGAAATATGGAGCTACTATAAAATTAGAAACGAAAATAATAAAAAGTTTATTTTTTATAATCCTCATATAGCTGGTAAAGAATACGAATTACTACATTCTGACCTCACTGGCGAAATAAAAACTCCAAATTGGGAAAGATTGTTAAACAAAAGAAATACCACACTTTATAATCACGATTTAAAGGAATCAGACGATATTTGGGGTGGTAGAGCAAAAGAAGAATACAAAAAGAAATAATATATTATGCAAGCAAAAATTCTAAAAGGAACAGATGCCTCTTATTTCTTTTTCCCTGAAGAAAAATCAACAATAATTTCAAAATCAAATTATTCAATTGTTTATTTAGCTGCTAATTTAGAAACCAAAGAAAAAGTTGTATGCAAACAGTTCTTGCTCATGCTAACACCAAATCAATCGGCAAGACTAAAATTTTATATCGAAACAAATATTAGATTAGAACATAAGGGAATTGCTAAAATTATCGACCTAATTATTCAAAATGGAGAAGTCTTTATAATTCAAGAATATGTGCATGGTTTAAGTTTAAAAGAGCTAATAACCAGTAGAGAATATTTTGACTATAGATATAATTACTTTTTTTACAAAACTATTGCTAATTTTTTAGATATTTTAACATTCTTTCACACTCAAGGCTTGTGTTTATGCGATGTTAAACCTTCAAACATAATGGTTTGTTTTTCTGAAAATTCTGAAATAGACAAGAAAGACCCACAAGTTAAACTTATTGATATAGAATTAGTTAAACCTAGCTTCAAACCTGCTATTCCAAATTTTGGAGGAAAAAATTTTAGTCTAATCTATGCTAGTCCTGAACAAATTCTTGGTTTCGAAGAGCTAGTTGGCGAACATTCCGATATTTTTAGCACAGGCTTAATTTTATATGAAGCAATTGCAAAAGAACCTGCATTAAATACTGCAAACCCTATGTTTGTTAAAAGAATACAAACAAGAGTAAAAGTAAAAAAACACTATAGATTTGATGATGAATTATTTAAAGTTATTTATAAAGCCTGTGTAAAACCTGAATTTTCTGTAATAGATAAAAAACAAAGCGAAGATGAAATAAAATTAGCTATAGTAAAATCGCTATCAAAACGATATCAATCTGCTGAAGAATTTAAAAATGATGTCTTGAAATTAATATTATAAATAGTTGTTGATTTATAAAAAAATACTATTTTTGTTCACATTACAATAAAAAATATATTTATGACAAAAGAAACTAAAATGTTTGAGAACCAATTAGTACAAAGGACTTGGGCTGAAACAAAATCTAACGATTCGTGGAGTATTTTTAAAATAATGGGAGAATTTGTAAATGGATACGACCATTTTGCACAAATAGGTCCTTGTGTTTCAATTTTTGGTTCTGCACGCACAAAACCTGAAAACAGGTATTATAAAATGGCAACAGAAACTGCTTATTTATTAACTCAAGAAGGTTTTGGAGTAATTACAGGTGGTGGTCCTGGCATTATGGAAGCTGGAAATAAAGGAGCTAGTGCAGGACATGGCACTTCTGCTGGTTGTAATATAAAATTAGAATTCGAACAAGATGCAAATAAATATATTGACGAAGATAAGCTTGTTACTTTCGACCTTTTCTTTGTTCGCAAAATTATGTTTATGAAATATTCTCAAGGTTTCATTGTTTTCCCTGGTGGCTTTGGAACTCTTGACGAACTTTTTGAAGCTTTAACACTAATTCAAACTAAAAAAATTGAAAAATTCCCTATCATCTTGCTAGACAAGGAATATTGGGAACAACTTTTTGATTGGGTAAAAGAAGTTATGCTAAAAAGAGAGCATAATGTTTCTGAAGCAGACTTAGACTTATATCATATAGTTGATACTCCAGAAGAAGCAGTAAAAATCATTAAAGATTTCTACGATAAATATACACTTAAACCTAATTTTTAAAATTAATTACTCGCTCATTTCGGCTACGCTCATTT
>DHVB01000090.1:0-6909 GCA_002412425.1 Bacteroidales bacterium UBA5219 | reverse complement strand
ACGCTCATTTCGGCTACGCTCAATGAGCGGTTGCTACTGGGCGTAGAGCGATCAGAGTGAACTTGCGAACTTTGCGAAGCTAAACCTAAGCGAGCAAAGCAAATCAGTTAAAAGGTAAAAGGTAAAAGTTAAAAGTGGTCTGCGGGTTTGGCTTTCTTTATGAACTTTACGAACTTTACAAACTTTTAACTCATTCTTAATTATTCATTCTTAATTCTTAATTATCATTTAACAGTAGTTTCTTCTCCGACAATACAACCAAATACCGACCAATGCGAAAAGCTTGAGCCTTCATCTTCGCCTTGAGCTATTACTACTTTTATTACGTGCTTGCCGGGTGTTAAGTTTGACAAAGGAATATATTCTGGTTGTGTTAAAGTTCCAGGACACCAATTAGAGCGACTTAAATCACTGCTCGACAAACCATTACTAAAATTTCCAGAAGCTGGATTAGAAAATCTGTAAGTTGCACAATCATAACGCCAAGGAATAAAACTATAAATTTCTTTATCATCAATAAAAATTTTATTCATTTTTGGCACAAACTCATCTCCACTACCCCAGCCTCCATGACCTGTAGAAGTATATAGCAAAACAGGATTTTCTAAATTTTCGGGAACTGTAAACTCACTTACTAAAGTATCTGACTTGAAAAACTTACCGTAATTTTGCCCTGACATTTCTAAAATATTTACCGTATTAAAAACTGGAAGAATAAATTTTTGCACATTTTCATCAGCAGAACCAAAACTTGGATAAAAACTAAGTTTTAAATTTATAATATGTCCGCCCTTATCGTAATTTCCGATAAATACGCCAAACCAAACATATTCATCATCAGGCAATAATTGTGAAACATCTTGTTTATAGGTAATTTTTTCAGCCCAAGGATAATTATTTATTGGACGCAAAGTATTAAAATGTCCAGCTCCAAAAGATGTAAAAAAACGCATTAACTCAATTTGTGGTAAAAACTCTGAAGTTGCAATCATTCCTTGATATTTCTCCCCATATTTATCTTCAAATACAGGCATTTCGCTTTTATCGCCAAATATAGCTTTTAACATTGGACGAAAATCATCATTGTCTGGCAACATAAAAACCGAACCTGTTCTGTCGTAAGCATCTCCATTTGATTTCACATCTAATTCAACATAAAAATACGAATTTTTAAAAGATTCATCTATTCGTACTTTTTTCAAGACAATTCCACCATTAGACAAATGATAAACCACATCTGGTTCAGTGTTTTCAAGATTAATTTGCTCAATATCCGTATCAAAATTTATTTGTGCATTTTCAAAAATACTTAAACGAGAATAACGCGATAAAATCACTTTTTCTTCAAATTCAGAATCCGAGATTTTTACAGCTTTATCATATTGATATTCAGGCAATTCTATATTTTTTACTTTTTGAATTTCTGACGCTATAATTTCTCTATTTCCATTTACAACAACTTTTAAAGCTAAAGATTTTTCTTCAGGAATAAAGGCAGAATAAGGATTTCCATAAGCTGGTGCTTTGTCGGTAAACCAAACTTCTATTTTGTTTGAAAATGAATAAAACACAGCTAATTTACATTTATATCCAAGAATTGTCTCAGTAGAATTTTCAATGTTTTCTGGCTTTAAAAGTTCTGAAAAAGCTGTTGAATTACGATATAAATTATTTTCAAACTCCATTATTTTAGAGTTTTCTTTTTTATTAAAATCTGTAAACTGCTGAACTTTAGCATTTTGCGAAGACAAATAAACAATATTTTCTTTAAAATAAATTGAAAAATCTCCGTCTTCTTGATATTTTCCGTTAGAATAGCTTTTATAAGTAATTTTATAAGTTTGAGAAAAACTTAACCAAGGCAACAAGAGTAAAAATAGTAATGAAATTTGCTTTAACATATTATATATTTTATTTTGCTTTACTTAGTTTCAAAGCTCTTACAACTAAAAATATTCCAGCCACAACAACAGGAATACTTAAAATTTGTCCCATATTTAATGCCATAGAATCTTCAAATGCCACTTGATTTTCCTTCACAAATTCTATAAAAAATCTTGCAGTAAACACCATGATAAAGAAAACTCCAAGTAAAAACCCCCCAGCATTTCTAAATCTTTCAACTTTATACAATCTCATCAAAACTATAGAGGTAATAATATAGCAAATTGCTTCATACAACTGTGTTGGATGGCTTGGAAATGTATCTCCGTTGCGTATAAAAACAAATCCCCATGGCAAATCTGTTTGATGACCATAAATTTCGGAATTGAATAAATTTCCCAAGCGTATTAAAGCACCTGCAAAACCTGTTGGCACAGCTATTCTATCAATAAGCCAAAAGAAAGATTTTTTTGTAGATTTTCTATAATAAATCAATATTGCAATTATAATTCCTATTGCTCCACCATGACTTGCAAGTCCCTGATAGCCAATAAATTCAAATTTTGGAGAAAAACTTACAGGCAAAAGAATTTCCAATAAATTTTTAGAATAATATTCCCAATCATAAAAAATGCAATGTCCTAATCTGGCACCCAACAAGCCACCAACCACAACCCATACTGTAAGAGTGTCTAATTCGCGAATAGGTACTCCTTCTTGCTTGTAATATCTTTTTATAATAAAATAGCTAACAACAAATCCCAAAGCAAAAAACAAGCTATAAGCTCTTATTTGCAATATTCCAAGATCAACAAGAATAGGACCAACGTCCCATATAATATAATTAAAATAATTAAACATTTTTCAATATTTTTGACAAAAATAATATGTTAATCTTAAAAACTGAAAGATATTTTATGTTTTTATTTTTCAGAAAAAAAGGTGCCTTACATATGTAAAACACCTTTATTATTTTTGTTCTAAAATTTGTTTTAAAACAAGCTCAAGTAAAAAGGTTTTATTCTTTTCTGCCTTCTTTCAATAAATCTCTAATTTCTGTAAGAAGAATTTCTTCTTTTGTTGGTTCTGGTTCTGGCTCTGGTTCTGGTTCTGGTTCTTTTTCTTCTTTTCTTTTCAAAGCGTTAATGCCTTTAATAACAATAAATATTGCCATTGCAACAATCAAGAAATCAATAAGGATTTGAATAAAATTTCCATAATTTAAAGTTACAGCAGGATTATCACCAACTGCTTCTTTTAAAACTATAGTCAAATCGGTAAAATTAACACCACCGATTAATAATCCTATAGGTGGCATAATAACATCGGCAACTAATGATGCTACAACTTTTCCAAAAGCAGCACCAATTATAATACCTATAGCCATGTCTATAAGGTTGCCCTTAATTGCAAAATCTCTAAATTCTTTTAACATAATTGTAGTTTTTTTAAATTAAAATTTATATGTAAGTCCAACACCTATCATTTGTTTAATTTGAAGTTTTGGACTAAAATGTTCTATATTATCTGCATCAATCCATTTAACATTAACATCATCATCATAAATCATTGTATAGTGAATGCTTGCACTAAACCAATTATTAATTTTCATCATTACAAGATTTTCCCAGTTAACGTCAATATTTTGTGGTTTTTCCAAGTAATTAGAGAAAAGGTCGATTTTTGTTGAATAAGTCATATTTTTTAAAAAATTAACTTTATATTGAGCTTTAATATATCCCCCAAACTCAGGTCTAAAAGTTTTTCCTGGGTCAACACCAAAAGCTCCTATGCTAGATAAATACTCGTCAATAACAAAAGTTACTTTACCTGTTAATGGAGAAATTAATAGCGAAAAATTATCACATGGTTTATAGTCCATACCTATAGATAAGTTTAGATAAGCTGGAGAGAAAAAGTCTGATATTTTAACTGCATCTGTTGGATTTTTAAAACCTTGGTCAAATTGAGTTTTAAAGCCTATCAAAGCAGCATAATACCAGTGTTCGAAAGCATAACGTCCGTATTTTGAAGAAAAATCTATTTTATCATCTGTTTTATAAACTGTTTTATGTTCTTTTATCCCTTGAAACAGTTTACCATAACCTAAATCCAAAGTATTGTCCCAAGTCATTCGATTTTTCTTAAAATTAGCAAATAAATTCACAAATGAGTTTGCTGCAATAGAGTTTTGTCCCCCAGCAGCCCAGTTAGTAAAAGAAACTTGAGAAGCATTTAAAGACATCATTCCACCTTTTTTCCATTCTCCTTTTTTTTGTTCTGCTTCCTCTTGTGAAAACACATTTATACAAGCAAAGCTTAAAATCAAAGTTAAAATTAAAGTTTTTTTCATTATTATAATTTTTATTCGTTTATTATACATTTTACTAAAATTACACTAAAATTGTATTAAATCTGTATTACAACAGAAATCTATTAAAAATGTTTAGAACAAAAAAAAACAGAATTTTTCAACTCTGTCTTTCCTTAGTACCCGGAGCCGGAATCGAACCGGCACGATTTTTAAAAATCACTGGATTTTAAGTCCAGCGCGTCTACCTATTCCGCCATCCGGGCACACATATATGCCCTTTTAAAAAAAAAAGAGCGAGAAACGAGACTCGAACTCGCGACCCCGACCTTGGCAAGGTCGTGCTCTACCAACTGAGCTATTCTCGCAAATGCGGTGCAAAGATAAAACATTTTTTTTCTTTCTACCAAATTTTTTTTAATTATTTTTTCAAAAGATTTTATATTGTATGCAATTTATTATAAATCAGACTATTAAACATAAATAACTTCTGGTTCTAATAAAACATAAAAATTTTGAAATACTTTTTCTTTAATTATTTCTGCTAGTTCGCAAATATCACTGCCAGTTGCTTCGCCAGTTTCATTTATTATTACCAAAGCTTGATTTTTATGCACAGCAGCTCCTTTGTGTTTAAAGCCTTTAAAACCTAATTTATCAATCATCCAAGCAGCAGCAAGTTTGTAATTCCCATTTGGCAAGTTGTAAAACCGTAAGTCTTCGTATTTTTTTATTAAAATATCAAACTTTTCTTGATTAATAATTGGATTTTTAAAAAAACTTCCTGCATTTCCAATTTGTTCTGGGTCAGGCAATTTAAAATTTCTAATATTTATAACAGCTTCCCTAACATCTTTTGCACTAACATCAGTTTTCCCATTAAAATATTTCTGAATATCAGTGTATTCGCAGTTTAATTTAGGTTGTTTAAATAGTTTGTAAATAACATTTAAAACCAAAACTTTATCTTTTAGTTGATTTTTAAAAATGCTATTTCTATATGCAAATTTACAGTCAAATTTTTTTATTGTTTTAATTTCGTAAGAATTCAAATCTAGACATTCTACTTCATCAACAAAATCTTTTGCTTCTACCCCATAAGCTCCAATATTTTGAACTACAGACGCTCCTACAGTTCCTGGTATCAAAGAAAGATTTTCTAAACCATAAGCCTTGCTATTTAAAGTATCTTCAACAAACTTATCCCACACATATCCAGCTGAAGCTTTTATAAAAATAAAATTTTCATCTTCTTTAATCACCTCCATTCTTTGCCCAACAGGATGAATTATTAAACCATCAAAATCATTTTGAAATAGCAAATTACTTCCGCCACCAACAACCAAAAGTTTAAGTATTTTATCTTGATTAGATTTTAGAAAATCAATAATTTCATCATCGTGATCGTACTCAACTAAAACAGAGGCTTTTACATCTATCCCAAAAGTATTGTACTTTTTAATTGAACAATTTTTAAATATCTGCATCGTTAAATAATTTTGTAACAAATTTAGAAATTATTTACAAAATATAAAATCTATAAATATATTTTGTAGTTTTGAAAAATATTATGAAACCAAAACGAATAATAGTATCTGTAAGCAACGATTTGAGCATAGACCAAAGGGTTGATAGAATTTGTAATAGTCTTTGCGAATGGGATTATGAAGTTTTATTAGTTGGAAGAAAGCTCAAACTCAGCAAAAATCTTGATGAAAGAAATTACAAAACAAAAAGATTTAAACTTTTATTTGAAAAAGGCGTTTTATTTTACACCTGTCTCAATATTAGATTGTTTTTCTATTTATTATTTTCAAAAGCTGATATTTTCCTTTCAAATGACTTAGACACATTGCCTGCTAATGCTCTTGCAAGTTTTTTTAGAAATAAAAAATTAGTTTACGATAGCCACGAGCTTTTTACCGAAGTTCCTGAATTAGAAAATAAAAAATTTAAGAAAAAAATATGGGGGTTTTTAGAAAAAATTTCTTTTAAAAGAATTGACAAAGCCTATACTGTTTGTGAATCTATTGCAGATTTTTATTTTAAAAAATACGGAATTAAAATGTCTGTAGTAAGAAATTTACCAACGCTTAAAAATATTACTAACAAATTTGAAAATCGCGAAAACATTATCATTTATCAAGGTGCTTTAAATAAAGAAAGAGGAATTAACATTATGATAAAAGCCATGCAACACATAGAAAAAGCAAAACTAATAATTGCTGGTTCTGGCGATTTAGAACAAGAATTACATTTGCTAAGCAAAGACTTAAACTTAGAATCTAAAGTTGAATTTACTGGCAAACTAAACTTCAACGACTTATTTGAACAAACACAAAGAGCAAAACTTGGACTTTCATTAGAACAAGGTAAAAGTTTGAATTATTATTATGCTCTTCCAAATAAAATTTTTGATTATATACAAGCTGGTGTTCCTGTGATTTGTTCAGATTTTCCTGAAATGAAAATTATTGTTGATAATTATAAAGTTGGCATTTCCTCAAAAATTACAGATGA
This sequence comes from Bacteroidales bacterium UBA5219, assembly GCA_002412425.1. Taxonomy (GTDB): domain Bacteria; phylum Bacteroidota; class Bacteroidia; order Bacteroidales; family ML635J-15; genus Bact-19. The sequence continues at coordinate 194 of DHVB01000090.1, read as the reverse complement.
AAAGACATTGGCAAAAACAATAATCGAACTACTTGATAATGAGCAAGTTTTAAACAATTTCCACCAAAACTGCATTAAAGCAAGAGAAGAATTAAATTGGGAAAATGAGAAGGAAGTTTTAAAAGATTTATTTTAAGCCCAAACCCTAAAAAATTAGGTAATTTAAATTGAAAAAAAAACATATAAATACTTGC
>DHVB01000070.1:5442-42002 GCA_002412425.1 Bacteroidales bacterium UBA5219 | reverse complement strand
ACATATTGCCTAAAAACAAAAATAATATTGTATTTTTGAAGAAAAATGATTAAAAATGAGGGTTATTAGACAAACTGCCGTTATGGGCAATCCTCTCTTCGCTAAAAATATCGATGAATATTTTGCCAACGGGGATTAGAAAAGGAAAAACTTATTTGTTTTTATAAAAAGAATTAGATTATTGAGATGCAACCAATTAACTTTAACGTTTGTTGGAATACCACGAACGAAACAGAAATGACAAAAGCCTCCGACTTAATCGGCATGAAAAGAAAGGTCAAAAATATGTTTCAGAGAATGAATGCTCAAAAACGGTCGGAATTGCCGAAACAGCGACCTAAAATATTTATCTGAAAGTAGGCAAATTAAAAATTAATAAAATGTTAATATTAAAAAGTAAATTAATTGTTACAGTAATATCAATACTAGTAATTACTGTATTTGTAGGTTGTGAAAAGGATTTATTAAATAGTAATAATCCTAATACATTACAAGAAGTGCAAGATTTGACTAACAGATATTTTGAGAATAATAATACAAAAGCGAAACCAAAAGGTAAAATTTGGGCAGCTGTTTGTCGAATAGCAGGTAAAGATATTTCAGGTGCAGTTACGGGAGCAGGAGTTGGTGCAGCTGCTGGTGCAGCTATAGGAGGTGCTGCAGGTGGCGTAGGTGCATTACCTGGTGCTACAACAGGAGCTATTGTTGGTGGTGTAGCAGGAGGAGTTGGTGCATCTCTATTTCAACTAGGAGAAGAAATAGGAGGAGGTAAAGGTTCAAAACAATTAATCTCATATTCTTCTAATCCATATGATTGTATTGGTGATATACATGCAGATATATTAAATATTGCTTTTAGTAACTCTACAGTATTTTTTGAAAATAATAGTTTGATAAATGATTCTGTTTTTATTTATTCCTGTTCAATGTTAACAAAGAAAGGTTTGTTAAGTGACAGTTTAACCTATTATGAAATCAATGATATAAATAATACGATAGACTATGTTGAAAACTATTATGATAATGAAGATTTAGAATCAATATTAATTAGGTTGCATAATGATAAATTAATATCAAGTGATATTTTGACTTTATTAAAAGAATATTTTTCAGTTATTTATATCATGGACGATTACTCAGTGTTTTATGACTATTCTATTGAATTTGAAGATATAATAATTAATGCTTCCGACATAAATGACATTGATAAAATAATAATTTTACTAACTGCATCAACATGCAGATATGACATAGATTTCTGGATTGATAATATTAATAACATATAATTATGAAATTTAAATATATTATTAGTGTATTTATTTTACTTTTTATATCTGAGTATTCATACACTCAAGTAAAAATTGATTTATCTGTTGGTACTGGAATCAGCTTTTTTAAAGAATACTCTATAACTAAACAAAATAATGATATTCTAAGTGCTCCTTTACTTTTTAATGTAGATGCTAGTGTAAGAATTTTTCATAAGAAAATATTTGGCAAAGTTGGTATAGCTTCTAAGTATAATATTGTATCAGAATCTAATATAGAAAGTAATTACTCAAATAATGGATTTGTGCTTGGTTTAGGTAGAAGGTTTTATCTGTTTGATGATTACTTTTTTGACTTTAGTTTTGGATATATATACCAAATGATGAGCGTAAATACTTATATAACAAATTCTACTGTTATGATAAATAGTAATAATATAGCTATTCGTGATGGAGTTAACCTATTAAATATAAATAAATATGCACATGGTTTATATTTTGAGTTAGGTCTTAAAACTATTGATAATTTGTTTATTACAGTATTTAGCGAATTAGATCTAAGTAAAAGTAAATGGAATTCTTTAAATGGTCACTTAATAGATTTAGAGGATGATTATTTAAACTTTTTAGGGGTAAAATTATTATATAATATTAATATAAAATCTTAAAAAGCCCATAACATTTTGTATAAGTAATGCCGAGTGAGTTGGTAATTTTCACTTTCTCTCTCCTATCGATGTTCATATCAGATTGTAAAGTGTGATTTTTGAAACTCGGCACTACTCATACAATTGACCGTTTTTTCGGGTAATTGAGCAAAAGCTGATGAACTGATGAACAGATAAGCTAATGTAATGATTAGCACTGTTCTTAATTTGTAAATTTTTGATTTCATTTTTTTAATTTTAAAGGTAAATACTATTTTTTGTTTTTCGTTGTTGAAATAATAGAGTTAAACAATTTTTTGATACTTATAATTGATGTGATTAAATCGCCTGTTGACGGATAATTTGTTGATTTCTCACATAACAGTAACCAATACTCTGTTTCTTCGGCTTCTTTGGCTGCAATTTTAAGTTTATGAATAAAATCGAGTTTGCTTTCTGCATTTTGAGCTTCTCGAACATTTGCTCCTATCGAAGTTCCGGATTTCAATAACTGACGAGCAATTATATACTTTCTTTTTTCTTCGAGCAGTTCGCAATAGACTATAATCTGTAATGCAAACTCAAAACTTAATTCTAATATTTCATTTCTTTTCTCCATAATCATATAATTTTCACATCACCACATCACCACATCACCACATCCTCACATCCTCACATCACAACATCACCACATCCTCACATCCTCACATCACAACATCACCACATCACAACATCACCACATCACCACATCACCACATCATCACATCCTCACATCACCACATCATCACATCACCACATCATCACATCATCACATCATCACATCATCACATCACCACATCACCACATCAACACATCATCACATCACCACATCACCACATCACCACATCACAACATCATCTAATTTTTAATAATTTTAAATGTTTTTACTTCTTTGTTTCCCTGAATTACTTTCACAAAATACGTTGCCGGTAAAAGATTGCTCATAACAATGTTTGTTTGGTTGCCAGTGATTTTTTCATTTTGACAAAGTTTTCCTTCCATGTCATACAATTGATATGATAAATTTGAAATTTCAAATCCCTCGATATGCAATGTGAGATAGTCGGTAGTTGGGTTTGGATAAGCCGTAAACGAAAGGTTTATACCCATGCCTTCTTCTATTTCTATTCCCGTTACTACAGAAATTTCGTATGGTTGCTGTACGCCTTGTGCCACAGAGCCGTTTGCTCCTGTATTGGTAGCATAAACAACCTGTCCAACTGAATAGCTTGCTGAACCTCCGCTACCCGAAGCATTTCCACCTGTGGCGTTAATGCTCTCTTGTGCCGATACAGTTGAAAGGGAAAAGGTAAACGTTAAAAGTATCAAAATTCCTAATGCTTTCAGCTTTCTACTTTCTTCTTGCACCTTTCTCCTCGTGCCTTTTTTGTGTCTGTGTCGCATTTTTGACCTCCTTTTTTGTTTATTAATTGTGAATATTCATTTTACTTATCTGTTTTTGTTGCCGATAATCGAATCAATTTACTTAACACAATAAGAGTTAAGCTTAAAAATCCAACAAATCCAATCGTAGAAACAATAATTTTCCACAAAATCTGACTGTCAATTGATTTAAAAACTGTAATCATTGATATTGCACATATTGATAAATTAATCCAAAAAGCAATTCTTGTTCTTCTTAATTTTTTCGCTTTGTTCAGTGAATTCATTTTGTCAAGTTAAATTTCTATTCAATTTTCAAATTACAATACCATTGTCAAACTACGCTTTTTTTAGCCTGAAGCATGACGTGTATTTTACGAAACAAAGATACAGAATTTTCCAAAATAAAGCTAAAAATCACATATCATTTTTACAATCCATCTCAAAAATAATTTTGCCTTTACATTTTAACCGATATTTTTTTAACTTTGCCAAAATTTAAAACGAAACTTTAAAATATGAGTTTTATTAATCCTGCCTTTTTTTGGGCGATGTTTGCAATAGCTGTTCCGATAATTATTCACTTAATTAATTTTAGGCGACATAAAACTTTATATTTTAGTAATACACGCTTTTTAGAAAATATTCGCAAAGAAACCAAAACAAAAACTAAACTTAAACAAATTTTAATTCTAATTGCTCGAATTTTAACTATAGCAATGCTTGTAATAGCTTTTGCAGGTCCTTTTATTCCAATAAAACAAGGAAATAATGATAAACCAAGCGGTTTAAACATAATTTATCTTGACAATTCATTTTCTATGGAAAATACCGGCAAAAAAGGTAAACTTTTTGAACAAGCACAACAAATTGCTCAAGAAATTGCTTACAGTTCGGCAAGTTCAGCAAAATATTTTTTAATAACAAATGATTTATTGCCTGAACATCAGTATTTTAGCGATAGAGATGCTTTTGTGAGAAATATTAACAAAACTTCTATAAGTCCTTCAAGCTATACGTTAAACGAAGTGGTTTTAAAGGCTAATGCTAATGTAACAAAAGAGCAAAATGCGAACTTGTATGTTATTTCAGACATGCAAGAAACTTTTGTAGAAAATATTTCTGCAAAATTAAATGATAATATAAATTTAATTTTTGTTCCCCTAAAAGCTGAAAAACAAAACAATATTTTTATTGATTCTGTTTGGTTTGAGTCGCTTAGCCATAGATTAAATATGTCGGAAACTCTTGTTGCAAGATTAGTAAATAATTCTGACGAAGCATTTTTTGAGCAATCTCTACAATTATATATAAATGACAGCCTTAAAGCTGTTGCAGGATTTAATATTGAAGCAGGCGAAACTAAAGACGTTGAAATTGAATATGTAAATACTCAATCAGGATTTATTGAGGCAAGACTTGAAATTACTGACTATCCGATAATTTATGATAATATACTTTATTTTAATTATAAGGTTTCGGATATGACTAAAATTTTAATAATAAATAATGAAAAGTCAAATCGTTGGTTAACAGCTCTTTATGCTTCGGATTCTGAAAATTTTGATTTAAAACAAGTTAAATTAGGAACAGAGCAAAATGAGAATTTCAATAATTATAATTTGGTAATTTTAAATTCATTTTCAGAAATATCTACAGGTTTGAGTGCCAATTTGTTGGAATATACCGAAAACGGTGGCTCTTTGATTTTTATTCCTGATAGAAAATTGAAAGTCAGTTCGATAAATTCTTTTTTAAATCTTTTTAATGCAGGAAATTTTACAGAACAAAGTATTCAAAACACAAGAATTGCTTCAATAGAGTACGAGCACGAATTATTTAAAAATGTATTTATCAAAAAAGAAAAGCAAAGCGAATTGCCAATAGTTGCAAATAGTCATAAATTCAATACATTTACTTCGTCTTCTGTTCGTAAGGTTCTTAATTTAGAAAACAATGCAACTTTGTTGGCTGCTGGAAATTATGGTTCTGGAAAAATTTATATTATTTCAGCACATGTTGATGAAAGCAATTCGGAATTTGTAAAATCTGCAATTTTTGCTCCAGCATTTTATAATATGGCATTAAACTCTCAGATAAGCAATCAGTTGTATTCAACGATTAAGGCGGGAGCAAAAGTAGAAATAAAATCCGATAAGGAAATTTTAAGCTCAGATATTTTTAAATTGACAGACAAAACAAATTTCGAAATTTTAACGCCACATAGATATGCAAACAAAAAAATAATTATTGATATTCCTCAACAAATTTTAAATTCTGGAACATATTCACTTTATAAAACTGAAGAATATATTTCGCCAATTTCGCTAAATTACGATAGAAGCGAATCTGTTTTAGACTTTGTAAGTGCAAGTGATTTAGATAAACTCATAGTTGAAAAATTTGATAATAAAGCAAAACTTGTTGACTCAGATAAAAGCGATTTTAAACTTGAATTAAAAAGATTTGCAGACGGCAAACCATTGTGGCAACTATTTGTTTTATTAGCTTTTATTTTTGTTTGTTGCGAAATTGCATTTATAAGACTTCTTAAATAAAACAGCAATATTTTTTACTTTTATTAATTAATTTCTTATATTTACAAAAAATGATTAATATGAAAACTAAATGTTTTGGCATTACTTGGAATTTTAAATTATTAGCTGTATTTATTTGCAGTTTATTAATATTTTTAAGTGCCTGCGAAAAAGAAAACGAAAACGAATTAATTGGAACATGGCAGTGTATTGGTTTTGGCAATACTCAAACACAATTTATAAGATTGATTGAACCTCAATATAAGGGTTATTATGAACTCACTTTTGTCAATGATAGCATGTGTGGAGCTTGGACGACACTAAACAGTGTTAATTGGTATTATCAAATACAAAAAGACTCAATAGTGTTTACATGTAGTCATGCGACACAAGTTTTAGAAAAATATGATGATGTATATATATTTGAAGATGCCATCAATAATGCATATGCTTATGAAATATTTGCACAGGAAAGACTAAAAATATTTTATAAGGGGAATGAATATAATTATTTATTATTTTATAAAGTGGATGAAATAACTAATCACTATGAAAACTAAATGTTTTGGCTTTGCTTAGAACTTTAAATTATTAGCTGTATTTATTTGCAGTTTATTTTTAAGTGCTTGTGAAAAAGAAGACGAAAATGAGTTAAATTTTTTTACAGATCTATCAATAATGCATATGTTTATGAAGTAGTTGCACAACGAAGGCTATGAATTTTTTATAATAGAAATGAATATAATTATTTATTATTTTATAAAATGAATGAAGCAAACTATAAAGAATAAAAAAAGTTTTTATATTTGTGCGAAAATTTTTTGTGAGGGGCCTCATAGTTCAACGGATAGAATAGCAGTTTCCTAAACTGTAGATCCAGGTTCGATTCCTGGTGGGGCTACTTTTGTCAGTTAAAAGCGATGCACTGAACGTAGTTGAAGTGTTAAAAGTCGAAAGTCGAAAGTTGTTGGCATGTGTCATGTCCTAAAATAGGTTTACACTTTAAAACTTAAAATATGAAAAAGAAAGATTCTATAGAAAAAGCAAGGCAGTATGTTGAGAAAGCCAAAAAAATATTAGAAAAAAATGGTAAATTTTATGAGGCTACCGAAACATATCAAAATAATAAATGTGTAAAAAGAGCAGGCAATAGGTTATGGAAAGCTTGCTTGATAGCTTTAGAGGCTGCGTTTCCTAATGTGGAAGGGAAAGGACGAATCTTAGTCGATAAATACAAAGAAGTAGCTCAGTGTGATAAAAAACTACATGATTGCATTTTCAATACTTATTATATAACATATTTAGCTATGGGTTACGATGGTACAAGTGTTAAAACAATAACTGATGTTGGTTTTGAATATGCTAATTTACTTATAGACCATTGTGCAATATTGTGTAATCAGCAAAAAATATAGGTGTTAAAATGTTTACCAAAAATCGTACTAAGAAAATTTTTGGTAAACATAATTTTCAAGCCTCAAAAAGTTTATTCCATTTTTCGTCAGGGGCTACGTCTAATATCCCGCCATTATATAACCAATAAATCATATAGGCACAAAAAGAACTTACACGTACTTTGTTTTTCTTTGTTACTTTCACATGAATACTGTCGGGTATTTTATATACTTTGTTTGCAACCTTGATACCGTCAATTTGAAAAACTTTTGAGTGAGGCTCTACGTTTATTAAAAAATCCTTATCTTCATCTTCAGGCTTGGCTTTTAAAGTTTTGTTACTCTTGTTTTTTATGGCAGCTTGTCCAAAATGCAATTGTAATGATGTTGTTAAGCACGCAATTCCAGCAAAGAAGAGAAAGTAGTCTAATTTTGTTTTGTTCACAAGAAACACCGCTAAAAATATGAGTGTTATGATTGCTAACAAATCACAAATATGGTATAGGTCTATTTTTATAAATTTTTTAGTTTTCATAACCTAAAAACGCTTTCTCTTTGCGTTTATTGCACATAAATTTATATTTTTATACACTTGTTTAACTTGCAGGCTTACGTTGTAATTTAAGCGAGGAATTAAAAAGTTAAAAGTGGATTTTTGATTTATTTTAGTTAAAACTTTCTGGAATTTAACTAAACACTAAAAACTCATCAACTAAAAACTAAAAACTTCTCAACTAAACACTAAAAACTTTTATTTATTTCCTGAATTTGTTCTGGGCTTAGTTCATTTACTTTGTTTAAAATCAGTGAGTTAATATTCAAATGGCACACAAATTCTAAAACTTCCATTTTATCAAAAGCTTCGAATAAAGATTTGCCAATACTTATTGCTCCATGATTTTTCATAATGCAAACATCTGTGTCTTGTAGTTTATTTGCAACTTCTACAGCAAGTTTTTCTGTTCCCATTAATTCATATTCTGATAGAGAAATTTTGCCAAGTAATAAACTTGCTTCGCCAGTTAAAGCTGTGTTTGGAATACTTCCTGCAACTGCATAGCTTGAAGCATAAACAGGGTGGGAGTGAACGATTGCAGAAATATCTTTACGTGTTTCGTAAATTTTTAAATGCATTCCACTTTCCATGCTTGGCTTTAACTTAGGCGTAATATTATTTTTATTGTCGTCAAAAACAATTATATCTTTCCATTTTATGCAGGATTTGTCGGTTTGGCTGGCAGTGATAAAAACAAAACCATTCTCATTTTTAAAACTAACATTTCCACCACTTGATGTAGTAAGACCTTGTGCGTAAAGCCTTCTCATTATTTTTGCTACTTCTTTTCTTTCTTTTTTAAACATCATTTTTGAAACAATTTAATAATTTCTTCTTCATTTGGTTTTATAATTCCTTTTTCGGTAATAATTCCTGTAATTAGTTCGGCAGGTGTTGTGTCAAAAGCAGGATTTAAAGCACCAGAGCCAGGATTTGTAATTTGCATTTCTTCAATTTTTCCTGATTTTAATTTTCCTGAACAATAAATTACTTCGTCTGCACTTCTTTCTTCTATAGGAATTGATTTGCCTGTTTTTGTTTTTAAATCTATTGTACTGCTTGGTGCGGCAATGTAAAATGGAATTCCATAATATTTTGCAGCAATTGCTTTTTCTAAAGTTCCAATTTTGTTTGCAGTATCTCCGTTTGCAGCAATTCTGTCGGCACCAGCAATAAATAAATCTATTTTTCCCTTAGACATATAATACGCTCCTGCATTGTCGGGAATTATTGCATGTGGTATATTTTCTTGTTTTAGCTCCCAAGCTGTAAGTCTTGCTCCTTGGTTGCGAGGACGAGTTTCGTCAACATACACAAATATATTTTTACCAGAATTATGAGCAGCATAAATAGGAGCAAGGGCAGAACCGTAATCAACTAAGGCTAACCAACCTGCATTGCAATGAGTTTCAATAGAAAAACCGTCTTCTATCAATGTGTTTCCAAATTCTCCAATCAGGCGACCATGTTCGGCACATTCGTCAGCAATGGCATGAGCTTCAGAAATTGCAAATTCTTTTGAAATTTTTGCAGCATCTAAAACTCTTTGGGTTGCATAAAATAAATTTACCGCAGTTGGACGAGTTTGGTCAATTAGTTTTTTGGCTTTTTCTAAACTTGAATACAAATCTTGGCTTTTATTTTCATAAATAGCTTGAAGCATGGCATAAGCCGCAGCAGCACCAATAGAACCAGCACCACGAGTAATCATAGTTTTTATTGCCATGCAAGTAGTTTGCAAGTTTTTACTTTTAAAAATTTTAAATTCAAAAGGCAGTTTGTTTTGGTCTATCATAAAAACTGTTTCGTTTTCTACCCAAATTGCCCGATAATGTTTATTGTTAACTTTCATTTTTTAAAATTTTAATCAACAATTGCTTTTGTAAGCTCTTCAAGCGAAAAACCTGCAAAATAATCATTGAAATTTAAGTCTTTTAACTTGTTTTCAATATTTGTATAAGTGTATCTAACGCCAATTAGTGCATTTTCAATTTCTTCGAGATTGCTATTGTTGCCAAAAAAAGTACCGTAAAACTTAATATTTTCTATCATGGAATTTTTCACATTAGCAAATACTTGTATTTTCCCAGCTGTGTATCTCGAATGTCTGTTTATATCAAACTTTGGCGATTTTCCCCAATTCCATTCCCAAGTTCCAAATTTGCTTGCTCTGTTTTTTTCAATTTCAGCTAATTCTTGTTGTGAAAAAGTATATTCTTTCATTGTTGGAAACTTGCGTTTCATGTGAGCAAGAAGTTTGTCAGCAAATTCTTCAACGCTAATTTTGTTTGGCAAATTTGGCCAAATATTATCAACAGCGCTACGAACAGATTTTGTAGCATTAGAGCTAATAATATCTTTAGGAATTTCTAAAGCTTTTGCCAAAACACTTAGTTCAGTGTTGAACAACAAACAGCCGTGGTGCATAATTCTACCTTTAATATAGGCTTGAGCGTTTCCACAGATTTTTTTTCCATCAATTAAAATATCATTTCTACCCGAAAATTCTGCTGTAACACCTAATTCTTTTAGAGTGTCGATTACAGGTTGAGAAAATGTTTTAAAATCAAAATCATCTCCTTTTTCTTCGTTAGAAATAATTGTGTAATTCAAATTGTTTAAATCGTGATAAACAGCTCCACCACCAGAAATTCGCCTTACAACATTAATATTATGCTTTTTTACATAATCTGCATTAATTTCTTCAAATGCATTTTGATGTTTGCCAATAATAATTGCAGGCTCGTTTATCCATAAAATAAATATTTTCTCGTGCTGAAGAAGATTTTTTAAACAATATTCTTCTAAAGCAATGTTGTAATCAGGTTTGTTGGATTTGTTTACAATATAAATCATAATAAAAATTTTAGACAGGCAAAATTAAGAATTTTTGGAGATAATCAGACTATATTTTAATCTTTTCAATTGCTCCAAGTGGATTCATAGCGTTGATAGGATAAATATAATCAAAATTTTTAACTTCATCTTCTTTTATTGTAATCATGTTGATTTTGTGCTGTTGCAAGCTTTGACTTAGCATTGTGCCAAAAAGTAGTGGAGTGTTTGGCGAATATAAATTTCCATTTTTTTCAAATATAAGATTGCTGAATACAGAATCGCTAACATTTTTGTTTTGAATTAAAATTGGTAAAGTATTTTTATCAGTTTCTTGAGAAATTGTGTCGAAAAGCTTTCTATCAGTACTTTTAAATGAATATGTGAAATTTTTTTCTATCTCAACTAATTTGTAAGTGTGAAATTTTGGTCTTGTATATTCTGCAAATTCTATTGATTGTTGGTGTGAATCATAGACAATTCTTATTTTGAAAAGTCCTTGTTTGGGAAATTTATTTTCAGAAATAATTTTTTCGAGAGAGAAGTTGGCAGGCATTTTAATAATCTGTAAAAAAGTTTTATTTACTCTTTCTTGATGGTAGTTTAAGTTATGTACAACTCCATTTTCGAGGCGTATACTTTCAATAAATTGGGACATAAATTTTGTTTTTTAATTCGCTAAATTCTTTTTCTACATCGCTTAGTTCAGTAATTCCACCGCCACTTTTATAAAAATAATTTTCTCCATTTTTTTCAATAAATCTAATCATTACTCCAGAATCTAAACTTTCGCCAGTGAAAATTCCCATAACACCGCTATAAAAACCTCTGTCGTAGCCTTCAATTTTATTAATTATTTCAATAGCTTCGTTTTTAGGAACACCGCAAATTGATGCAGCAGGAAGTATAGAGTTTAATAAATCGCCTAAATTATCTTGCCAATTCGGTTGTAGCTTTGCACAAATTTCAGAACTTACTTGTAATAAAGTTTTTGTCTTAGTTTTAATTTTGCTAATATAGCGACTTCTTTCTACCCAAACATTTTCGGACAAATTAGAAAATTCTGATTTTACCATTGCAACAACTTTTTGGTGTTCTTCAATTTCTTTTTTGTCGTTTAAAATATTTTCTTCGGCATTTTTAATCGAAGCATCTATAGTGCCTTTCATAGGGTGGGTGATGAGCGTGTTGTTTTCAATTTTTACAAAAGTTTCAGGCGAAAAAACAATAAAATGATTGGGAAGATATAGTTTATATAAAGCGTTTGAAGCAAAATAAATTTCTTTAAGAGTTTTGTCAATTGTAATCGGACTTGCTTGTGTTAGATTTATTTGAGTGATTTTTCCTTCTTTTATTTTGTTTTGAATATATGAGAATTTTTGCTTGTAGTTTTCAAAATCAGTTTCTTGAATACTTAAATTAATATTTTGTGAATTTTTAGTTTTGACACAATTAGTGCTGTTTGGAAATTTGTACAAAATATCGTTTGTATTTGCAGGAATAGGAAATAAGCGAATGTCGGTTTTTGCAAAATTTATTACAAAAACAAAAGGAATACGTAATTTAGCTAATTGGTTTATTGAACTAAAATTTGGATTTTTAAAAAGTTTAGATTGCATTTTATATTTCATTTGTAAATTGAAGCAAAAATATTATTTGTTTTTATGTAAATAAATTTTTTGATAAAATTTTTTGCAATACTTATATTTTACACTATGTTTTTATATATTTGGCACTGAAATAATTTTTTTAATATGAAACGACTGTCTGTGTTATTTTTGGTTTTTAGTTTATGTTTTAATGTGTTTTCACAAACAAAAACTGCTCAAGATGTTTTAAACGATTTTATTTCACAAAGCGAACTTAAAAATGCTTCTGTATCTGTTTATGCAGAAAATTTAACAACTAATACTTTAGTTTTTGATTATAATTCAAATTTGGCTTTAGCACCTGCTTCGGTTTTAAAACTTGTTCCTACAAGCATGGCTTTAGAATTGTTTGGTGCAGATTATAAATTTAAAACAGAGCTTGCTTATTCAGGACAAATATCTGCTGACGGAACTTTAAATGGAGATTTGTACATTATTGGATACGGCGACCCTTGTCTTGGTTCTCAGAATTTTACTTCAACTTATGGAAAAGATTTAGAGATTTTACAAACATGGACAAATGAAGTTAAAAATCTAAATATTAAAAAAATTAAAGGAAATATTATTGCTGACATCTCATATTTTGGCGAAATTCCAATTCCTGACGACTGGATTTGGGAAGATATTGCAAACTATTTTGGAAATCAAGGCTCGTCTTTAAATTTTGTGGATAATTTATATTACTTACATTTTAAAACAGGATATACAAATGGTGCAGCTACAATTATTACAAAAATAGAACCCGAAGGCTTAGGTTATAAGTTTGATAATCAGGTGCTTTCTTCTTCAACTGTTTGGGATAATGCTTATATTTATTATACCGCTGATAAAAATCAAATGCAAGTAAAAGGAAGTTTGGCTTGGAAACAAGATGATTTTGTTGTCAAAGGTTCTATTCGCGAGCCTGAACGTTATCTTGTTCAAGCTTTTTCTCAAAATTTGAATTCTAATGGAATAAGTTTAGACGGCAATTTAAAAGTAATAAGTGCATTTGATATTAACGTTCCACGAAAAGTTTTTCATACAACTTATTCGCCAAAACTTTCTGATATTGTTGATTATACTAACATTAGAAGTTTTAATTTATATGCAGAAATGTTAGCTCATCACATTATGAAAAAAACAGAAAAATCTTGGAATGAGTCTGTTGTAGAATTTTGGAAAAAGAAATCTATTGATACTGATGGTTTAGAACTTAGCGATGCTTGTGGTTTAAGTCGTTTTAATGCAATAACAACTAAGCAAATAGTAGGAATGTTGAAATATATGGGATTATATTCTGCAAATAAAGATAAGTTTTTCACAAGCTTGCCAATAGCAGGTACGAATGGAACTATGTCAAGATTTTGTATTGGTACAAAAGCTCAAAATCGACTTCATGCAAAATCGGGAAGTATTGCAAGAGTGAGGTCTTATGCAGGTTATATCTATAATTCAAATGGTGATGAAATTGTTTTTGCTGTAGTTGTAAATAATCATTCTGCAAATTCTTATAGAATTAAAAAGATTTTTGAAGATTTTTTTGCTGCATTAGTTGAAATTGAATAGATATGAAAAGTTTAATAAAATCAATTTTTGCATTTATAAAGTCAGACTTTTCTTGGAAAATTTATTTGTCAATTTTCCTTTTTACAGTTGCTTTAGTTGTGTTTGAATACAATACTTTTTTGTATGATAAATTGGACATGAAGTTGGCTAATACACCAAAAGTATATTTATTGAATTTTTTATACTTTTCGTTTGCATATTTTGTGCCAGTAATTTTGGTAAAGTCATTTAGTCCTTCAAAAATAAAATTAAACACTCGGTTTTGGATAAAAGGCATTTTAGGAATTATTATTATTAGCCTTTATGTTTCTTTTTATTCTTTTTATAAACTTGTTTATAAACTTCCGAGTCCAGATTATTATTATTGGTATTACACATTAAGTAATGCTTCGGGGTTGTTGATAGTAGTTTTACCTTTGGCAATAATATATTTAATTTTTGATAGAAAAAGCGAAGTGCCATTTTATGGAGCTAATTTGAAACATTTTAATTTTCGTTTAGCTTTATTATTGTCTGTAATTGCTTTTTTGATTGCTTTACTTGGAGTTAAATTTTCTGATGTTTCAAATTACTATCCTATTGTAAATAGAACTGGTTACGAAAGCTTTGCAGCAAAACATGGAATTAGCAAAATATTTTCTGCAGGTTTATTTGAATTGTCTTATATGTTCGATTTTGCAATTGTTGAGTTGATTTTTCGAGGATTTATGATATTCGCTTTTGTAAAGTTTTTAGGCAAAAAAGCTGTTTTACCTGTAGCAGTTTTATATACAGTAATTCACTTTGGAAAACCTTTGCCAGAAACTATTAGCTCGTTTTTTGGTGCTTATATTTTAGGTATTATTGCAATTAATCAAAAAAATATTGGGATAGGAGTGGTGTTGCATTGTGTGTTAGCATTTTCAGTAGAGATGCTAACATTAGTTAAAAGTTAAAAGAGACTTGAGGGTTCGGCTTTCTTTATGAACTTTTTACTTTATAAACTTTTAACTGAATTTTGTAACTGAATTTTGTTTATTTTTGCAAAAAGATTTTATGCACTTATTTTACGATAAAAATATTTTTAGTGATTTTCATGTCCTTAACGAGGAGGAGACAAGGCATTGCGTTAAGGTTTTAAGATTAAATATTGGCGATGCAGTTTATTTGACAGATGGCATGGGAAATTTTTATGAAACTCATATTGTAGAAAATCATGCTAAAAAAGCAATTTTAAAAATTGTTAAAAAAACAGAAAACTACGGAAAACGAAATTTTAATTTGCATATTGCTATTGCTCCAACTAAGATGAATGAAAGATTTGAGTGGTTTGTTGAAAAATCTGTGGAAATAGGAATTGATGAAATCACTCCAGTAATTTGCGGAAATTCTGAGAGAAAAATTATAAAAACTGAAAGAATAAACCGAGTTGCCGAAGCTGCAATGAAGCAATCTTACAAGGCTTATCATCCACAGATAAACGAGCAAATAAATTTGGAAAAATTTTTAAAACAAAACTTGAACTATAAGCAAAAATTTATTGCACATTGTTCTGAAAATGACAATAAAATTTATCTCGGCTCAGTTTTGGAAAAACAATCTTCTTATTTAATTCTAATTGGTCCCGAAGGCGATTTTACAGAAAATGAAATTCAAATGTGTAAAGATGCTGGATTTGTTGAAGTTAGCCTTGGCGAAAGTCGTTTGCGAACCGAAACTGCTGGTGTTGTTACTTGTAGTATTGTGTCGGTAGTAAATTCTATTTTACTTTAAAAATTTTCTTGCGAAATCAGTAATATCTGAAATAGTAATTAGTTCAATGTTTTTAATTTTTACTTCAGATTTTTGTGAGTTAGGCATATAAATTCTATTAAAACCTAATCTTGAGGCTTCGCTAACTCGTTTTTCAATAAATGATACTGGTTTTATTTGTCCTGATAAGCCTCCTTCGCCTATAAAGCAAGAGTTTTCTTTTGGAGCTTTGTCATAAAGCGATGAAATTACCGCTGCTATAACTGCTAAATCTGCTGCTGGGTCGTTTATTTTTAATCCGCCAGCAATATTTAAAAATATATCTTTTTGCGAAAGTTTTAAACCTAATCTTTTTTCAATAACTGCAAGCAACATTTGAAAACGTCTAGAGTCAAATCCTGTAGCATTGCGTTGTGGACTGCTAAAAACAGCATTTCCAACTAAAGCTTGAATTTCAATCATAAGAGTACGTGTGCCTTCAGCTGTTGTGCCAAAAGTAACTCCGCTTAAATTCAAATTTTCGTCAGATAAAAGGATATTTCCAGGGTCATTAATTTCTTTAAGTCCAGTGTTTGTCATTTCAAAAACACCAATTTCGTAAGTTGAGCCAAAACGGTTTTTCTTAGGACGTAGTAGTCTGTAAAAATAATTGCTGTCTCCTTCAAATTGTAAAACTACATCAACAATATGCTCTAAGGACATTGGTCCAGCAATATCTCCGTCTTTATTTATATGGCCGATTAAAATTATTGGTGTAGAACTTGATTTTGCGTATTCTTGTAAAAGACGTGTGCATTCTCTAATTTGCGAAATAGTTCCGGGCGATGAGCTTAGATCTTGTGAAGCAACGGTTTGTATTGAATCTATAATTATTAAATCTGGGCTTAATTCTTCAATTGTTGCTAATATTTTTTGGATATTTGTTTCTGTATAAATAAAGCAATCAGTATTTTTAATTCCAATTCTGTCGGCTCTAAGTTTTATTTGGCTTTCGCTTTCTTCGCCTGAAATATAAAGTACTCTACGATTTTCTAAATTTAAAACTGATTGTAAAATTAAAGTTGATTTTCCAATTCCGGGTTCGCCTCCAAGTAAAACTAAAGAGCCAGGCACTAAACCTCCACCAAGAACTCTGTCAAATTCGGTGAAAAACATATTTTGTCTTTCAAAAGTATTTTTTTCAATTTCAAGTATAGGATAAGCTTTGCCTGGTATAGCTTTAGTTTGGTTTTTTTGCTTATCTTCTTTTAATTCAACTTCTTCGATGAAAGAATTCCAACTGTCGCAGTTGTTGCATCTGCCAGCCCATTTGGGGGTAACATATCCACAGTTTTGACAAACAAAAACTGTTTTAAATTTTGACATACTTATTGTTTACGCATCAATTCGCAACGCAAATAAGCACCACCTTTTTCTCCGTCTTCAAGTTCAAACCTAGTCATTTTTAAAATATCATCTTTAAAAACTTCTATTCTATATTTACCATTCAAACGTGTAAGTCCTGGCAAATCTTTACTATTGGTAATTATTAGGTGCTTTTTAAATAAGTTTTTATCAATACTATAATTACAAGAATCAAATTTTAGGTCTCCACTTGCGGTTGAAACTCTTATTAAAGTACCATTATCTTGAAAAGTCCATGTTGTTGTACCTTGTGGTGTGTTGTCAAATGTTTGGAAATTCCAAGTGCCGACAATGTCTTCTTCGTAATTTTTGCAGCTATTGAAGAATAAAGCTCCTGCAACTAACAATAAAGTAATTTTTAATAGTTTCATAACTTATAACTTAGTATTTTTTTTAAGCGTACAAATATAATTAAATTTTAAATATTAGATACTTTATTTATAATTTTTGTTGAAGAATATCCTT
Organism: Bacteroidales bacterium UBA5219; assembly: GCA_002412425.1. Taxonomy (GTDB): domain Bacteria; phylum Bacteroidota; class Bacteroidia; order Bacteroidales; family ML635J-15; genus Bact-19. Next base: position 24,546 of record DHVB01000070.1, on the reverse strand, counting down.
CAACAAATTGAATTATTTCTACTTTTCCTCCATTTTTTAGTACAAAATCAGAACCTGCAATTTCTTCTACTTTGTAATCTCCGCCTTTTGCTAATATGTCTGGAGCTATATTGTGAATTAATTTTTCTGGAGTATCTTCGTTAAAAATTATTATAGCCTCAATAAAAAAAAGTGAGGCTAAAACAAAAGCTCTTTCTAATTCTTTGTTTATAGGTCTATCTTTACCTTTTAATCTTTGAACTGAAGAATCTGAATTTAATCCAACAATAAGTTTAGAGCCTAAGTTTGCAGCTTTTGCTAAATAATTTATATGTCCATAATGAAGTATATCAAAACAACCGTTTGTAAAGACAATGGTCTCTTTATTTTGTTTTAAAGAATTGATAAAATCTTGTAATTTTTCAGGATTTATTATTTTTGAATTTATTAAATCCAAATTATTCATAGTTATATCAAACGATTAGTATGAGTGTCGGGGAAAATAAAAGAAGGTTTAAAAGTTTTTGCTTCTTCAAAGTCCATTGTTGCATAAGATATTATAATAACTATGTCGTCAACAGCAACTTTTCTTGCTGCTGGTCCATTTAAGCAAATAACTCCTGAGCCAGCTTCGCCTTTAATAACATAAGTTTCGAAGCGTTCGCCATTATTTATGTTAACTACCTGAACTTTTTCGTGTTCAATAATATTTGCAGCTTTCATCAAATCTTCATCAATGGTAATACTACCAACATATTGTAAGTTAGCTTCTGTAACTCTAACTTTATGAATTTTTGACTTTACTATTTCTATATTCATGATACTAAAATAAATTCGTTGCAAAGTTAAAAAATACTTGTTTAAATATGCAAACTTATGTTGTCAATTAATCTAATTTTTTTACACCAAACTGCTAAACATAGTCTAATATCAGTGTTTGCAGAGAATTTGTTAATTGGTTTTAAAGTTTCTGGTTCGCAAAAAACAATATATTCTGTTTTTAAAAATGGAATATTGTCGATTTCTTCTTTAATTTTTTTGGCAATTTCGTCAGTTTTTTGTCCAGCCTTTAAGTTCGCAGTATGTTTTAGCATTGTTTTATAAATTTCTGAAGCATTTTTTCTTTCCTCTTCACTAAGCCTTTCGTTTCTTGAACTCATTGCTAATCCACTTTTTTCTCTAACAATATCGCAACCTATAATTTCTATTGGCAATTTAGCATTTTTTGTCATTAGCTTTATTATTGCTAATTGTTGAAAATCTTTTTCTCCAAAATATGCTTTGTGAGGTTTAACCAAGTCGAAAAGTCTGTAAACAACATCAACAACTCCTTGAAAATGTCCAGGTCTAAATTCACCTTCATAAATTTTGTCAATGCCTTTTAAATCTGTTTTATACCCTTGGTAATTTGCATATAAATCATCATTGTTTGGTGTGAAAATTATATCGCATTTTGCTTTTTCTAATAAAACAATATCGTTTTCAATATTTCTTGGATAATTTTCTAAATCAGTTTTGTCGTTAAATTGTCGAGGGTTTACAAAAATAGATACTATTGTAATGTCGTTTTCTTTAACAGAACGTTCAACCAAAGAAATATGTCCTTGGTGTAAAGCTCCCATAGTTGGAACAAAACCTATTTTTAAGTTTTGTGCAATTTGTTTACGAGCTTCAATAATTTGAGAAATACTTGTAATAATTTGCATTTTATTTTTTTTGCAAATTTAAGATTATTAAAAAGAAAAACAAAGTATTAAAAACTTGTTGTAAAACTGTTTTCTTGTGATAGTTTATTTTTACCTAATTAATTGATAATTATCTGTTTAATAATATCTTAATAAAAAAGTATGGAAAATTGAAATTTTTTATATATTTTTGTGGTTTATAAAAATAAAGGAAAATATATATGAAATTAAGAGTTCTTTTTGTTACTCAAGCAATAACGCCTTTTATGCCAGAAACAGAGATGTCTTTGGTCGGGCGTCATTTGCCTCAGGGAATTCAAGAGCGAGATTGTGAAATTAGAACGTTTATGCCAAAGTTTGGAAGCATAAATGAAAGAAGAAATCAATTACATGAAGTAATTAGGTTGAGTGGAATGAATTTGGTAATTGATGATACTGACCATCAATTAGTAATTAAAGCGGCTTCTATTCAGCCGGCGCGTATGCAAGTTTATTTTATAGATAATGACGATTACTTTAGCAGAAAATTTGCTTTATCAGAAAAAGGAAAAGAATTTGAAGACAACGATGAAAGAGCAATTTTTTATTCTCGTGGTGTGGTCGAAACTGTTAAAAAACTAGGCTGGGCTCCTGATATTATTCATTGCCACGGTTGGTTTACTTCTTTAGTGCCATTTTATATGAGAAAGATTTTTGATAATGAACCTCTATTTGAGAATGGCTTTAAAATTATTTATTCAATCTATAACGATAAGTTTCAAAAATCACTAAACGAAGAGTTGCCAACAAAACTAATAGAAGATGGAGTTTATCCAGAAGATGTAGCTTTAATAGAAACACCTTCCTGGGAAAATTTAATGAAATTTGCTTGCGAATATTCTGATGGTGTAATTGTTGGTACAAAATTATTAGACAAAAACGTTGCAAACTATCTAGAGGGATTAGAAAAACCTATACTTAACTATCAAAATCCCGAAAACTATATTGATAAATATGCTGACTTTTACGATAAATTGTTTAAAAACAAAATTTAATGCGAATTTATAATAAGTATTTGTGCTTTTTTACTTTAATAGTAATAGGCATGTTTTTATTTAATTCTTGCGAGAAAAAACAAAGTAATATTGGCTTAGATTTAATATCAGATAGCGATAAACTACATCTTTATGCTGACACAGTGGACGTAAACTGTTATACAGTTACAGACTCTGTAGTGTCGTCAGATGAAAGAACTTTGTCACCTTTGGGTTCTTATTTTGACCCGATATTCGGTTTTACAAAAGCTTCTTTTGTGTGTCATGCAAGAATATCTTCGAGTAATGTTGACTTCTCTTCAGTAAGTAAAATAAATGGTATAGAATTACATTTAAAATATAGTTCAACTTATGGAGATACTTCAACTAACCAAACCATTAATGTTTGTAGATTGAAAAAAGAAGTCTATTTCGATACAGATTATTATTCCAATTTTACTTTACAACCATCGGAATACGATGTTTTAGCTAGCGAAACTTTAAGTTTTGGAAAAGATAGTTTAACAAAAATTAAGCTTCCAAATGAATTAGCACAAGAGTTTGTAAATTCGGATATAAATAATTTTATAAATAATACTACATTTATTGAATACTTTAATGGTTTATATGTTTATACAGACCCAGTTAGTAGCAATGGTTGTATTTATAGTATAAATTTAATTCATCCCGATTCTAAAATGGTGATGTATTATAATGATTCTTTAGAATATGAATTTTTAATTAATTCAAAGTCTGCAATAATAAATATGTATGAACATGATTATACAAATGCTCATTCGGACATACTAAGTGTGTTGGCAGATTCTACTTTATTGTTAGATAAATGTTATATACAAAGTTTGGCAGGTTTAAAAGCAAAAATTCATTTTCCACAAATTATTGATTATTTCGACACTATTAAAAACGTTGCAATAAATAAAGCTCAATTAGTAATTACTCTCAAAGCAGATACTGATGAAAACATATTTTTACCACCTCCAAAATTAGCTTTAGTGGCAATTAACGAAAATGGTAAATATGATTTTTTGACAGACTATAAATTAAATAATTCAAATTTTGGAGGAGCTTTAGAAAATAAGTTTACTTATAAATTTAATATCCCTTTTCATATTCAAGAGCTTGTTAATGGAAAAGCAGATAATGGAATTTATTTATTTGCCAGCGATAATAGAACAATACCATATAGACTTGTTCTAAATGCAAATGGAGCATCTAAGGATAGAATGAAATTGGAAGTTTATTATTCATTGTATTAAAATTTAGTAATTATGTGTGGTATTGTAGGATATATAGGAAAAAGAAACGCAAGTGAAGTACTAATAAAAGGACTAAAGCGTTTAGAATATCGTGGATATGATTCTTCTGGAATTGCATTGGCTTCTGACGATATTAGAGTTTTTAAATGCAAAGGAAAAGTAAGTGATTTAGAAAATCTTTTAAATAAAGAAAATACTAAAGGTTCTATTGGTATGGGGCATACAAGGTGGGCTACACATGGCGAACCTACAGATGATAATGCACATCCTCATGAGTCTATGAATGGACATTTTGTACTAATTCATAATGGTATTATTGAAAATTACTCTAAACTAAAGAAAGGTCTCGAAAAAAAAGGTTATGCTTTTAAATCAGAAACCGACACTGAAGTTTTAGTAAATTTGATAGAATATGTTTTTTTAAACCATGCAAATGATGATACTCCTTTTACTGCCGAAGAAGCTGTCCGCCAAGCCTTATTGATGGTCGAAGGTGCTTATGGTTTAGTAATTATGGCTAAGTCAGAAAAAAATAAACTTATTGCAGCTCGCAAAGGAAGTCCTTTAGTTATAGGTGTAGGAGACGGAGAATATTTTATTGCCTCTGATGCTACGCCAATAGTTGAATATACAAATAGCGTAATATATCTTAATGATGGCGATATAGCTATTATTACAAAAAATAGTTTAAATCTAACAAACTTAAAAAATGTTTCTCTAAAACCAGATATTAAAAAAATAGATTTAAAACTTGATGAGATTGAAAAAGGCGGTTTTGAGCATTATATGCTTAAAGAGATTCATGAGCAACCACGTGCTATTAAAGATACTTATAGAGGTAGGTTGAATGCCGATGCTAAAGTTTTAACTCTAGGTGGCTTGCATGATGTTTTTGATGAACTTAAATCTGCAGAAAGAATTGTAATAATTGCCTGTGGTACAAGTTGGCACGCTGGTTTGGTTGGTGAGTATTTATTAGAAGAATTTACTCGCATTCCTACAGAAGTAGAATATGCTTCGGAGTTTAGATATAGAAATCCAATAATTAAAAAAGGAGATATTGTTATTGCTATCTCGCAAAGTGGGGAAACTGCTGACACACTTGCGGCAATACAATTAGCAAAATCTGCAGGAGCTTTAGTTTTGGGTATATGTAATGTGGTGGGTTCAAGTATTCCACGCGAAACACGTGCTGGAGTTTATACACATGCTGGACCAGAAATAGGAGTAGCTTCAACAAAAGCTTTTACAGCTCAAGTAACAGTTTTAACAATGATAGCTATGGCTATTGGTTATGCAAATAAAGGATTAACCAAAAAAGAATATGACGATTTAATCGATGAATTGTATGTAATCCCAGAAAAAATCGAAAAAATATTAGAAAAAGCAGATTATGTTGAAAAAATTGCAGATGTAATTAAAGATGCAACCAATGCTTTGTATTTAGGTAGAGGATATTTATATCCAGTAGCATTGGAAGGAGCTTTAAAGTTAAAAGAAATATCATATATACATGCAGAAGGATATCCAGCTGCTGAAATGAAACACGGACCAATAGCTCTTGTAGATGATAAAATGCCTGTAATTGTGGTTGCAACAAAAGACCATTCTTACGATAAAATTGTATCTAATATACAAGAAGTAAAAGCAAGAAAAGGCTTGATAATAGCTATTGTAACCGAAGGAGATACAACAATTAAAAATATGGCTGATTATGTTATAGAAGTTCCTCATTCCGACTTTGCATTAGCACCATTGTTAACTGTTATTCCATTGCAATTATTATCGTATTATACTGCGGTAAAACGCGGTTGTAATGTTGACCAGCCTAGGAATTTGGCAAAATCAGTAACTGTTGAATAAATTTTATGCTTTATAAATAATAAAAATAAATATTTTAAGTTATCATCTTGTAAGATTTATGAAATTGAAAAATATAATAATAGCCTTAGTTTTTGTAACAATAAGTCTTTTGATGGCTTGTTCAGTTGAAAAAAATACTTCTTCAAGTAGAGCTTATCATAATCTTGTGTTGAAATATAATATTTATTTTAATGCTAACGAAGCATATAAAAGAGGAATAAATAGGATAAACTCCAGCAATACAGATAATTATAATGAAATTTTGCCTGTTTTTGTAGAGAGTAAAGAAGATTTGGCAAGTTCTGCAACTGGCGAAATGGATAAAGTTATCCAGAAAGCATCTAAAGGTATAAAAATTCATTCGATAACAAAAAAGCCAGATATGAGTGGCAAAAATGTGTCGAAAAAAGATAAAGAATTTTATGACAAAAAAGAATTTAATAAATGGGTGGACGATTGTTACTTGATTATGGGTAAAGCCTACTTTATTAAAAGAGATTATTTGCAAGCTAGATATAATTTTGAATTTATTCCTCGCCAATTTCCCGATTTAGATACTCGACACCATGCTAATCTTTATTTAGTTCGTACATTCTCAGAAAGTAAAAATTATAAAGAAGCTAAAGAAACATTAGATTTTATCGAAGCTCAAAAAGATTTGCCCAAAAAATTAGAAGGTGAATTTTCTGCTGTTTATGCTGATTATTATATAAAACAAAAAAAATACGAAGAGGCAGTTCCAAAGTTGAATAAAGCTGTTCAGCGCACTAAAAAGAAATCCTTGAAATATAGATATGCTTATATTTTGGCACAGATTTATGAAAATCAAGGAAATTTAGCCAAAGCTTCAGAATTATATGGACAGGTAGCTAAAAAAAGTAGAACTTACGAAATGGAATTTAATGCTCGAATAAATGAAGCCAAATGTTATGTAGGACAAAGCAAAAATACTAGAGACATCAGGAAAAAACTAAATAAGATGTTGAGAGATGATAAGAATATTGAATATAGAGACCAAATATATTATACAATTGCAGAACTGGATCAAAGAGCTGGACATACAAAAGAAGCTAAAAAGAACTATAGATTATCATCGGAAGTTAGTGTGTCTAATGATTATCAAAAAGCTATTTCTTGCATGAAGTTGGGAGAAATTTATTTTAAAGAAAACGATTATAAAAATGCTCAAATTTATTACGACACTTGTATGGCATTTTTACCAACAACTTATGATAAATACCGAGAAATTAGAGTTACTTCTAATAATTTGAATGAACTAGTACAATATACTGATGAACTTGAATTGCAAGACAGCTTGCAAGCTTTGGCAAAAATGTCAGAAAAAGATAGAAATAAAATAATAGATGATATTATTGCCGAAGTTGTAAAACAAGAACAATTAGAACGAGAACAAGAACAGCAAGACCAAATAAATTCTATGATTTTTGACCAACAACGAGGCAATACTATGAATAGAGTTAGCGTTCCTTCGGGGGGTGGTTGGTACTTCTATAATCCAGCACAGTTGAGTTTTGGAAAAAATGAATTTACTAAGAAATGGGGAAATAGAAAAAATGAAGACCATTGGCGAAGAAGAAATAAATCTGTTATGGACTTTGCCGACGACGAAGATGATGAAGAATTGGCTGATGGTGAAGAACCTAAAAAAAATCGAATCGCAAATAATAAGAGTAGAGAATACTATTTACAAGATATTCCACTTACAGACTCTGCAATGAGTATGTCGCATGAGTTGATACAAGAGGCTCTGCTAAATATGGGTAGAGTTTATAAAGATAGATTCCATGATTATGTGAAAGCAATTGAAGCATATGAAGAGTTAAATAAGAGATATGCAAATAACCAATATTTACTTGTATCTTATTATAATCTATATTTGTTGAATAAATTAACTAAAAATTCTGCTCAAGAGCAAAAATATAAAGACCTAGTTATTCAAAAGTTCCCAGAAACAAATTATGCTAAATTACTTTTAAATCCTAACTTTGTGGCAGAGCTTGAGCAAAAACGCAGGCAAGACGAAGACTTATATATACAAGTCTATGACGATTTTATGGCTGGAAAATTTGCTAAAGTAAATTCTGTAGCTACAGAATTTATTAACGAAAATCCAGATAATGTATTGAAAGCAAATTTTGATTTTATGCGTGTATTAACCGTGGGAAGGACCAAAGAGCAAGATGTTTTTAAAAATGCCTTGGTTGTGTTTATGCAAAATTATGCTGATCATGAATTGTCAGAAGCAGCTAGAAATATATTGGAATATTATGGCACAACAGATGTTGACGGTTTGATAGCTGACTTGCAATCACGCCCTGCTGAAGATTATACTCAATCAGAATTAGAAAGAGATAGTGTAGAAGTTAGTAAACCAAAAGAACAATTCGTATATAACGATGCAGAAGAACATTATTATGTAATTATGCTAAATCCTGCAAGCCTTGATGTTAAAAGGTTGAGCTTTGAAATTAGAAATTTCAATATCTTTAACTTTAGCATGAGAACTTTTAATGTGGTAAATACAACATACGATGCTAATACAGAGCTTATTACTGTTAGATCTTTTAAAAATCAAAGACAATCGGTAAATTATTCAAAAATGATTGCAAATAGTGAAGATGTATTTTCAAAATTAGCTAATGTTCAATATAAAGTCTTTGTTATTTCTATCGAAAATTTTAACAAACTTCAAAAACAGAAAAACATTAATGATTATATGTTATTTTATAATGAAAATTATAAATAATTTGAGCTAATAAATAATGGAACAAAAAAAGATAAGAATACTTTGGGTGGACGATGAAATTGATTTGCTCAAGCCTCATATTTTATTTTTAGAACAAAAAGGTTATGAACTTTTAACTGCAACAAATGGTAGTGATGCACTATCATTAGTGGAAAACGAAGATTTAGACTTAGTCTTTTTAGATGAAAATATGCCAGGCTTAAGCGGTATGCATACCTTAGCAAAAATTAAAGCAATTTATCCCTTGTTGCCTGTAATAATGATTACAAAAAACGAGGAAGAAAATATTATGGACGAGGCTATAGGCTCAAAAATTAGTGATTATCTTATTAAACCAGTGAATCCAAATCAAATTTTACTTACAATAAAAAAACATATAGACAAAAATAGGCTAATTACAGAAAAAACTACTAATGCTTACCAATCAGAATTTAGAAAATTGACAAATGAGATAAACGAAAGCATGACCTTTGCCGACTGGGTTGACGTTTATCGAAAACTCACTTATTGGGAATTAGAATTGAGTGAAGCAAATGACAGCACCATGGACGATGTCTTAAAAATGCAATATAATGAGGCAAATACAAGTTTTTCTAAATTTATCAAGAAAGATTATTTATCTTGGTTTGACCCAAAAAATTCTGAAAAGCCTTTAACTTCACAAAATTTATTAAGGGAAAAAGTTTTTCCAATTTTAAAAAATGGAGAAAAAGTTTTCTTTCTTTTAATTGATAATTTAAGATACGACCACTGGAAAAGCATAGAGCCATTGCTTAATCAATATTATAATGTTGTTGAAGAAGATTTGTATTATTCTATTTTACCAAGCTCAACACAATATTCTAGGAATGCAATTTTTTCAGGTCTTATGCCTTCCGAAATAAATAAACTTCATCCAGATTTGTGGAAAAACGATGATGAAGAAGGAGGTAAAAATTTATATGAAGAAGAAATGCTCGAAAATTTGATGAAAAGATATAATGTGAAAACAGGCTTGCATTTCGAGAAAGTTACGGATATAAAGTTTTGTAATAGAATTTCAAATAATTTAAACTCTATTTTAAATAATCAATTTGTTGTTGTTATTGTAAATTTTGTGGACGCTTTGTCGCATGCACGAACCGACCAAAAAATGATTAGAGAATTGGCAAATTCAACATCTGCATATAGAGCAATTACAAAATCTTGGTTTAATTTTTCACCTTTGTTAGACTTATTGAAAAATTTAGCTAAGCACGATGTAAATTTAATTATCAGCACAGATCACGGTAGTGTTCAAGTTACTGACCCTATTAAAATTGTAGGAGATAAAGCAACAACTACAAATTTAAGGTATAAGCAAGGCAGAAATTTGAATTATAATCCAAAAGAAGTTTTTGAAATTTTAAATCCTGCTGATGCTTATCTGCCAAAAACAAATATTAGCTCTACTTATGTGTTTGCAACAGGAAGCGATTATTTTGTTTATGTAAATAATTTCAATCATTTTGTAAAATATTATAAGGATACTTTTCAACATGGAGGAATATCTTTACAAGAAATGATAATTCCAATAGTTAGTCTAAAGCCCAGATAATGAAGATGATAGTAAAAAACTTAGAAGAATTAAATTTAGCTGCGAAAAAATTTTGTGAGCAAATTGGTAATAAAAGAGTTTTTTTATTTTATGGTTCTATGGGAGTTGGAAAAACAACTTTTATTAAAGAAATTTGTAAAGAACTAGGTGTTAAAACAGAAGTTACTAGTCCAACTTTTGCAATTGTTAATCAGTATTATGGCGAAAAATATAAATTTATATATCATTTTGATTTTTATAGAATAGAAAAAATTGAAGAAATTTATGATATTGGCTTTGAAGAATATGTTGATTCAGAAGCACTTATATTTATAGAATGGCCCCAAAAACTTGGACAGCTTATGCCTGAAGCTTATCATGAAGTACATATTACTGAATTGGAAAATTTTATGAGAGAAATTACATGGTAAAATTTTGCATTTCGATTTTTTTTCATAATTTTGCATCTCAAGAAACATAAGTTTTATTTAGACGAAATGGCAGATTTTCTCAAACAACGAGGATTAAGACAATTTTTCTATAAACTGTCTTATTTTGGAATAGATAAAAATTTGCCAAATCTTGAGATTAGAAAATATTGGCTTTCAAATGTTGTCGTGTTGCTTACAACATTTTTCCTGTTAGTTTTTGCAATTTTTAATTTAATAATAGGTAATAAAACATTAGCAATATTTGATATAGTTACTATTTTTTTAATTTCTGTTCCTTATTATATACTGCAATACAAAAAATGCTATGACCTTAATAAAGTGCTTGTAGTTTTTGCATTTATAATTGGAGTAATAGTAGTAGCGTTTTTTAAATTTGATATCGATAGGCAATCTGAGTTCTTATTATTAGGTGGCTCAATTATACCTGTATATTTGTTTGATAAATGGAAAAAAAATCTACTTTTTCTTTTATTCCCTATAACTTTTTTTGCTATAACTTTTTATTTCGATTTTTTAGAATTTGGAAAAATAGTTTTAGCTCCCAAACACCTAATATTGCTAATTTGTTTTTTAATTATTTTTGTATTGTCATCGCATTTTAAACACAGTATGATGCTTTATTACAACTCTCTTTCAGAAGCAAATGCAACTAAGGATAAATTGTTTAAAATAATTTCGCATGATATTCGAAATCCATTTAGCAGTTTGTTGAGTTCTAGTGAAATGCAATTAAAATTTCTTCAAAATAGAGATTATGAAAAATTAGAACAAACTAGTCAATTGATAAATACCTCAGCTAAGCAAATTTTTGAATTAACTCAAACCTTATTAGATTGGTCTATAGCCCAAACTGATAGTTTTAAAGTGAAAGCAGAGAAATTAAATATTAACGATTTAGTAGAACAGGTTGTTAATTTTTGCTCAATACAAGCTCGTGAAAAAGATATTGAAATAATAACAGATTACGGAAGTCCAATTTATGTTGAATTGGATAATGTTATGACACAAATTGCAGTTAGAAATATACTTATTAACGCTATAAAGTTTTCGTATCGTAATTCCGTAATTAGAGTTTATGTACGACAATTTAATGATTTTGTAAATATTGAGATTGTTGACAAAGGAATAGGAATGTCTAAACAAAAACAACAAGAAATTTTTAGCAAAGCTGTTGTTGCTGCAGAATATGGAACAGAAAGGGAGAGAGGCTCTGGCTTAGGAATAGTAATAAGTAAAGAATTAATAGAAAAACAAAAAGGAAAAATCTCTGTAGAAAGTGAAGAAGGCAAGGGAAGTAGCTTTACACTAAGTTTCCCTTTGTCTTAGTTGTTATTTTATATCTTCGCCAAATCTAAGTTTTGCTTCATTTAATAATTCGCCTATTTGTTGCTCATTTTCTCGTTTGCAAATTAGCAAAGCTTGGTCTGTATCAACAACAATATAATCTTCCAAATCGTTTAAAATAGCTACTCTCTTATTATCTATATTAATATAATTTGAAAAACTTTGATTTACAAAGACTTGATCGCCAATAATAGCATTTTCATTATCATCTTTTTCATGTAGTTTATATAGTGAATCCCAAGTTCCTAAGTCAGACCAGCCAAAGTTTGTTTTCATAATATAAACATTTTTTGCTTTTTCCATTACTCCAAAGTCAATTGAAATACTTTTAGCTGCTGAATAAATTCTGTTTATAACTTTTTTCTCGTCTGGCGTGTCAAAACTCGAAATGCCTTCGTAGAATAGATTATATTGTTCTGGTAAAAATTCTTTTAGTGCTTTATCAATAACCGATGTTTTCCAAATAAAAATTCCGGAGTTCCATAAGAAATCACCACTTTTAACAAAAAATTTAGCTAATTCCAAATGAGGTTTTTCGGTAAAAGTTTTTGCTTTTACAATTTTTTCATCGCTATTTCCATCTAGCTGAATATAACCATATCCAGTTGCTGGACGGTCGGGAGTAATACCTAAAGTTAGCATAGTATTTTGAACCGATGCATAATTTAACCCATCTTTAATATTTTGTAAAAATTCTTCTTCGTTAATGATTAGATGGTCGGCAGGACTGACAACAATGTTTGCAAGTTGGTCTTTTAAAGCTATTTTAAAATTAGCATACATAATGCAAGGAGCTGTATTCCTGCGCATTGGTTCACCCAAAATATTTTCTTTAGGAACAATAGGAAGTTGTTCGTGAACTATTTCGGTATATTCATCATTAGTAACAATGTAAATATTTTCAGTTGGTATAATTTGTGAAAATCTGTCAAAAGTTTGTTGAATTAAGGTTCTACCTGAGCCTGTAATGTCCAAAAATTGTTTAGGCATTGTACTTCTGCTAATGGGCCAAAACCTACTTCCAACACCACCAGCCATAATCACACAATAATTAGAATTTGAATTCATATATCTGAAATTTTAAATTAAAATAATTCACAAAATACGATTATTATTTTAAAAATCCAAGATACTTAATTAAATTTGTAAAATATTTATTAAAACTTATTGTGTTAACTGCTTTAGGAAAATATGTAGTCTTTATTCTTAGCGTTTTTAAAAGACCAGTTAATTTTAAAATATTTTTTAAACGCATAGTAGAAGAAATTGAACAAATTGGAATAGATTCAATAGGTATAGTTAGTATAGTGTCGGTATTTATGGGTGCAGTTCTAACTTTGCAAGTTGCTATTAATTTTGTTTCACCTATAATTCCGCGATATTTAATAGGGCTAACTGCTAGAGATACTTTTATTTTAGAATTTTCGAGTACTGTGGTTTGTCTAATTTTGGCTGGGAAAGTTGGCTCAAATATAGCTTCAGAAGTAGGAACAATGAGAATAACTGAGCAGATAGACGCTTTGGAAATTATGGGGGTAAATTCTGCTAATTATTTAATTTTACCAAAAATTATTGCCGCACTACTAACTTTCCCATTACTTAGTTTGTTGAGTACAATTTTAGGAATAGTAGGAGGTTTTTTAATCGCTTTAACTACCGATGTCGTAACAGTTTATGATTATATACATGGATTGCATTTTGCATTTGTGCCATTTTATGTTACTTATTCACTTATAAAAATGGCTGTCTTTTCTTTTATTATAACTTCAATTTCTGCATTTTTTGGATATCATACTTACGGAGGTGCATTAGAAGTCGGAAAATCAAGTACAAAAGCAGTGGTTTACAGTATCATTTTTGTTTTAGTTTTTAATTTAATACTAACTAGACTTCTATTAACATGATTGAAGTAAGAAATATTGATAAATATTTTGGAGACCACCATGTGTTGAAAAATGTGAGTGCCATTTTCGAAGCATCTAAAATAAATATGATTATTGGTAAAAGTGGATCAGGGAAAACAGTGTTGCTTAAATCTATAATTGGATTACACACTCCAGAAAATGGTGAAATATTTTTTGATAATAGAGAATTTATTCACACTAAATTGAGTTTTAAGAGAGAAATTAGAAAAGAAATTGGAATGGTTTTTCAAGGCGGAGCTTTATTTACATCTTCAAATGTTGAAGAAAATGTAATGTTCCCATTGGATTTGTTTTCTAAAATGACAAAAGCCGAAAAACTAAAAAGAGTTAACTTTTGTTTGGATAGAGTAAATATTAAAGATGCTAATAAGTTGTATCCTGCAGAGTTGAGCGGAGGAATGCAAAAACGTGTTGCAATTGCTAGAGCTATAGCTTTAAATCCAAAATATTTATTTTGTGATGAACCAAATAGCGGATTAGACCCTCAAACTGCTATTTTGATAGACCAATTAATAAAAGAAATAACAACAGAATACGGTATTACAACTATTATAAATACTCACGATATGAACTCTGTGATGGAAATAGGAGATAATATCAATTTTATTTTCGAAGGTAGAAATATTTGGCAAGGAAATAGACAAGATATTTTTTATTCTGATTGCAAAGAATTAAATGAATTTGTGTTTGCATCAGAACTTTATAAAAAAATTAGAGAAAAAGTTAGATGAATATAAAACGATTTGTATATATAAGTGTCTGTGCTTTAATGCTTTGGTCTTGTGCTTATAAAAAAACAGACAAAAGATTTCAACAAGGCGAAAACAAAGTCCCTAAAGATACTTTTGAATTAATTTTATACGATGTGCATTTAGCAGATGCTATTGTTACTTCGCAAATTATGAAAACTAAAAACAATGCTTTTGTTGACTCTTTGGTTTACCAAAGTGTTTTTGATAAATATGGCTACACAAGACAAGAATTTGAAAATACAATTTTGTATTATGTTCATAATAATATGGATACTCTGCACTCCATTTGTGAAAGAACAGTAAATAAATTTAATCTAGAAAAAGGAAATATTCATTAAGACAATGCGTCATTTTGCTGCTAATTATATTTTTGATGGACAAAACTTGATAAAAAACGCATTTGTAAGTGTTGATGAAAATAATACAATACAATTTATTAGCGATGAAAATCAGGCTTTGACAGAAAGACCTTTTATGAGTTTTTATAATGGTATAATAAGTCCTGGATTTATTAATTCGCATTGCCATCTCGAACTTTCAGATAATAATTCTGCAGAAAACAAAAACATAGGATTAGCTTCTTTTATTGAAAAAATGGTTGAGAATAAAACAAAATCTCATGATTTAAAAAAAATAAAACTTGCTGACGATATTATGTTTTTAAAAGGAGTTAATCTTTGTGCAGATATTGTAAATACTGATTTAAGCCTCGATGTGAAACTCAAATCACAAATTAAATATATAAATTTTGCCGAACAAAGTGGCTTAAAAGATGATATTGCAGAAATAAGGTTCAATAAAATTTTTGAAATTTTCACAAAGTTTGATGAAAGTGGTTTAGAAGTTTATTTCACTCCTCATTCTTTTTATTCAGTTTCTGAAAAATTATTAGAAAAACTCTCAGAATTTTCTAAAAATGCTCTTGTAAGTATTCATTTTATGGAATCTTCTGAAGAAAAAGAATATTTTGAAAATAAAAAAGGCAAATTGTTTAATTTTTTAGAAAAATTTCATGATAATTTGTTGAGTGATAGTAGTTTATGCAAAATTTATAATAAACTTAAAAAGTTTGAAAAAGCAAAATCTGTGATTTTAGTTCATAATGTTAAAACTGAATTAGAGTATTTGAAAGAATATAAGAACATTTACTTTTGTTTATGTCCTGCTTCAAATTTACTTTTGCATAATGAACTTCCAGAAGATAATATGGTTTATTCTCAAAAAGATAAAATAATTATAGGTACAGATTCTCTTGCTTCAAATGATAGTTTGGATATTTTGAAAGAATTGAAAATTATGCAAGAAAAATATTCAAATTTGAGTTTGATAGATTTGCTTAAAATGGCTACAAGTAATACGTCTAAGGCTTTTGATAAACCTGATTTTGGAAATTTCACAATTAATTCAAAACCTGGTGTGATTTTAATTCAAGATTTAGATTTAAAAAATTTGAAGCTAAACAAAAATACTAATATTAAAAGATTGATATAAAATATGGCAACTTTTTTATTTGATAAAATTATTTTTGGTCCTGTAAAATCAAGACGTTTAGGAGTTTCGCTCGGAGTGAATTTGCTACCTAACGATTCTAAAGTTTGCAATTATAATTGCATATATTGTGAGTGTGGCTGGTCAGATTATACAGAAAAAAGAGCATTACCAAAAGCTGTTGATGTAAAACACGCTTTAGATAATTTTCTTTCTAAGGCAAAAAAAGAAAATAATCCACCAGATGTAATTACTTTTGCTGGAAATGGCGAACCTACATTACATCCAGAGTTTGTACAAATCATTAATGACACTATAGAATTGCGTGATAAATATTTTCCACAGATAAAAATTGTTGTTCTTACAAATGCTACAAACTTGCACAAACCAGAAATTTCCTCAGCTTTAAAAAAGATTGAAATGCCAATTTTAAAGATTGACACTATGATTCAGAAAGATTATGAGTTTTTAAATCGTCCACATCAAAATGTGAAAATAAAGGATATCGCAGATGCAATTATTAAAAATTTTAAAAATCCAATAATTCAAACAATGTTTGTTAAAGCTAATACGCCAGGACGAAATTTTGATAACACAACACAAGAATCTTTGAAAAAATATTTTGACATTCTGAAAAAAATAGAACCTAGCTTGGTAATGGTTTATACCATTTCGAGAGCAACACCAATGCAAGGACTCGAAAAATGTGAGCCAGAATGTTTAGATAAAATTGCAAAACAAATAGAGACATTAGGATATGAAACTTTAGTAAGTTATTGATGAGAAAAAGCCAAAATATTTTAGTAAGCCCTTTGAATTGGGGACTTGGACACGCAACCAGGCTAATTCCTATTATAGAATGGTGTTTGAAAAATAATAAAAATGTTTTTATTCTAGGAAATGGAGAAGCTTTTAAATTGTTGTGCGAAAGGTTTCCTGATTGTAAAAATATTTATTTATCTGCACCAAAAATGAGATATGGAAAAAAAACTACTATAAATTTTCATTATGTTTTAAGTGCAGTACTCTTAGCTTGTAATGTTTTTATTGAAAGGTATAAAGTTTCAAAAATTATAAAAACTTACAATATAGATACTATAATTTCTGATAATAGACCAGGAGTTTTTTCAAAAAAAGTAAAATCAATTTATATTTCTCATCAAATAAATGTTTTTACAAGGGAAAGAAATAATTTGATAAGTAAAATTTTAACAAGATTGCATAAAAAAGTAATAAAAAAATATGATGTATGTTGGGTTCCAGATAATTCAAAATCAGAACTTACAGGAAGAATGTCTGAAAATGTAAATAATTTGAATTTGAATTATATAGGAATTCTTTCTCGATTTCAAAATGTGGAAAATTTTACTGCTCAACAAGATTTAAAAACTTATGAAATTGTTGCAATAATTTCGGGACCAGAAACTCAAAGAAGTATTTTTGAAAAAATTATTATTGAAAAATTACTAGAGGAAAATCGTAAGTCGTTAATTATTCGGGGATTACCTAAAGATTCAAAATGTGTTGAAAATAAAGATAATATTGACTTTTTAAATCATTGTAGCGACAGTGAGTTTTTTCATTATATAAGCAATGCAAAAATTATTATTTGTCGAAGTGGCTATAGCTCCATTATGGATATGTTGGTATTTAATAAAAATGTAAAAATTATTCCCACACCAGGACAGCCAGAGCAAGAATATTTAGCAAAAAGATTGAATAACAAATATAATTTTATAAGTTTACAGCAAGAAGACTTGAAAAATATATGTCTATCGCAAATTGATTTTCAAACTAAACAAAGTTTTGAAAATGATAAAAATAAATTAAACGAATTTTTAAATTTACATTTATGAAAGTTTGTGGATTTACATTTATAAGAAATGCAATAAAATACGATTATCCTGTAGTTGAAGCTATTACTTCGATTTTACCTATTTGCGATAAGTTTGTTGTGGCAGTAGGGAAGTCAGAAGATGATACTTTAAATTTGATAAAAAATATTTCGCCTCAAAAAATAGAAATTATCGAAACAGTTTGGGACGATAGTTTGCGTGAAGGCGGACGTGTTTTAGCAGTAGAAACAGACAAAGCTTTTCAGCATATTACAATAGATTATGATTGGTGTTTTTATATTCAAGGCGATGAAGTAGTTCACGAAAAATATTTGCCAACAATAAAAGAAGCAATGGAAGAGCATCTCTACGATGAGAGAATAGACGGGCTATTATTCAAATATTTACATTTTTATGGTTCTTACGACTACATAGGCGAATCTTTTAAGTGGTATAGAAACGAAATTAGGGTTGTTAGAAATTATAAAAATATTTATTCTTATCGTGATGCTCAAGGTTTTAGAAAAGAAGAAAATAAAAAATTAAATGTTGTGAGCATTGACGCTTATATTTATCATTATGGTTGGGTAAAAGACCCTAGAACAATGCAAAAAAAACAAGAAGATTTTAATAAACTATGGCATGACGATCAATGGGTTGATAAAAATGTTATAAAAGCCGACGAATTTGATTATTCAAATATAGATGTGCTTAAAAAATTTACAGGCACTCACCCAAAAGTTATGCAGGATAGAATTGAAAAAATAAATTGGAAATTTGACTACGATTTATCTTGTAATAAAATGAAATTTAAAGATAAACTAAAATTGTTTTTTTCAAAATTAGGTTGCGATATTGGTCAGTATAAAAACTATAAGCTAATAAAGTAAAAATCTAAAAAATCACTCACTTGGACTTCTACGCTAAATCAAGATCATTCGGATTTTCCCTTTCAACTTCGCTCGCTCGGATTTGTAATCCGAGTGTAACATAACCAACACTCGGATTACAAATCCGAGCGAGCAGAGTGAGCGAAGCGAACTCTGCGAAGCAATAGACGCGTCAGCCTCTTTCAACACTTCAACTGCGTTCAGTGCATCGCTTTACCTTCGGTGAGCTCGCAAGCTCGGTTCAACACTTCAACTACGTTCAGTGCATCGCTTTTAACT
>DHVB01000070.1:0-5273 GCA_002412425.1 Bacteroidales bacterium UBA5219 | reverse complement strand
GCATCGCTTTTAACTTTTAACTGAGTGTCGCAGTTTGGCACTTATAAAACACCGTAATAAAAAAAGTCGGAACTTATATAGCCCCGACTTTTTCATTAAATTAATTTTTTATTTATATTCTTATTTCACAACATTGATTTTGAAAACTTCACCATCAACTTTTACAAAATAAGTTCCGTTAGCTAATTTGCTAATATCAATATTTTGATTTGAAGAAGCATTGTTAACATTTGCAACAACTTCACCAAGCATATTTACAATAACTATATTAGCATTTTCTGCATTAGCAACAGTTACAAAATCGTTAGCTGGGTTTGGATAAACTGAAATGTTTGAAGCCTCAACAATGTTGCTATTTGTTGCAATATCGATGTTAAAATTATCTAACTTTAGAAGATAGTTATCCATATCACTGTAGCAATGGAATCCTATATAGTATGTTCCAGAAGCTTCAGGAGTAAAGTTAAATGCACCAGTTTGATATTCAACATTTGTTAATTCTCCTAAATCATTAATAAGATTTGTCATAGCAGCAGAATTTTGTGCATCACCATAATAAATAGCAAGCTTTTCTGGCATAGGAGAACCATAAAATTCTTCAACAGAATAATCAATTTTAACAGTATATTCTGTTCCGCCAACTAAATCTATACATCTAGAGATTGCCCAGTCATCAGCATCAACAGTTGTGCTGTATGGATAAACAAGAGCTTGAGAATTATTTACTCCATAGTTATCTACTATAGTGAAATAGCTATCATCACCATTTGTGTTTTCAATTGCCCATCCTAAAAGTTCTTCATTAGAATCAAATCCAGAGCTGTAAGGTGTGCTAGCTGGAGCTACATTTTGAGTTTGTATTGTTTCTGAGTTATTAGCTTCAATTTCATCACCAGTTAAAGTAACTGTTGCAACAATTGTGTAATCACCAACTTCTGATAAGTCTGCTTGAGTTGTAAAAGTATGTTGATATGTAGCACCTACAGCAACTGTTTCTGTTACAGATTCAGTAACAGGTGTTCCGCCATTAACTGTATATGAAACATCAAATGCAGAAAAATCAGCAGTTCCAGCGTTTTTAACATTTACAATAATATCAACCACACCTAACTCACATGCAGGATAAATAGTTTCAATTGATTCTAATTGTGCATCATTAGCAGCACAACCACTACCTAAATTTTCAGCAACAAGTTGAGCAGTTGACCAAGAGCCTGGAGTAGTGCTTCCTGCAACTTGCACATCATTATAAAGTATTTCTAAATATGCAGGATCCTCCATTCCAGCAACTTGTCCTCCATCAGAAACAATAACTGTGTAACAATTAGCTTCAATAACACAAATATCTTCTGTTATTTCAACATACCATGGCCATGCAGCTGTTCTTTCTGCCACAACCTCATTTGTTAGATTGTTAATCACTTGCCAACTTTGACCACCACCATTGTCTGTTAAAGCATGAATAGTTATCTTTGCATCTCCACTTACAATTTTTAGAGTATAAGAGTCGTTTGCAGCATTTGCGTCATCAGTTAAATTAACGCTAGCAACTATTGTATATTCGTTTATAGCAGCAAGATCAGCTTTTTGTGTAAACGTGTAATTAAGAGCTTCGGTAGGAGCAATAGTAGCAGTTACAGTTTCTGTAACAGGAGTACCACCATTAATGATATAGCTTACATCAAAGTTTGAAATATCAACAGAACCGTAATTTTGAATTGTTATTGTGATATTTTGTGTTGCAGAAAGAGTACAACCACCTTCGTGATTTGGTTCTGTAATACCTGTAATAGCAGCATCAGCGGTATTGCTAGTGTAAATTGAAATATCATCAAGATTTATTCTAAACATACCAGTGCAATTATAGTGTACCCAGGCTAAATAAATAGTTTGTCCAGCATAAGATGAAAGATTAATTATTCTGTTTAAATAATTATTTTCTACTCCTGTTCCTGCTGTTATAGTTTCTTCTTTTAAAATAGTGGTGAAACTAGCAATATCAGTATTAGTAGTTGAAACTACTAGTTTGTAGTGCTCATCTGGCCAAGCTTGGTCCTGAGCTCTAACCCAATATTCTAACATTATAGTACCTGTAACAGTAGTTAAGTCAATTGCAGGTGAAATCAGCCAGTTTTCGGGGTGTAAATCAGTTCCATTCCAAGAAGCTGAAGTGACATTATAGACACCGCTATGAGGTGTTGTAGAACCCTCTCCTGTAATTGCAGACCAATTATAACCGTCGCCATCTGCGTCTACTAAAGTCCAACCTGCTAAATCTCCAGTTTCAAAACCATCTTCGAAAATTACAGCTTGAGCAGCTTTTGGCATATAATTTTCAACTTGTGCTACTTTGTCTGTTTTTGATACAAATGGTTTTGCATTGTTGGTTTTAGTCGCATAATATTGGCTAAAACCCATACTTGCTACTAAAAGCAAGGACATTAAAACGTAAAATTTTTTCATAATTTTTAAATTTTTAGTTAATATTAATTTTTAAATTTTATTTTATTTACAAAGATAGTAATAATAGTTTAATAGTTCAAAAAAATTATTGTTTTTTTTTATAATATTGATGTGTTAAAAAAATAAAGAATCATAACCAAAAGTAATGCAAAAGAGAATAGCTAAAATTAATTGAAAATTTAACTACGATTTATCTTGCAATAAAATGAAAGTTAAACCTAAAAAAAAGGTCGGAAATTTTCCGACCTTTTTTAATATAATTTTATATAAATTTATTTAACAACATTTATTTTGAAAACTTCACCATCAACTTTTACAAAATAAGTTCCGTTAGCTAATTTGCTAATATCAATATTTTGATTTGAAGAAGCATTATTAACGTTTGCAACAACTTCGCCAAGCATGTTAAGAACAACTATATCCTCATTTTCTGCGTTAGCAACAGTAATTATGCTGTTTGCAGGGTTAGGGAATACGGAGATTGCAGCAGCAATATTATTCTCAACATTAACAGGGTCTCCTCTTGTAACTGCAAGACATGCTGTGTTGTTGGCAGGAACGTTATCAACTCCGTTGTATGTAACTGTAATACAAACATCAAACTCGTCTGTTAATCCCATTGTAGTTAATTCAGCCGCTGTTATTGTAATAGAATTTCCTTCAACAATAAATGAAAAATAACCATTAGCAAGAGCATATTCTCCTGAAAGATCTAAACTTTCATTCATTATTTCATTTTCTCCTGCTTCAATTAAAACAGTCACTGTATTACTTGTAGCATCTGGACCATTGTTGCCAATAGTAGGAAAAATCACAAGGTCTTCAGTTTCGCCTATTGCCAGTTCTGAAATAGGTGTGTATGGAGCTTCTGCACTTCCTAAAAACATTCCATACATATCTGAATTCTCAACATATACAGCTTCATCTTCGATGTATGCTTTAATTGCCCAAGCTAAAACTTCAGTTTCAGTCATGGTTTCGTCAGTGTAAAATTCTAAATCAAACCATGCACTTTCTTCTGGATCATAGTAATAGTATAAATTTCCAAAAGTTGATGCCGTAGGCACAGCACTGTGACTTTGGATAAAACATGAATTGCCTGTCATAACAATAGCAATCATTAAATCTTGTGTAATGTCAACATCAACAGGTGTGCTTAAAGTATGTTCAGTCCAAGATTGTTCAGCTGTAATGGCTTGAGTATGGATCATTGTTCCTGGAGTGTATTCTCCTGTTACATCATCGTAAGACCCTCCTTCATAAATTTCTAATGTAAAGTTATAATTGTTATAATTTACTCCTTCGTGAGTAT
Organism: Bacteroidales bacterium UBA5219; assembly: GCA_002412425.1. Classification (GTDB taxonomy): domain Bacteria; phylum Bacteroidota; class Bacteroidia; order Bacteroidales; family ML635J-15; genus Bact-19. The sequence goes on along the minus strand of DHVB01000070.1, from coordinate 1,498 downwards.
ATTCCCAAGCGCCAACTGAAACTTTAGTTAATTGAGGATTTGCATCTAACATATCAGCCAATTGTGCAGGAGTATATCTCATTGCTAATTTTTCTCCAGCAGTCCATAAATTAATGCCAATATAACCACTTCCATCATCTTCCCAATAAGTGTACCAATCAGTTTTTTCTCCACTAGGTATTGCTTTAACAGAGATAGGTGTGTCAAGCAATTGTGCAAATGTTAAGCTTGTAATCAACATTGTAGCAATAATAAATGTAAATTTTTTCATAATTTATAAAATTTTAGTTAATAATTAATTTTAATTTAATTTTTCAAAGATAGTAATAATAATTTAATAATTCAAAATTTTTTTTCATTTTTTTTAAGCTAAATATTTCTTTTTATTAAAAATACTTTGCAGTTTCATTTTTATAACTCCAAAAATAGCTTCTCCTACAATGCTTCCACTCATTTTAGATTGTCCTTTTTGTCTATCTGTAAAAACAATATTTACTTCAGCTATTTTAAAATTATGTAGCCAAGCTTTAAATTTCATTTCTATTTGGAAAGCATAACCTATCATCTTAATACTGTCTAAGTTTATTGTTTCTAAAACTTTTCGGTGGTAACAAACAAAACCAGCAGTAGTGTCTGTAAGTTTCATTCTTGTAATTAATCTTACGTATTTTGATGCAAAATACGAAAGTAAAACTCGTTTTAGGGGCCAATTGACAACATTTACACCTACTTTATAACGCGAACCAACCGATATGTCAGCACCATCTAAACATGCCTTGTGCAATCTAATTAAATCGTCAGGATTGTGTGAAAAGTCAGCGTCCATTTCATATATATAGGTATAGCCATTTTTGAGACACCACTTAAAACCTGTTATATATGCTGTGCCAAGTCCTAGTTTCCCACTACGTTCTATAATAAAAAGCCTATCAGGGAACTCTTGTATTAAAGTTTTTACAATTTTACCAGTACCATCAGGCGAACCGTCATCAACTATTAAAATATTAAAATGCTCAGGCAAATTAAAAACATAACGAATAATATTTTCTACGTTTTCTTTTTCGTTATAAGTTGGTATTATTACAATATTTTCTTTCACAAGTTTCTTTTTTTGAAACTGCGAATATACTTTAATTTTATTTAATATTCATTTAAAACTAATAAAATTATTGAAAATTATTTTTTTTGAAGAAGTTGTTGGTTTCTAAAAGCTTGTTGTACAGGCTTTTGTAAGTAAAATGATAAAATTTTAAAAAAAAATCAAAAAAAGTTTTGGTGGTAATAAAAAAGACTTTATTTTTGCAGTCCCAAAACGATAAAAAAATATTTATAGTTTTTTGGTTTAAAAAAGTTCTTTGATTTAATAGTGAGTAGCAAAAATAAAACAGGTATAAATTAGGTATTTCTTAATGTATATTATAATATTATTTTTAACCTAGATTCATTTGATACAGGATTTACAAAAGACATAATAAAAAAATTATATTACAACGAAGAG
>DHVB01000006.1 GCA_002412425.1 Bacteroidales bacterium UBA5219 | reverse complement strand
CGGAAATGCTTTGCAACACCTTAGCTACTTGCCTTTTGGGGAGGTTTTCGCCAACCAAAAAGCCTCCGGCTCAAATTTTGATGCGGAGTTTAAGTTTTTAGGCAAAGAACTTGACAGCGAAACAGGATATACAAAAACCGATAATCGTTACTATTGGGCAGAGGCGGGAGTGTTTTTGAGTGTGGATCCGCTATGTGATAAATACCCTATGCTAACTCCTTATAATTATGCAGGTAATAACCCGCTAATATTTAGAGACCCTAGTGGATTGGATATAGACCCTACAACAGAAAAAAATGTTGCAAATTATGTCAATCCTAATAGTAAACAATACAGTCCCGCTTTTGCTGAACAATACAACAGTCTTAAAAATGATAAAAATGCTGTTTATTCGTTTAATTACAAAAGTGAAAAATGGAGAGACAACGGAGAAACTATTGTTGGTAACGTAACTTACAACGGCACAAATGACAAAGGACAATACATGATAGGTATAAACTATACAGATGACGTATCAACAACAGGTTTAAGTACCCAATCTCCATTATTAGAAGAAACTTTTCACGCTGTACAGTTTAGTAAAGGCGATTATGGCTATTTAGCAGGTGATGGTAGCACTTTTGCTTTAGATATACATGATGAAGCAACAGCAAAAGTTTTTGCGGCACAAAATACACAAACTACAAAATATGGATTAGAAAAAAAATTGCTTAATTCTTTTAATAAAGGTGGTATTGAAGGAGTCGTTGATTTTATGAAAAAAAGTTCTTCATTATCAAAAGTATATAACTCATTGGAAAATGTACCTATTGGAAATGTACTTAAATCTATTAGTGGTGGTAATAAGCCATATTTCAAAGCTAATGGACAATCTGCTATTCAAGGTTTAATTATGCAACGTCCAAAATAAAACATAGTGAAAAAGTTTTTTTATATATTTATTGTACTTGGCTTATTTGCTTGTAACTCAAATATAAAAATAGTACGGAATCCAACTAATAAAAGTTTTTACAAAAACAGTGAAAATTCTGAAGCAACTTTTTATTTATGCTATATTGATTCAGAACCCAAAATTAAAAACACAATAGATAGTGTTGTAATTGACAACTATGCTTATAAGTTTGAAAGAAATGATATATCTAATTTTGAAATGCTTGTTTTTGATATAATAGCTGTTGAATTTTTTATGGGCAAAAAAGCGTATAAAATAAATCAAATTATTCACAATAACATTGGTCAAGCAATGCCCAATAGAGAGTTTTATTTAACAAGATGTAATAAAATTTATTTTTTGGTGGATAAAAATAAAAAAGAAGATATAAAGTTAAAAAAACTATTATTTAGAAATTATAAAAATAAGACTTTAATCATAATACAATCAGATTATTTTATTGAACCTGAGGGCAAATCAAAACCTATGATTTCTTCACAAATATATGAACTCGGTAGAAACACAACTTTTAACCATTTAATAAGAATAGAATAAGTAATATACCACACTGAATTTTCAAAACATAAAAACTTATCAACAATTTATTTTTCATTCTCTATCTGTTGTGTTGTGTGGGTTTTGTGTTGTTTTCTCCTAAACTGATAAGCCAAATTCAAACTTTATAAATTCAAATTAGCAGTTAAGTTTTTATTATACAGCGTTTAGCTATTTTGTACCAGGCTCTGTTTGTCTATCAAAATACATTATTCCATTCAAATGGTCTAATTCGTGTTGAAAAATATGTGCGGTATATACATGAGTAATTGTTTCTTGCACAAAGGTTCCGTCTGGTAAATAATATTCAACATCAACCCAATTTGCACGCCATGAGTTTCCTGCGATTCCATATTCATTAACACATTCTTCGCCGACTGACAAACAGCCATCATTTCTTAAAAAATATTCTGTAGAATAAGCTGTAATTCTTGGATTTATATAACATTCCCAAGGTTTATTAAAAGCACTACCTTTATCATAACGTTGTATCCATACGATATTTCTATTTAAACCAACTTGAGGAGCTGCTATACCAACACCTTTATTTAAGACAGTTATACGCATTCTCTCTATTAAGTGTACTAAGTTTTCATCTGCAAGATCAACATTAGTTGAAATATTGCGTAGGATTAAAGTATCATTTGCATCACAAATGCTTAATATATTCATTTTTTCTGTTGTCGCTCCACTTAAAATTAAAGAATTTTCATCAGCAGAGAATAACAAAGCCTTGGTAGCATTTGACAATTTTGTTGGCATCGAGGCACCACAATCATTGTAAGCCCATAACCAAAAATCATAATAAGTGCCTGGTAATAATTCTTCTTTACTCAAACTTGTTGCTTCACCTATATCTATTGCGGTGTTATAGTTAGGTTCAGAATTATATTTATAACCAATTGTACTTTCATCTGAGTTAAATTCCCACAAAATTGAAGTTTCAGCAATTGTAACATTTTCAATTATAGGTGCATTTGGTTGAATATTTTGCAAATAAGTAAAATCAAATGTGTAAGTCTGAGAAACCGTTGGGCTGTCAACAATTGATATTGATTCAGCTTGTTCGCAAGCAGTAACGAAACCTGTAAATTTTAATACATCACCTTCGTTATATATGAAAAAAGCATTTTGCTCCTTTTTCTTCATAAAATTTAGCGTACTTCCCTGCCAACGAATTGAAGCTTTAGTTTGTTCTGTTGCACTACTTGTAACAGCAATTGCTTTTTCTTGTTTTTCGCTTTTAAATGCAACAATAAATTTACCAGCAGCTCCTGGATTTAAGTAAAATATTTGTTTACCTTTTCCAACATTTAACCTTTCTGATAAAACAAGTTTACCACTTATATCGTAAACAGCAACATCAACATTTTCGTTTGGAGAATTTATTTCAATTATTGTTTCGTTAGCAAAAGGATTTGGATAATTTTGTTTTATCATCAACTCATTATTTTCGGCAAAAACAGGAAACACTCCTATAGGCATTTCAAAACTTAGCCCTGACTGAAAATTATAAATAGTAGTATCGGAGCCATTATCTAAATTTTCAACTAAAACGCTATCTAGAACTAGTTGCGTACCATTTTGTAAAATCTCAAAATCTAAATATATAGAGTTTTGGGAGTTTGCGAAAAATCCAAGAAAGATTAATCCTAAAAATAAACTTGCTTTTTTCATTTTAAAAAAATTTAATTACAATACAAAATCAATAAAAAAAGGCTGAAAACCAGCCTTTTTTTATAATATTATTTTAAATCTATTCTACTAGCGATTTTAATTTTTCATCAACTTCGGTATATTTATCTTGTTTTCCAAGTCTATAGTAAATAGTTTTCAATGTACTTAATACAGCAACATTTTTTTCTTGTATAGCATAAGCTTTTTCTAGGTATGGCAAAGCTTCTTCAAATAGTTGATTTGAAATTTCTTGATATTTACCTAATTCAGAGAACTTATTTATTGGAATATTTTTATCTGCCCAATCTAAAGTATCAACACCAGAGTTATAGTAAAATGCTCCTAGTGAATAATTAGCATCAAAATTATCTGATTGTAATTCTACAGCTTTAACATAGTCAAGTTTAGCTTCGTCTTTACGTTTCATTTCTTCTAATAGAGTTCCTCTGATAACATAAAATTGAGCATCGCTTGGATTTTTTTCTATAGCCAAATTTATATATTCAAATGCTTTATCACTTTTTCCAATATTAACATAATAGTTAAAAGTTTCTATTACTAATGGAAAGTTAGCTTGTGGAAAAGCATCTATACCTTTTTCTAAAACTTTAAGCATTTTTGCAGTATCGCCTGTTTCTCTATAAGCAACAGCTTGACTTTGGTAAATTGCTACTTTTTCATCATCGTTAGCTCCAAATCCTAATTGAATAAGCATTTCGTTATATCCTATAGCTTCTTCGAATTTACCAGCTTTTAGTGCAGCTAGCGAAGCAAAATAGTATAATTGAGTATCTACTTTAAACGAAAGTGTTGCTATCATTGTAGCTTTTTCAAACTTTGCGTATGCATTTTCATAATCTGCTTCTTGAAACTTAGTAACACCCTCATTTATAAAAGCATTAGACAAAGCAGGCAGTCTATTGGTAATCATATCCATTAAAGATTCAGTACTTTCATAATCTCTTTCATCAAATTTTTGTAAAACTCCAACAAACTTCATTAGTCCAACTTCAGTAGTTAAGTCTAAATTTTTGTATTCTGGGTTAACAAAATTTAATTGAATTGCTTTTATATATGCGTCATACGATATATCCAAGCAATTTGTACATAAAGATTTATATCTTGGGTTTTCTGAAATACCAATATCTTGATAAATCATACCTTTGAAATAATGTGTTTTATACCAATCTTTTGTTGATTGATGTTGTTCTGCTCTATCAATAGATTTTTTTGCATCGTCAAGGAATCCATCTTTTAGATAGCTCCATGCACTTGTTACTACTGATTTTTGTGCTGAAAGCGAAAAACTTAGAGCGATTGTTGCGATTAAAAACATTAACTTTCTCATAATATTTCGATTTAATAATTCATATTCTTTAAAATACAAATATACAATTTGTTTGCCAAAAATTTACTCTTTGCTATCATTATTTGCATTTTCATCATTATTTTCTAGATTTTCTCCATTATTTTCATCTAGTTCTTCATGATTTTCAGCATTTTTTTCTTCTAATGCTCCATCTTCAATTTTTGCAACAGAAGCTATAGAGTCGTCGTCTCTGAGATTTATTAGTCTTACCCCTTGAGTTGCTCTTCCCATAACTCTTAATGTGTCAACTGCAAGTCGTATTGTAATTCCTGATTTATTTGTAATGATTAAGTGGTCGTTATCTGTAACTGCGGAAATATCTATTAAATCTCCCGTTTTTTCAGTAATATTAATTGTTTTAACGCCTTTTCCGCCTCTATTAGTAACTCTATAATCATCTATGCTAGAACGTTTTCCATATCCATTTTCAGACACTACCAAAACATCTTGGTCTGTTCTAACTGTAATCATTCCAATTACTTCTGAACCTTCATCGAGAGTAATACCTTTTACTCCTGTAGCAGTTCTACCAATTGGTCTAACTAAATCGTGAGGGAAGCGAACTACTTTTCCATTTTTAGTACCTATCATGATATTTACTGGTTCTTCGCCTGGTTTATCTTCAATAAGATTAGCGGTCAATAAGCTATCGCCTTCGCGAATATTTATTGCATTAACTCCAGTTTGACGTGGTCTAGAATATTCTCTTAGTCTGGTTTTTTTGAAAACACCATTTTTAGTACACATTATAATATATGAATTATCTAAGTAGTCATCGTCTCTTTTTGCTACCACGTTCATAAATGCTTTTATTTCATCATCAGGTTCTATATTTATTAAATTTTGAATTGCTCTACCTTTTGATGTTTTTGTTCCTTCTGGCACTTCGAATGCTCTTATCCAATAACATTTTCCTTTTTTAGTAAACAACAATAGAACATCATGCATTGATGCCACAAATACATGTTCTATAAAGTCTTCTTCACGAATTGTAGAACCTTTTGCTCCTACTCCTCCTCTATTTTGTGCACGGAACTCAGTTAAAGCAGTACGTTTAATATATCCCATGTCAGAAATTGTAATAACAATATCTTCGTCTGCATAAAAATCTTCTGGATTTAATTCTTCTGAAGCATATACAATTTCAGTTTTTCTTTTATCGCCATACTTTTCTTTAATTTCAAGCATTTCTTCTTTAATAATTTGCATTCTCAAGCTTAAATTGCTTAACACTTCCTTATAGTATGCGATTTTTTCCATTAATTCTGCATATTCAGCTCTAAGTTTGTCTTGTTCAAGTCCGGTAAGTTGTCTCAAACGCATTTCGACAATAGCTCTTGCTTGAATTTCAGTCAATTTAAACCTTTCCATCAAAGCATCTCTTGCTTGGTCGGGCGATTGTGAAGCACGAATTATGCGAATAACCTCATCTATATTATCGCTAGCTATAATTAAACCTTCGAGGATATGGGCGCGTTCTTCGGCTTTTTTAAGGTCAAATTCTGTTCTACGCACTACTACATCGTGGCGATGTTCAACAAAATATTTTACTAAATCATAAAGGTTTAGTATCATAGGACGACCTTTTACTAGAGCGATATTATTTATGCTAAACGAAGATTGTAATGCTGTTAACTTATATAGTTTATTAAGAACAATGTTGGCAACTGCATCGCGTTTAATATCAATCACTATTCTCATTCCTTCGCGGTCTGATTCGTCGTTGATATTTGAAATTCCGTCTATTTTTTTATCGTTAATTAAATCAGCTATTTTAATTATAAGTTCTGATTTATTTACCATGTAAGGAATTTCGGTAACAATTATTTTTTCTCTTCCGTTATCACCGACTTCGATTTCTGCTTTTGCTCTAATTACTACTCTTCCTCTTCCTGTTTCGAAAGCTTCGCGTACACCTTCAACTCCATAAATTATACCTCCAGTAGGGAAATCAGGTGCTTGCATAATTTCGCCTAATTCTCCGCTAGTAATTTCGTTATTGTCGATATAAGCAACGATACAATCAACAGTTTGGCTAAGATTATGAGGAGCCATATTTGTTGCCATACCTACAGCAATACCGCTAGCACCATTCACCAACAAGTTTGGTAGTCGTGTAGGCATAACGCTTGGTTCTTCTAGAGAATCGTCGAAGTTTAAATTAAAATCTACTGTTTCTTTTTCTATATCCATCAAAATTTCGTCAGCGATTTTAGCCATTCTTGCTTCGGTATAACGCATAGCTGCTGGGCTATCACCGTCAACAGAGCCGAAGTTTCCTTGTCCATCAACTAATGTATAACGCAAAGCCCAATCTTGAGCCATACGAACCATTGCTAAATAAACAGATGAGTCTCCATGAGGGTGGTATTTTCCTAAAACTTCACCCACAATTCTAGCAGATTTTTTATAAGGTTTATTTGAAGCCAAACCAAGTTCCGACATTCCGTACAAAATTCTTCTTTGAACTGGTTTTAAGCCATCTCTAACATCAGGTAAAGCACGAGAAACGATAACCGACATTGAATAATCAATGTAAGCAGATTTCATTTCATCTTCTATATTAATCCTAATTACTCTCGAGCTTTTTTCTTCTTCCAACATAATTATTAAATATTTTTAATTTCGTAATTTCTTTATAATCAATAAATTGAACTTTTAAACAAAAGTGTTTAAAGATATAATTAATCTTTGGATTTTCCATAATTAACAAATTCTATTTTTCAACAAAACTTGTTTATAAAAACTGTAGTTTAGATTTGGTTTTTTAAATAATTTATCACTACTATAAATTATCTTCTTAATTTTATTTCGCTACCTACTTTTAATTCTTGGTCAATATCTGTTAAGTCGTTAAATTTCAACAATTTTTTTGATTTTACTGCATATTTTTCAGATATATCTCTTACAGTTTCATTTTGCTCAACAATATGAACATTGTATTGTTTTTCCGCTTTATTGCGTTTTGGTTTAATGTAAATATTATCACCTGGATATAATATTGAATTTTTATCTAAATCGTTATATTTTACCAATTGCCACCTCATCATATCCAATTGGCGTGCTAAATCTGCAATTTCTATGGTATCAACAACAACAATATATGGCACGTTGTTATTGTAATTATATGCATTGAGATATGGATTTACAATAAAATCATCTTTCACAGGAGCTTTTGTTCTTTCTGGACGTTTTGTTGGCTTATCTTCTTTTGGTTTAGAAATTCCTAAATCAAAGTTATATAACTCATGCTTTTCGATTAAATTTATTAAAGATGTTGCATAATTGGGATTTGTTGCATAACCTGCTTTTTTAAGTCCTTTAGCCCAAGCTTTATAATCTGTAATTTCTAAATCAAATAAAAAATGGTATCTAGAATTTTCTTTCAAAAAGTTAGAGTGGTCGATAAAAGACTGCTCTACATTTTTATATTTTCTAAAACATTCATCTTTTGCATCATCATCTCTATAAATTTTGTCTCCAGTCCACTTATGGCATTTTATTCCAAAGTGATTTTTCCCTTTTGTTGCCAAATACGAATTTCCATTTCCCGACTCCAACATTCCTTGTGCCAAAGTTATACTTGCTGGTACTCCTGCTCGCTTCATTTCTTTTACAGCCAAATCGCTAAACGTAGAAATATATTGCTCTGGCGTGATTTGTGAATATGCTAAACCTGCAATAAAAAAGCAATATATTGTAAATAAAATACGCATTTATTTTTTATTCAAAAATACCCATTCTAAAAATATAAAAACTGTATTTTTCATTATAAGTATTAACAAGTTTATGTTAAATTGAAAAAACTAATTATTTTTGAAAAAATTTTAAAATGAAATTTAAAATAATAAACATACTATTTTTAGTGATTTTTGCTACAAGTTACACATTTGCAAACATTACAGATTCCCTTAATTCAAAATATATAAATTATAGAAACAGATTACTTAACGAATGGGTTATTATAAGTTCTGATGTTGAGCAGTTTGGCGTTAACATTCCTGCAGTAGATAGACGATTAGATAAAGCTGGAAATATATCTTGGGTTAGTTGGAGTGATGGCAACAGTAATTTTAATCATTGGTTAGGGCTTCTTTCTACAGAATACAGATTATTAAAAAACAATAAGCAAGATTATCAAGAAACTTTATCTATGTTGTTCTATGCTATGATTGCCTTAGAAAGACTAGACCTTTACTCGGAATACACTTTGCGAAAATATCATAAAACAGAACCCAACAAAAGCGATTTTGAACTTATAAAATATCCAGAGGATATAAATGGATTTTTAATTAGAGACGATGTTAGCTTAGGCTTTTGGAAACAGTATTACAAACATTTTAACGAAGAATATGGCAAGTATAATAAAATTAAAAACGGCACTAACAGATATTTGTCTATTTTTCAAAAAGGCGTAATTCCACAGCAAGGAATGAGTCAAGATAATATTGTAAGGATGTTGCAAGGCTTAGCTTTAGTTAAAAAATTGGTTGACGATGAAGATGTTAGCAAAATAAAAGTAAAATTCAGAAATGATTTTATTCCAAATTATTTAAAATCTAAAGGCATATGGCAAGGAAACACTATTTCTTTTAAAAAATGGGTTGATGACCTAACAGACAGATTAGTTAGACAATGTCATCAAGAATATCCACAACAAAGAATTGTTTTAAAGCCAAAAAATGAGTTTAAAGCACGTCCTTCTCAAACAAGATTTGGTGCATTATTTTCTAGTTATTGGTATATAATGAACCCTGTTACAAACGACTTGGTTGCTGAAGGAAATGGCGAAGATATGGGAGTTTGGATTAATTCATACGGCTTTGGAGAAGCAGGAAAAAGTATAACAGGAAATGATATTTATCACTACGACAATTCTCATAAAGGCTTGGCTGCTTATGTGTTTAAATCTATATTATTTAAAAATTTAAAAATCTTGTGGCTTGCAGGATTTCCTATGCCTGAAAATTTTGACGATTATATGTTTAGAGATTTAGCTAGTATTTCAGATATAAATTGGAATACAAAATCTTACGATTTATTATTTTTATTAAGCGACAAACGCAACAAATACACTTATGAACACTGCCCTTTAATTCTAGTAACTTTACATAATCAAAAATACCAAAACATTTACAAACCCGGCAACCAGCTTTATGAAAACGATAAGATTTTTTACCAACAACTATTAAGTTTTGCTCCATTTTCTGGTCCTTCGAGTGATACCTCCCGAAATGACTACCACCCTTATTGGTCGGCTTCGTCAAGATTAGTTTGGCCCAATAATGAGGGCAATAAAAGTTCGACACGCCATTATGAATATGTAGGCATGGATTATATGTTTTTATACAACTTGTACAGATTGGTTTTTGAACCTAATAATTACAGTTTAAAAGATAATACTATTTTAAAAACCAAAACAATAAGTTTTTACCCTAGCCCAGAACTTGACGATGAAGAAGTAGAATACTTTTATTTACCGCCGGAAAAGTAAAATAAAATTTTTACAAATCTAAATTATTCAAAACTTCTTCTATATCACCAGATGGATTGCTGGCATTTGCATTTATAATTAACCCATTTTTATCAATTAAAATAAAGCGTGGTATTGAATTGATTTTAAAGAAGTTGCACAGGTCGTTATTCCAACCTCCTGCCCAAAGATTTACAATATTATTGTTTTCGTTACCAATAAAATTTGTCCACTCGTCTTTATTTTCATCAACTGAAATGGATACAAATGCAATATTTTTTCCTTTAAACTTAGTTGCAATTTCTTTATAAAATTTTGATTCTCTAACACATGGTCCACACCAGCTAGCCCACACGTCAATATAAATATATTTTCCTGCAAAATCTTTTGAGCTATAAATTTTCCCATCTTTATCAGGAAATTCCCAGTCAATGCTAGGTTTACCTGGTTTTAATTTATCATATTCAGCAAAAATTTTATTCAACTCTGACAAATGCTCTCTATTCATACTAAAATCTTCATATTTTGAAAATTGTTCACTCACACTTTCTGTCCCATAATACATAATAAAAGATTTTAGTCCACTATAAAAAACAGCTTCATAAACCTCTGATTCTGAAAACAATTCACCAATTAAATCAAAATAATCATTAATATATTCAGCATCATCAATATTTTCGATTCCAGCTTCACGGTATTTTAAATTTAATTTATAAGGAATTAAAGTTTCCGCATATTCATAAAATATTCTCAAACACAATAACTTAGGATTATTTTTGTCTGTGGAATTAATTAAAGAGTTTATTTCATTTTCAAGTGCCTCATCGCTTTGTTCGGTATAAACCAAAGGAGAATAATAAGACAAATACAAAATTGTATTAATTAATTTTTGTCTTTCTTTTTCTAAAATCACAAAGTCCTCGAAATTTGGATTTGCTTCCACGAACTTATTCAAGTTATTTTTACTTTCGTCATCATATTTTTTAAATGAATTGCTGAAAGTGGAATAATCTCCTGCATAAATAAAATTTTCGGAAGCTGGTTTAGCGTCAAATAATAATTTAGATTGTTTTGCTAAGTAATTATTTATTTCGGCATAATCGCCAGAAAATTTCAAAGAATTATGAAAATCTTGAACATCAACTTCTATTTGCATTTCGGCTTTTGGCTTAGTATATATCAAAACTCTTTTTCTTCCTATTTTAATTTCTAAATAAGAATCTTGACCAAGAAAAGTTGAGTACAAATATTTTCCATCTTCACCAACTTTAACAGTATCAACCTGCTCGTTACAAGTTGCTACGATATAATCGTTTGAATAATTAGCAATATTTAAAGCTATTTCAATCAAATGTTCATCTTGTTTTTCTGTTTTAGATTTTTTATCTCCACAAGACCATGCACTTATTATTAATATTAATGTGCTAACTAAAATTAAATTTTTGATTTTCATTTCTCTTTTAAACTTTAAATCCTTTATTTCTTAAAATATCTTTAACTTTTTCGATCATTTCGCCTTGAATAATAATTTCTCCATTTTTTGCTGAGCCTCCAGTTCCGCATTTATTTTTCAATTCTTTGGCTAAATTTTCTAAATCATCTGATTTGCCGACAAATCCTGTTATTAGAACTACAGTTTTACCTTTTCTTTGCTTTCTATCTAAAGCTATTTTTAATTTTTGCTTTTCTGCTGGTAAGGTTTCTGGCTCTTCTATCTCGTTTGTTTGATAAACAAAGTCGGCTTTAGTTGAGTAAACAATACCTTCGCGTTTTTTCCATTCGTTTGTCATAATTTCATTCTTTAAAAAATAGAAGTAGGCATATAAGCCGGATTCTGTAACATATAGTATGCCGTCTGTCATTTATCTATGCGACCTACCCCTCGGCTCAAGCGGGTAGCTTTAAAACGCCGATATACATGGTCTTGCAACCTGCAGGGCAAACAGCTGATAATGTTGCCATTATCACTGGTAGGCTCTTACTCTACCTTCTCATCCTTACCACAAGATAAACTTGGGCGGTTATTTTCTTCTTTGCCTTCATGCCTCACGAACATCTCTTATTTCAAGAGTGCAGCACCCTGTGTTGTCCGGACTTTCCTCCCCGCTAAAACTAACGAGGCGACAGACCTGCCTACTTCTAAAGGCAAAATTATAAAAAACTTTTCAATATTCTTATATTTAATTAAATTTGCAGAAAAAAACTGTGAAGCTTATCGAAGGATTAAGATATAAAATTGGGTTAAGAAAATTTAGAAAAACTGCCCGAAGACCCGAAGCAAATGTTATTGCTTGCAACCTTTATAAAGCAAAATCAATAGGTATAGTTTATGATGCCACATTAAACGAAGATTTTGAAAAAGTTAAAGCTTTTGTTGAAGAATTAAAAAGCAAAATTCATATAGTTGACAGCATTGGATATGTTGACTCTGCTGAATTATCAGAATTTCACACAAAACATGAAGATTTTAAATTTTATTCTAAAAAAGATTTGAATAAATTTTTTAAACCAATTTCTGAAATTACTAAGGAATTTTGCAATTGTAAATTCGATATTTTAATTGATTTAAACATTAATGAAAAATTACCAAACTGCTTTATTGTAGCAGAATCTCAAGCAATGTTTAAAACTGGACTTTATAGTAAAAACGAGCCTGTGTATTACGATTTGATGATAAATATTAATAAAAACACAGAAAACTTGCTTGAAGAATTAATAAAACAAACTGAACATTATTTAAAAATGATAAATACTTAAAATATTATGAAAACTAATTTTATAGGAACTGGTGTAGCAATGGTTACGCCGTTTACAGAAGACAAACAAATAGATTTTCCTGCTTTTGCAAAATTAATTAATGATTTAATTGCTAACGGAGTTGATTACTTGCTTGTAATGGGTACTACAGCTGAATCGGCAACAATTTCTGAAGAAGAAAAGCAAGAAATTTTAGAGTTTGCAAAAAAAGAAATAAACTTTAGAGTTCCAATTATGTATGGAATTGGTGGCAACAACACAATGGACGTAATTAATCGTATAAAATCAACAAATCTTAATGGAGTTGATGGCATTTTATGTGTTGCTCCTTATTACAACAAGCCAAATCAAGAAGGTTTATATCAACATTTTGCGGCTATAGCAAGTGTTTGTCCTACACAACTGATTTTATATAATGTTCCCGGCAGAACAGGAGTAAATATTCTTCCAGACACTGTTGTAAGATTGGCAAACGATTTTGAAAATATAACAGCAATAAAAGAAGCTTGCGGTTCAATCGACCAAATGATGCAAGTTATTAAAAACAAACCTCTAAGTTTTACAGTTATTTCGGGCGATGATGGCTTAACACTTCCTTTAATTGCAGTTGGTGGCGAAGGCGTTATTTCAGTTGCAGGAAATGCATTTCCAAAAGAAATGTCACAATTAGTAAGATTAGCATTAAACAAAGATTTTGAAAACGCTAAAACTATTCATTACAAACTTCTTGATTCTATTTCAAATATGTTTGCGGAAGGAAATCCTTGTGGCGTAAAAGAATATTTGTCTCAACAAGGCAAAATGAAAAATGAATTTAGACTACCTATGGTTCCTGCAAGTCAAAAACTTAGCGAAAAAATTAAGAATGATTTAAGGAGATATTAAAATTCTATTTAAAAGAATATGAAATTTGTTCTTGCGTAAAAGTTTTTAATTACTATAAGTAAAAAGAAATGCTATCACCCGAATTAACTTCGTTCAGCAAATTATTCCATTCCTCTATGTCTTTTATTTCCATCGATATTCTCAATTTTGTATTGTCGCCGCCACACTTGCCACTAACGTCAGTTTGTCTAATAACC
>DHVB01000086.1 GCA_002412425.1 Bacteroidales bacterium UBA5219 | reverse complement strand
CGGAAATGCTTTGCAACACCTTAGTTACTTGCCTTTTGGTGAAATTTTTGTAAATCAAAAAGTATCGGGTTCTACTTATGATAGTGAGTTTAAATTTAGCGGAAAGCCACTTGATTTAGAGACTGGATATTCCTATTTTGGTGCAAGATATTTAGATTCTAAATTAGGACTTTGGCTGAGTGTGGATCCGATGGCGGAAGAAAGAAGTTGGATTACGCCGTATAATTATTCGCAAAATAACCCTGTGGGGCGAAGTGATAAAAGCGGGATGCTGGATGATGTAGACCCTACGACATCGGGTTATGAAGAGGCAACAAATTATGCAAGTAAAAATCCTGCACTAGGAAAAATGTACAATCAATGGAAAAACGACCCAACGAAATTGATAAAATTTAATCATACATCAGACGGCGGCGGTTCTATTGGATATGACGGTAAAAATGATGCAGGACAAGATATTTATAATGTAAATTGGGATCCAAGCATAACCAATAAATTAGGAGCAAGTGGAGTTTTTGAAGAAAGTTATCACCTAAAAGAAGCCATTGCAGGTGTAGAAATGAAGTTTGTTCAAAATAAAAATGGAAGTTGGGGTTGTGAAAATTTAGATATTTATGACGAAGTACGAGCCAAACAGTGGGTTGTTGATAATGTTAATATAAATACATATTTTAATGTAGATAAAGATAATAAAGGTTATTCTCATTATGGTTACATAAAATTATTAAATAAACCAGACAAGATAAAAAGAGCTTTAATGAACGGAGTAGGACAAAGACACCCCATAAATTCTAGAGGAGAGAATACTTCAATATTATACACCCCATCTCATTTTGGCGGAGCATATAACGATTTTTATCCTAAACATAGACCATAAGAGAATACAAAATGAAAAAAACATTTTTAACAATAATATTTTTATATGCAAATGCATTTTGTTTTTCACAATTTGCATTAAGTTCTACTTTCACAAAAGATTATATAGAAATTAAAGAAGGATTTATATGCGATACATCAATAATTGATATTATTATAAACAAACAATTTTCTGTTGATAGCATTGAGATTGTAGAATGTGGAATGGTATATGAACATTTAAAACAAAATTGGTGGGATTGTTTAAATAAAGACGGAGAATTAGTTTGTCAAAGATTTTATTCAAATGGAACAATTAAACGTGAAATTAGATATTCAAATGAAAAAATTACTTTATTTGTAGAATATTGTTATATACCAGAGATGCTTGATGATTTTAGAGAACTTGCAATAATTAAAAAGAGAAAATATTTTTTATCCATTGATTTTGCAATCTCTTTTAATGAAGACGGAACGTTGAAATCAAAATATCAGAATAAACAAGAGTGTAAATATTAATAAAAACTATTGATTTGGAATAAAATTCATTATTGTTGTATTTATAAAATCGCTATGAACAGTAAACTTAACTTAAAAAAAAGATTACTTCGGAGCTCGTTACTACAGTAGTGATCTATGGATATGGCTCTCTGTCGACCCATTGGCAAGTAAAAGAAGTTGGGTTAGCCCGTATAATTATTGCCAGAATAATCCAATTGCTAGAGTGGATCCTACGGGGGCGTTGGATGATTGGTATGAAACTCCATCCGGTGAAAAAAAATATAATGCAAATATTCACTCCGCAAAGGAGATGAAAGAAATGGGGATTGAAGGAAAGTATCTAGGTAAGACATATAAAGAGGGAGATAATTACTATAGTCTATTCGGACAAGTAAAGAACTTAAAAACTATGGAAGGAAAACTCTATGAAAAGATCGACCAAACGCTTACAAATTATGCAAACTATATCTTAGAGGACGATCCTTATGCATGGGAACCTCCTATTGAGCGATCTGCTGACTTTAACATAGGAGTGCCTTTTAAACGAAATGCTTTTGGTTTTAGTGATTACAATAATTATACGTTCAATTATGAAGGAGCAACTGGCTACTATTATGTATACGGTGATGCATCTGCCATGAAAGGAAAATTAGACTGGGGTAGTAATGTTTACCAAAATAATAAAAATTATGGCTTTGGTAATATGAAACCGGGATATAATACACATATTTATGTTGCCAAATCACCAAAATTAGATGTTGTAACACTAGTATTCCCTACATTAAATAGCAAGACTGATCTTTACAATAAATGGAAAAATGAGTTTTTCCCTAAAAAATAAAAAATGAGAAAATATGTTTTAATTATTACTGTTTTAGGTATTATGTCTTGCTCAAGTAATAATACAAATAAAACAGACAAATTCGAGTATCCTGGATTAGGGATGTTAATAGAATCGTATTATCGAGACTATTATGAATACCCTCAAAACTTAAATGGATTTATTTTATTTTGTGATTCGATTAATAATAATGACTTTGAAGCAACGATAAAAAAACTCAAAGAAAATAGAGATAAAATTGAGTGGACATTAGAATCAAATAAAATCGTTGTTGCTATTGAAGATAGCATTATATATGAAACAGAATTAAGATTCCCTTGTGATGAATTAGTGTATAATCAAGGCATGTATTTGGATAAAATTTTATTTTTTAACATTAATGGCATTTCTATTCACGCAGAAGAATTTGAAATTGAATTTAAAAAACATCTTAATGAAATAAAGAGGCATTATTCTAAAACTAAAATGGAATACAATGAGACCAAATATCATTTGGTACAATACACACCAGATTTTGGATTGGTATCATTATGTGATGATGATAAAACTTTACAAGATGTTGGGTATTCCAAAGAAATAGAGGATTTTTTAAATGTTTTTACAGAAAAGTATAGGTTAAGCAAGGTTATATTTGTAACTTATGCTGTCCAAGAGTAAAACAATAGATAGAAAGAATAAACGGTAAATACAAAAAACAACAATGAACAAACCACAATTAATTGATTGTATTGCCAAGAAAGGCAATATCAGTAAAGTAGAAGCTAAAAAAGCATTGGAACTAACCATTGAAGCCATAAGCGAAGCATTGGCAAAAGGCGAAAGTATAACCCTGATAGGCTTTGGCACTTTTAAAATAACTGAGCTTGCAGGGCGCACCGGCAGGAATCCGCAAACGGGAAAAGTCATGCAAATAGCTGCAAAAAGGGTAGTAAAGTTTAAGGCTGGGAATGATTTAGCAAGTAAGGTAAAATAAAATAAAGCGTGAATAAAAGGAGCTCCGGAAACGGGGCTTTTTTGCTTATAAAACAGGCTGTTCATTTGGTTCAGCCTGTTTTTGTTTTAGAGAGCGAGCAGTTTTATTTTGCTTTTAGTAATAAAAGCGTCAATCAGGGTTTTGACCACGTTTTTATCGTTTTCGTTCATTTTTTCAATGGCTTTAAACTGGTTAATCAGTTCTTTATCTGTAAGAATGCTTTCGGCCATTTCTTCAGTAGTACCGTTCATAAGATAATCAGAAGTAACACCCAATACGTTTGCCAGTTTAGCCATAACATCCGCTGATGGATGCGCTCCTTTATTTTCATATCGTCCAACTTGTGTGTAATGAATGCCGACTTGCTCACCAAGTTCAGATTGTGAGAGTCCTTTCTCTATGCGGGCTTTTTTAAGACGTTTTGCGAAACTCATAATAAATAATGATTAAGTAACTTATTAACACTGCAAATATAGCTATAAGTCATTATCAACAAAACAATAATAAAGACTATGTTCATAACTTTGTGATATTGGATTTTGATAATATAAAGAGAGTATGTAATATTGTATGCGATTTGTCATTATAAAATATTTATTAACAATGGAAATAACCGAGATAAAACAGCAGCTCACATTAAGTAAAGTACTGCATTATTACAATCTTAAACCCGATAAACAACTACGTTTAAACTGTCCGTTCCACGATGATAAAACCCCCAGTCTGCAGGTTTATTACAAAACCCATACAGCCTATTGCTTCTCATCGAACTGCAAAACCCACGGCAAAAGTTTAGATGTAATAGACTTTATAATGTACATGGAAAATATCACAAAGCACGAAGCCATAAAGAAAGCAGAACAGATGATCACAGGCGAAAGCACCACAGGAACCACGAAAGCCCAACCCAAACAAGAAGCCAGCCGGGCAGTGTTTTTAACTCAAATGTTTACTTACTTTAAAAACGCCATCCACAACAGTAAACCAGCACAAGAATATCTACAAAAGCGGAAATTAGACAATAGCAAAACAGAAGTAGGATACAACTCCGGGCAGTTCCATCACGGAGCAAGAAAAGATGAAAAACTGATAAATACCTGCTTAAAATATGGTTTACTTTTAGACCTGGACACAAAAGGCAGAACCGGGAATCCTGCTTATAGTCCTTTTGGCAAATGGGGTCTGGTGTTCCCGTTAAAAGACAAAGAAGATCAAATAGTATCACTTTACTTCCGCAGTACTTTAGACGATAAAAAGCAACGACATTTTTATTTAAAAGACAGGCACGGACTTTACCCAAAATATCCACCTGCAGAAACAAAAAAACTCATCCTTACAGAAAGCATTATTGATGCAGCCACTTTATTAGAACAAGAGAAAATCAAAACAAATTATGAAGTATTATCACTTTACGGCACAAACGGGCTAACAGATGAACACACCGAGGCGGTGAGCCAATTAAAACAGTTAGAAGAAATTATCTTTTTCCTGAACGGCGATCAAGCAGGAATTAAAGCCGTAGAGAAATACGCCCCAATGCTAAAAGCGGATTATCCAAAAATAAAAATTACAGGGGCAAATTATTTTAGTGTTCCTACAAATGAAATATTTTTTAATCCAAATGCTCCTTATGGAGGAATTGACCAAAACGGTAATATTACCTCAATTCCGTTTGTTTCATTGGGGCATGAATTATCTCATGGCTTAGATAAGTTGAATGGGACATTAGATTTGTCAACATGGTCAGGAAATACAACTAATGCAGAAAAGTTTGCTACACATATTGAAAACCAGATAAGAGCAGAACATGGTTTACCACTAAGAACTCATTATGGGCTAATAAATAATAATGGTGTTTTTTCTGGAGACCCTACAACACAATTAATTAATGGTAGAGGTGAAAGTTTATTTTATCAATCAAATATTACTATTAATTCACCAAAGATGGGCGGTCTTATGAACGATGGAAGAATGTTTGATAAGTCGTGGAGTTTTAGTGTTCCATACAAATATAAGTAAGATGAAAAAACTGATAATTATAGTTATATTTTTTATTTTTAGCAGTTGTAATGCTTATAAAGATAGTGAAACTGCTGTAATTAAACCAAAAAATAAGATATATAGTTATAATAAAAATTTTCTCAATAAAATTTATAAGATACAAAAACAAGAAAACATTATGCCTATGAGTACTCTCAAACTATTCAATGAAATGAGACAAGATTGTATTGAGAAGTTAAAAGTAATGAATAAGAATTTTGCCGATTATGATACTGTATTTATTTTAGAATCTTATGATATGCAATTTGCCGGAATTGATGGACGAATATGGTCAAGAGATAGGGTGTTGGATTTCTCATATCAAAATAGGATTAATTATTATAGTGTAAAACATAATTGTATCTCAAGTGAGAATGGAAAAGATTTAGCTTACAAACTGGTTGAACATTGGGATACAACAGAAATTAAAAAGATAAATGAAAAGTACATAATATTAGGTGGGTCAACTTGCTATGCAACAAGAATAATAAAAACTAAAAAAAATAAAAATTTAATTATTGATTGCTTTACTTTTCAACAATTACCAAATGAATTGCCATTCTAGTTATTTATCTTCCAAACAATGAAATTACTACAAAGAATACCCGTCCCTCAAAACACAAAAAATTGCACAAAAAATATTTTTATTCAAATAAATTTAGTAATTTTACACAAAACAAACTTTACAACAATTACGAATATGATTCTAACGGCAATATGACAAAAATAACAAAATACAGTTCACCTTTATTGCAGCCGGGTTTGCCTGCAATTTTGTCAATTCGTAATTTGTATTGGAATGATAGCGACCAGTTGCAGGCTATGGCTGATGATATAAATTCGGCTCATTATTTTTACAATTATGCTGGCGAAAGAACATGGAAAGTTGTAGGAGCAAAAACAACGGCTACAATCAATGGTATGCATAGTGCTTACAATGTTTTTAACCAATCTACCTATTATCTTTTCCCGCAAGTTACTGTTACGGGAACAGCTTATACTAAACATATTTTTGCAGGCGAGGAGCGTATTTGCAGTAAAGTTGGCACAGGAAAATCTGCTGATATTCCACAAATTGTTTTACCGCCGCCTCCCGCTCAAATAAATGCAAAACGAAGCCAACAAACATATTTAATGAAAAGAACATTTTCTAATTTATGTATTTCTAACCTAAATCCACCGCCTATTTTTCTTTGTGCCATAGTCAATGGAGGGAACATACTAAGTATCAATCTTTTAAGCTCAAGTGCAGCAAAAATAACAAGCACAGCAACAGAATACGAAGACCTCCAGTACTTCTACCTTAGCGACCACCTCGGCTCCTCAAGTTGGATAAGCGACAAAGACGGCAACGCCTTGCAACACCTGAGCTACCTACCTTTTGGAGAGGTTTTTGCAAATCAAAAAGCACAAAACTCTAGTTTTGATACCGAGTATAAGTTTAGTGGCAAAGAACGAGATACTGAGACAGGATTTGATTACTTCGGAGCAAGATATTACGTAAGCGAGTTGGGAATTTGGTTGAGTGTGGATCCGATGGCGGAAGAAAGAAGTTGGATTACGCCGTATAATTATTCGCAAAATAACCCTGTGGGGCGAAGTGATAAAAGCGGGATGTTGGATGATGAATATCAATTTGATAAACTTGGTAACTTTGTGAACAGAGTATCAAATGATAAAATTGACAAATTAACAATTATTGGTGATAAAAAAAATGTAAGTAGTATAGATTTTAAAGTTGGAACTTTTGAAGGTAAAATAAACACAGTTGTAAATGGGGATACTTTTTTTGAGGGATTATCAGGAAAAACATCGGAAAGTGTATTCAATTTTATGTCCGATAATTCAAGTGCAGAATGGGGATACATGGAAACAATAAATGAAGATAGAAGCTCTAGCTTTTTAGTAGGAACAGGACATAATGATTTAGGGGAGACAGCTGTTTTTCCAAAGGCAATGAGTGCAACGGAAGGTTCTGTTATAAAATACGACCATAGCC
The DNA here is from genome assembly GCA_002412425.1 of Bacteroidales bacterium UBA5219. GTDB lineage: Bacteria > Bacteroidota > Bacteroidia > Bacteroidales > ML635J-15 > Bact-19. The sequence goes on along the minus strand of DHVB01000086.1, from coordinate 10,143 downwards.
ATCCAAATTACAACTTTTTTAGTAACGAAAACTGTGGGTATCCGAGTAATTCAAAGACATCTCTTAGAGGGGAAAGATACTCTGATGTAGATGCATGGGAAATGTTGAAAAAAAGAAATCCGAATATTTCAGTTGGAATACGCCATGCTGGTAGAAATCGAAATTTTTATCAAAATAAAAATGGAAATTGGAAAGAAATATTTAACAATAATTAATTAGATGAAAGGAATAATTTTATTTATATTTTGTTTTATAATATTTATAAATGCAAAAGGTCAAGAGGATGTAAAAACAATACCTAATGTTAAGGAATATAACATTCAAGGGAATACTATAAAAGGAGCATTAAACTTGGCAAAATACATTGCTGATTATAGTTTTTTTTCAATAATCAGTCAACCATATCTACTTTATATTACATTCCCAACTGAAAATATGATGCGTATAGCATTCTTAACTTATAATTATACTTTTTTAGAATCGAATTTTATTCAAAAAGAATACAAAGAAAAAGGGTATTGTTATTATGACGACGTTTTAGTTTTAATTGCAGACTCAATAGGAGTTTCAACATCATTAGATTTATTTTGGAGACATGATGAAGATACTACTATTTATTATAAACCTGATTATAATATTATGTCTTATGAGGTATACGAAAACTCATCGTTATTTTTAGATATATATTTAAAAAGCAATGGTCATAATGTAACTTTGTTATGTGATACTCAAGGTTTTTATTATTTAAGTGTGGAAAAAAAACTGTATTATTATTATTTAGTTCGTGAAAACGATACTTGGGAAATAATATCAACAAGAACAAATTGCCCAATAGAAACATTACAGAATGTAGAAGGCGTAATCAACCCAAAATTGCCTGAAAAAGATTTTTTAATAATTTTAAAATTTACATTTGAAAACAAAAAATTACTTAACATTGAAAGATTACAATAATTAGGAAAACGAAAACAATTAAAGACTTGGGAAAACGGCCAAGATAACAATTTAAAACATTGAGATATGAAAAAAATACTTCTCATAATATTATGCCTGAATACTTGTAATAACATATTTTCACAAGTTCAGATATATTTTTCATATCCAACGAGAAGCAGTGAATTGCATATAAATGACGAAATAGGAATATTAGCATTTAAAGGTAAATGGAATGGTGGAATTTTAAATCCTGATGATATTCATCATTATACAATCAAAAATGATACTTTATATGTTAATGAAAGAACGAATTATGGAAATCTAATAGGATTTAGAAAGGGAGAATACTTAATTTTCATATCAGATAAGTTTGAATGCGAAATGTTATATAGAGAAGATAGTTTTGAATTTCAAGAAGAAATAAAAAAAATAAAACAAACAACTCAACGCCATACATATATGGGAATGATGGAATTGCATAAACGTATAAAACAATTAGAAATATTAGGTACTTGCTGTGAAGAACCATTACCGGAACTAAAAGATTATAGGTTTTGATAAAATGATTTTAAAATAAATATATATAACGATAAATAGATGCAAAAGGTAATAAAATTTAACATTTTAGAAAAACACATTTGTAGCAAATCAATAAGCGACAAAGACGGCAACGCCTTGCAGCACCTCAGCTACCTGCCTTTTGGTGAGGTTTTTGCAAATCAAAAAGCCTCCGGCTCAAATTTTGATGCGGAGTTTAAGTTTTTAGGCAAAGAACTTGATGCGGAAACGGGTTACACAAAAACTGATAATCGTTACTATTGGGCAGAGGCGGGAGTGTTTTTGAGTGTGGATCCGCTATGTGATGAAAGACCTTGGATTACACCGTTTAATTATGCACAAAATAATCCTATAGGAAGAAAAGACCCAACAGGGTTGTTGGATGATGTCTATATTACAGGGGCAGCAGCAGGCGAAGCGACAGCACAGTTGCAAGAGGCAACACCTAATTTAAAAATAAAAAGAGATATGGGAACAGGGCAACTATCATATGATGGACAAGCTAAAACAAGAGCTGAAAGAAAAATAGCAAGAGCGATTGATGATGATAGAGTTACTGTATTTGTTGAGGCTGGAAACTCAGAAAAGTTTTCGCACATAAAAGGAGAGGGTTATACAAGAGGTGGGTCTTTCTTAGGTAATGAACTTTGTTATGATGGAGATGGAAATACTTTTGTAGAAACCTTTCAATATGTAAATCCCGAAATGTTAGCTAATGATTTTTATGGTAGTACAGGACAAGGTATGTTACATGAAATTTCCGAATCATATAAAGGTGGTAGAATATCCTTGAGAAAAGGCATTACAAATGTAGGATTAGGTAATGAATTTAATCGTGTTTATAATAAAGCTCATAATAGAGCTTTGCCTCAACCAGAATGGAAATATGCACCAAAACCAACACAACCTGCCACAATTCAAGATATAATGGAAAAAGCAAACACCTTTCAACAATCACAAATTAAACCATTTTTTTTTAAATGACAAATAATGAAGTTTTATAAAATATTTATATTTGGACTACTTATATTATCGTTTTTTGAATTGAACTCACAAAATATATATGATAATTTGGGAGTTTTAGACACAGTAGAAGGAGTGTGTAAAATAAGAAAAATCAAAAAATCAAAAAACAAAACAGGTTATGCTATTTATGCAGAAGCAGAAGTAAAAGGAGGTAAAGCACGGTTTGTAATAGTTTCATTAATGGCTAATGGTAAAATAAAAAATAAAGATATTAAAAAAATAAAAAAAAACAAACATTATTATTTTCAGCTTTTCTCATATTATCCTCATAGGAAAAATGGCATCTTATACTGGCCATACTTGTTAGATTATCAAGAAGTTTTTATTGATGGAAAAAATATAATTATAGATAAAACTCATTATTTAGGAGAAGTTTATACTACCCCAAACCTAAAAGGTTTATATTATTTAAAACCTTAAATAAATTATAGTTTAAGATTAGTTCCAAGCAAATAAAATATTATTTTTACTCTAAAAAACAAAGAATATACTGTTAACAACTAACCAAAAAACTTATCAACAATTTATTTTTCATTCTCTATCTCTTGTGTTGTGTGGGTTTTGTGCTGTTTGTTGTTTTTTTCTTTTACCCTTTTCCTACAGGCGTTTTAGCAGGTTGGGGAGATGAGAAACGGTAAAAAAATAATATAAAAAATTGCAAAAAGATTATGTTTATTCAAATAAATTAAGTAATTTTACATAATGTATAAATTACAATATTTTGGCTTATAACTTTTACAAACAAGTATGAAAAAACTCACAACACCTACCACAGCTTATGAGAATATCCATTTTTTTTATGCTAATGATAATTTGGGTAGCGTAACATGGGTTACAAACAGTGCAGGCAATGCCATACAGCATATTCAATATTTACCATTTGGAGAAATTTTCATCAACCAAGAGACAACTGCAAGAAGATTTGAAAATGATTTCAAATTTTTAGGTAAAGAACTTGACAGCGAAACAGGATATACAAAAACCGATAATCGTTATTACTGGGCAGAGGCGGGAGTGTTTTTGAGTGTGGATCCGCTTGCAGAAGCAAGAGCTTGGATAAGTCCGTATAATTATTCGCAAAATAATCCTGTGGGGAGAAAAGACCCGACGGGGAGGTTGGATGATGAGTGGGAAATGAATAAAGCAACTGGTAGAATTACTTGGAAAAATGATAATAAACACTATGATGCTAACGGAAAAGAAGTTGATAGGTTATTTAATAGTAAAGGTGAAAGTATTGAAGTTTCAAAAGGAGTGTTAAGCCAACCCCAACCAAATAAAGAAGAATTTCAAACTTATGCGTTTCCAAATGTAAATGAGGCAGAAGGTTTTTATTATTTTTCTGCTGAAAGTTCAAATGTTGAGTGGACTTTTGCTGATATTAATCTATATGGCGAAAGCATAGGATATGTAGGAACTGATTATAGAGAAGGTAGTACTGGGATGCCAGAACGTTATGAAAATCAATATGGTCATAATATTCAAAGAATGTCGCATTCTCATCCACCTCCAGGTGGTCCTCCGAGCTATAATATTTGGATTGGTGGTGGTAAAGGTAAAGTTGGTGATTTAAACAATGCCCGTGATTCTCGATACAATTATCAAAGAGAAGTATATGATGTTTCAAAAAGGACTATTTATGGATACGATAGATATACGTCAATACCCACTTCTAATCAAACTCCTATGTGGAATTATATTAAAAAGAAATACTAATGATTAATATTAGAACTTTATTAATTTTCACATTTATATTATTTGTTCAAAGCAAACATGCTTTGGGGCAGGAAATTAGATATAATGAAGTAAAATCTATAGATACAATCGAAATCAATGTCAATGTTTTAGAAACCATAGATTATCCTTTTGAAATTATTATAGAAAATAATTTCAAAAAATTTAAACGCAGTAATTGTTTTCTTTTGACAAAAAATCATTTATTGATTGTAGTGGTTGCTGATCATGTTGGCTGGTTTTTATCTGAAGTAGAACAAGAAGAAAAGTACAATAAATTTGTCTCAAAAGATTATGGTACTCATTCAGGGTATGACATCTATTGTAGAATGATTAAAAAAAATAGTGTGTTGTTAGATAGAAAAAATTTGTTTTTAGGTAAATTATTCTATTATAAATACAAAAACTTAGATGTAATTTTCACTTCAGAATTAGATATTAACTTTCCTGATATTAAAGGAACAAAAAATATTGAATTAATTTATGAAAGCATAACATATGAACCAGTAAAGGATGGTGGAAAATATAGTTCTTATGAATCATTTTATAGGGTTTGGAAAAGACAACCTAAAAAATATGAAAACTATATCACAAATTATTTATTACTAAATCATGCTTTATACTTTGTTGAATACACTACTTTATTTGATTTGTTAAATAATAGCAAGTAACTTAAACTTATATTTTGTGCCTAATTATAAAAGATATTTAAAAAAAATTTTCATAGTATTTTTGCTTTTTTTTTCTATAAATAGCTGTAAAACTGATAAAAATTTAGTTTCAGAATATAGTTTTTCAGATCACCCATACAGAGATTTACGTATTTGTTTTAAACCGAATGGTGCATTTATAATCCGCAACAATCAAGGTGGCGATATGAGATTAATGGGATTAACACATGGCATTTGGTTTGAGTTGGCTACGACAAGTGTTTTTGTAAATTGTTCTAATGATAGTACTATTGAAAAAAAATATTATTTACCATACGAGGAAATAAATATTGATAGTGTTTTAGAAAGAAAAATATTTTTTTATCCATTAATATACAATGATACAATATTTTTTTCAGAAAAATATAAAAATGCACATTTAAAAGGATTTGATTTTAAATGGATAAATGGATATCGATATGATAGGTTCATAAAAAAGTTGCAAAAATTACAATTAAATAAATCATAAAAAACTTATCAACAATTTATTTTTTATTCTCTATCTATTGTGTTGTATGGGTTTTGTGTTGTTCGTTGGATTTTGCATTAACCCTTTTCCTACAGGCGTTTTAGCAGGTTGGGGAGATGAGAAACGGTAAAAAAATAATATAAAAAATTGCAAAAAGATTATGTTTATTCAAATAAATTAAGTAATTTTACATAATGTATAAATTACAATATTTTGGCTTATAACTTTTACAAACAAGTATGAAAAAACTCACAACACCTACCACAGTTTATGAAGACAAACAATATTTCTATGTTACCGACCACTTAGGCAGCTCTGCTTGGGTTACCGATAGAACATGTTTTATACTGCAACATATTCAATATTTACCATTTGGAGAAATTTTCATCAACCAAGAGACAACTGCAAGAAGATTTGAAAATGATTTCAAATTTTTAGGTAAAGAACTTGACAGCGAAACAGGATATACAAAAACCGATAATCGTTATTACTGGGCAGAGGCGGGAGTGTTTTTGAGTGTGGATCCGCTTGCAGAAGCAAGAGCTTGGATAAGTCCGTATAATTATTCGCAAAATAACCCTGTGGGGCGAAGTGATAAAAGCGGGATGTTGGATGATGTAGTTGTTACTGGAGCAGCAGCAGAAAAGTATGTGTCTCAATTACAAACTAAAAATCTCAAAATTATAAGAAATGAAAGCACGGGAAGATTATCTTATGACGGAAAAGCAAGAACAAGAACAGAAAAACAAATGGCTGCCGCTATTGACAGTAAAGATGTAACGGTTAATATTTGTGCTGAAAATTCAAATAGTGGAGAATATAATGGAGAAAGATTTAATCATAGCGGAGGTGGACTTATAGCAACAGAATATACACAATATGTCAATGGAGAAGAACATGTCAATTCTTATCAACATGTAAATCCAATAACATTGGAAAAAATAGGACGAGATACAGGTGTAGGTGTAGGAATGTTTTCAAGACATGAACTTACAGAGCCTTATGAAGCAGGAATGATTTCTTTAAATAATAAATCATCTTATCCACTAGAAAAAATAAAAAGTATATATAATCAAGCACATACTAGAGCATCTTTTGCCTATGATTTAATAAAAGTTCCACAACGATCTTTCAGAGTAGAAAGAAGTGCTCTTGGTTTTCCTATTGTAATTCCTACTACTGAGATGAAATTTCAAATAGACCCCAAATATAAATAAATACACACGATACCAAATGAAAAGAGCAGTATTAATTTTCGTAATATTTTTTTGTAATCAGGTTGCTTTGGCTCAATCTGATTTTCTACAAATAAAAGAAAGACCTGATACCGTTTTTAGAACGTTAAAGATTATCAATATTGAAAAACGAAAACAAGATTATATTATTGAAGTAGAAAATACAGACGTTGAAGATAAATTTAAATATTACATAATGGTTTCTTTGCGAACAAAAGAAAAAAATAAAAACTGTTTGAAATTGAAAAAAGGTGAAAAATATGATTTTTGGGTAACTCATTATTTTGATTTTGACGGAAGCTTTTTTATAGGACGAGATATAAGTTTGGGAGTTTACATAGATGAAATACTAGTATATGTTCCAATGAAAGGCGGATATAACGTTTTGCTAACACCAAACTTAAAAGGATTATGTTATACAAAACCAAATCCTAATTAATAGCTAATACAACAAATAACAATAAAGTTTTGGAAAATGATGATTTTTTATCTAACTTTGCAGTAGACAGAGTTTATAATAATTACGAATATGATGCTAACGGCAATATGACAAAAACAACAAAATATAGCCAACCTTTAGTGCAACCAAGTTTTCCAGCAATTTTGTCATCACGTAATTTATATTGGAATGATAGCGACCAATTGCAGGCAATGACTGATTATTCTAATTCTGCACATTATTTTTATAATTATGCCGGCGATAGAACTTGGAAAGTTGTTGGTGCAAAAACAACAACTACCCTTAGTGGTATTCAAAGAACTTACAATGTTTTTAACCAATCCACTTATTATCTTTTTCCGCAAGTTACTATAACAAACTCAGCCTACACCAAGCATATTTTTGCAGGCACAGAGCGTATTTGTAGCAAAATTGGCACAGGAAAATCTGTTGATATGCTTCAACTATTATTACCACCAACAGCTCAAATCACTGCAAAACGTAGCCAGCAAACAAATTTAATGAAAAGAACATTTTCTAATTTATGTATTCCTAACCTAAATCCACCGCCTATTTTTCTTTGTGCCATAGTCAATGGAGGAAACATACTAAGCACCAACCTTTTAAGCTCAAGTGCAGCAAAAATAACAAGCACAGCAACAGAATACGAAGACCTCCAGTACTTCTACCTTAGCGACCACTTAGGCTCCTCAAGTTGGATAACAGACAAAGACGGAAATGCTTTGCAACACCTTAGTTACTTGCCTTTTGGTGAAATTTTTGTAAATCAAAAAGTATCGGGTTCTACTTATGATAGTGAGTTTAAATTTAGCGGAAAGCCACTTGATTTAGAGACTGGATATTCCTATTTTGGTGCAAGATATTTAGATTCTAAATTAGGACTTTGGCTGAGCCCCGACCCGCTGGCTCACATGAGACCTTGGATAACACCTTATAATTACGCACAAAATAATCCTGCAACTCGTTCTGACCCAAGCGGATTGCTTGATGGTGATTTTCATAATGAAAAAGGTAAATATTTAGGAACAGACGGAATAAATGATAATAAAATTCATATTATAAGTGATAAAGCAAGTATAAAAACAATAAAAGCAAACAATAAAAGCGGTGGTAAAACACAAACTTCTGATGTAAAAGTAGGATTTTCTACAAATAAAAAAACATTAAAAGAAGCAGTAAATGTATATAATAGAACGGTTGCAAATGGTGGATATTGTGAAGAAGGTTCTGTTGTTTCTCCTGACGGAAGTAAAATATTAAACGCCGAAAGAGGAAATGATGTAAGAGATAGAAAAGCAAGTGTAAGATTACCATACATGCAAGGCGACGACAATACAAGTATTCACTCTCACCCACTAGAAGAATACATGAGAGATGGAATTGTTAATTATTCATCTCCATTTTATCCAAGTCGAACAGGAGAATATAACGATGAAAAATCTTTTAAGAGTTATAACTTAAATATTATTGTTGGAAACTCTCATCAATACGATGACGATAGTAAAAATGCTAATGCTGTTTTTTATGATAGAAACACAAACCAAATTGGAAAAATGACAATACGAAACTTAACTAGAATGCTAAAATGAGGCTTTTTTATATTTTTATATTTGTTTTTTGTTTTCAATTCTCGTTATTTTCTCAAAAATATGTTAATTGGATTATAATCATAGACGGTAAAATACCGACCTATATAATTAATGGCGAATTAACATTTTTTTATAATAATGAAAAAATAAAAATAGAATGTTCCTATTCTATAGGAAGATTGCTAATTAATGATACAAATTCAGAAAAAATTTTAAATGAATTACCAGATACAACAAGTATTAATGTTATATTAAATTATTATTATTTTAAAAGGTCTAAGTTTATTGATAATCTTGAAGAAAGAATAGAACAACAATATACTTTTCACATGTGGAAGGTAGATTTATTAGAAAGTGGTTTTTTAATAATTGCTATTACGAACAATAAAGATAAAACTTATGAAATAGCATGTAAATCTGATGAATGGACGAATGTAAGTTGGAATAGTAAAAAAATGAAAAAAAATAGAAAAATATTTTATAATTTTCATTAAATAATGACATTCTCATAAGGTAAGAAAATAACAAAAATATAATATGGATAAAAAACTTAACGATATTTTAGCAACAGAAGCGGATAGTTCAGCAGAACTATTGTCAATAATCGAAACCGAAAACACGGGAGAACAGGCAACAGTTCAAGGTGAGAAAAAATTAAAACCAAAAACTAAACAAGATGAAATAATATCTATCCCCGCAAAATGATAATTTATTTGTTACCGTTCTGTGCATCGCCGTTCATCAAGTTGCAGTTCCCGCTCTCAAAACGGAAGAATTTTAGAAAAAATGCATAGAACAACAAATAACAACCCTCCGTTTGTATTGCCAAGTACTACCGGTTTTAATAATTATGAATATAATAATAATAAAGTTTTGGAAAATGATAATTTTTCATTTAACTTTGCATTAGACAGAGTTTATAATAATTACGAATATGATGCTAACGGCAATATGACAAAAACGACAAAATATAGCCTTCCTTTAATGCAACCAAGTTTTCCAGCAATTTTGTCATCACGTAATTTATATTGGAATGATAGCGACCAATTGCAGGCAATGACTGATTATTCTAATTCTGCACATTATTTTTATAATTATGCCGGCGATAGAACTTGGAAAGTTGTAGGAGCAAAAACAACGGCTACAATCAATGGTATGCATAGTGCTTACAATGTTTTTAACCAATCTACCTATTATCTTTTCCCGCAAGTTACTGTTACGGGAACAGCTTATACTAAACATATTTTTGCAGGCGAGGAGCGTATTTGCAGTAAAGTTGGCACAGGAAAATCTGCTGATATTCCACAAATTGTTTTACCGCCGCCTCCCGCTCAAATAAATGCAAAACGAAGCCAACAAACATTTTTGATGAAAAGAACCTTTACTAATTCGTGTATCCCCAGCTTTGGTCCTCCACCTGTTTTTT
>DHVB01000015.1:34717-50050 GCA_002412425.1 Bacteroidales bacterium UBA5219 | reverse complement strand
AAATGGAACTTTTAATCCAAGTGTAGCAAATGCTGGAACACATACAATCACTTATACTGTTGTGGGTGCTGGTTCTTGTACAAATTCAGGAACAGTTACAATAACAGTAAACCCAACACCTACAATCAATATCACTCACCCAGGTGATTTCTGCTCAAATGATCCAGAAGTAAATTTATCTGCTAGCCCTGCAGGTGGAATTTGGTCAGGAAATGGAATTACAAATCAAACAAATGGAACTTTTAACCCAAGTGTTGCAAATACTGGAGCAAATACAATTACATATCAAGTTACACAAGCAGGATGTAGCAATACAGGAACTGTTACAATAACAGTAAACCCAACACCTATAATTAACATTACTAACCCAGGAAGTTTATGCTCTAATGATGCAGAAATAAATTTATCTGCTAGTCCTGCAGGTGGAATTTGGTCAGGAACGGGAATTACAAATCCAACAAATGGAACTTTTAATCCAAGTGTTGCTGGCACAGGAACACATATAATAACTTATACTGTTGGTGCTGGATTATGCTCTGATTCTGACCAAATTACAATAATAGTTAACCAAACGCCTATAATCAACATAACTAGTCCTGGTGATTTTTGCTCAAATTATCAAGCGACATATTTATCTGCAACTCCTCCAGGTGGAATTTGGACTGGAGCAGGAATTACAGATGCAACAAACGGATTATTCAACCCAAGTGTGGCAGGTGCTGGAACGCATACAATAACATATACAGTAGTAGGTGCTGGCAATTGTGTAAATTCAGATAATATCACAATAACAGTAAAACCAACACCTGTAATAAATATAACTAGTAAACAAGATTTCTGTTTTACTGACACGCCAGTAAACTTATCTGCAACTCCTGCAGGTGGAACATGGTCAGGAACAGGAATTACAAATCCAACAAATGGAACTTTTGACCCAGCTTCTGCAAATATAGGAGCAAACGAAATTTTATATTTAGTTACACAAAATGGATGTAGTGAAGTAGAAAGCTTTACAATAAATGTATTCAACACTCCTAATACAACTATTACATCAATTGGAGCAATTTGTTATGACACAACATTTGTACAATTAGAAGCATCAACTCCTGGTGGATTTTGGACAGGAAATGGTGTTTCGCCAAGTGGCGTTTTTGATGTTGCTCAAGCTGGAATAGGAATGCATCATATAGTATATACAATAAATGATGTTTGCTTTAGTTCAAGCTCAATTGATATAATTGTAATTAAAGGTGTAGATGACTATTCATTTTCAGTAACTAATCCTTATTGCATAGGAGGAGATGATGGCAAAATTACAATAGCTGCCACAGGAGGAACAGCTCCATATACATATATTATTGGAAATGACACTATCGCCGACATTTATAAACAAGCTTTGTTTAGTGGATTAAGTAATGGAATATACAATATTACAATTACTGATAATAATGGTTGTTTTCTAATTACAGATGACATATTTTTAGATGAAGGAAACAAAGATTGTATCAAAATACCAGATGCGTTCACACCTAATGGAGACGGAATAAATGATGAGTGGATAATTGAAAACTTATGGGCTTTTGATAAACATGTGGTAAAAGTATTTAACCGTTGGGGACAACAAGTTTACGAAGGAACACATGGAAGTCAGCCTTGGGACGGAACTCTTAAAGGAAAACCTCTACCAACAGGTAGTTATATGTATATTTTAGAATTAAATAACACTGAAATTAAAAAAGAATTTGTAGGAATAGTAACATTAATAAGATAAAAATTTAAATAACATGAAAAAAATAGCATTTTTACTTTTTTGTAATGTTTTTTTAGTAATAAACATTATCAACGCACAGCAAAACGTAGGAATTGGAACAACAAATCCACATGCTTCTGCACTTTTAGAACTTTCAGCAAATGACAAAGGTTTATTAATACCAAGAGTAACATTAACAGCTCTAAATAATAGTTCTCCTGTAACTAGTCCAGCTCCAGGTTTATTGGTTTTTAATACAACTACTAGTACTTTACCAAGTGGTTTTTATTACTGGAACGGAACCCAATGGACTATGGTAGGTGGTGGCGGTTGTACAACCCTAGAAGCAGCTTACAATTGTGGAGGACCAGGTGCAGGTAGAACAATTAACGCCAACTCTGGACCTGTGGAAATTACCATGAATTCCGGAACTATTAATAAAGCTCTTTTGGTTACAAATAATAGACCAAACTCTTTTGCAATTGATGCTATTACTACTGTTGCCGGAGTTGCTATTAGAGGAAATAACACTTTTGCTTCAAATCCATATGCAACAATCCAAGCAGAAACTAATAGTACTTATATTGCTGGTGATGGAGCTCTTAGCTCTGCTATTTTAGGTTCAAATTCTGGCAATGGTTATGGTGTAGCTGGACAAATCCCCGCTACAGCAACAGGACCAGCAGCAGTTTATGGAAATAACCTAAGAACAAATGGTGGTCATGGTGTTTTAGGAGAAGGATACAACGGAGTTGTTGGTACTTCTTCTAAAATAGATGGTTATGGAGTATATGGAATTAATACAGGACCATATGATAATACTGACACTTATCCAACTGCAGGAGTTTACGGAATTGGTGTAACAGGTATTTATGGGCAAACAACTGACGTAACTAATGGATGGGCTGGATACTTCACGGCTGACCTTGGTGTTGAAGGTAGTGGTTACTCTCTTGGTGGATGGTTCGACATCAGTGACAGTAGATTAAAGAGTAATATTACTCCTATCTCTAGTGCTTTAGAAAAAATTGCACAATTATCTGGTAATAGCTATACCTTAAAAACTCCGAAAAGAGACATCGACGGAAACATCACTATGCACGAACGTGTACAGTACGGTGTAATAGCACAAGAAGTTCAAGCGATATTCCCTGAGATGATTTCAGAGAATGCTGTTTTCAGAAACTTAGGAGACGAAACAGTATATAAAACTGTTAAATATAATGAATTAATTCCAGTTTTAATTGAAGCGGTTAAAGAACTTAAAAATGAGGTCGATGCCTTAAAAAATGAAATTGAAGAATTAAAAAGTAAAAAATAAATAACATGAAAAAAATAGCACTAATACTTTTTTGTAATGTTTTATTGATAACAAACATTATCAATGCTCAGCAAAATGTTGGATTTGGAACATCAACTCCACATCCTTCTGCACTTTTGGATATGACATCAACTAATAAAGGTTTGTTAATTCCACGAGTAACTTTAGTTGCCTTAAATAATGGTACAACGCCTGTTAATGCACCTGCTACAGGCTTATTGGTTTATAATTCAGCAGGTAGTTTAACAAAAGGTTTCTATTACTGGGACGGAACCCAATGGGTTATGGTCGGTGCCGGATCAAGCGATTGTGAAACCTTAGAAGAAGCATATAATTGTGGAGGAGCTGGTGCTGGTAGAACAATTAATGTTAATGCAGGACCTGTTGAAATGATATTACCTGCTACTGGAGTTGGCATGACTCCTCTTTATATTGAAAGCAATAAAGGAACTACAGCTGAACCATCAGCAGGAGTCTTTGCAATTAATACTCAATCTGGGGTTTCATTATTTGGAGAAATTACTAATACAACAAATCTTTATTCTGGAGTTCAAGGTATTACTAATTCCTCTTTAACAGGAGAAGATATCTCGGCTGGATTATCTGGTTTTCATGATGGAACAGGTATTGGTGCTGGAGTTTGGGGCGAATCTGAAAGTAATAGCACTGTTGGAGCAAGCTATGGTGTAAGAGGACAAGGAAAAAACAGATCTTTTGGAGGATATTTTAATGGAGTGAATTATCCTGGTCTTTTTGCAGAAACAAGCGATGCTACAAGTGCTGCTTTTCAAGTTGTTTCAGCAGGACAAGATCCGCTTAACCCTAGCATATTGGCTGCCGGCAAAGCTCAAATTGAAGCAAGTTATGGATACAGTGGCTCAGGAACACATTTTTTAATAAATTCTGCTGCTGGAGAAATTACAATAGCTTCTGAGCAAGGAGGCTATGGTTATGTTGGAGGATCCGGTTTAGAATGGTGGGCAATATATACATCTAATCCAGTTCAAGTTTCCAGAAGAGAACTAAAACGTGATATTACATATTTTGATGATAATATTAATTCTTATCTTATGGATAATATTATGGCAATGAAACCAAGTTTTTATAAATATAAATCTGAAAATGATATGAAAATTGCTGGAGGAGAACAACGCACACGTTACAATATGCACATGGGATTTATTTTAGACGAAACTCCTGATTTTATTCAAGATAATAGCTTTTCTGGAATTGATATTTATAGCTTAGCAACTCTTGGAATAACTGGTGTTCAAATAAACCGTAGAGATATAGACAAACTAAAAGAACAAGTAACAGAAATTTTTGATTTTGGTACTGCTATTTTAAATGGTAATGAAATTTTTGTAAATTATAATAAAGATTTTAATGGAACAGAACCTATTGTAACAGTTACTCCAATGTCAGCAGTAAAAGATTATTATATTAAATCTCAAACAAGCACTGGATTTACTTTAGCTGTTGAAGATGCTAATAATTTTAAATTTAATTGGATAGCTGTTGCTTCAAAATCTGAAAATACTAAAAAATCTAATACCCAAATTGATGCTAACTTAAAATCTCAATTAGAAGTTGACCAAGCTAAAAAACAAGACATACATGACGCATTATTCCACAAAGGTCCACAAAAAACAGTTGAACTAAAAGGAGCTGATGCAAGCAAACACAGAGTTTCAAAATTTAAAGTTGAAAAAAATAAAGAATAAGTAAAAAAAGCTGGAGAAATTCTCCAGCTTTTTTTGTTTAGCTTTTCTTTATGAACTGATATACCCCACTGAGATTGCGAGCAGAGTGAGCTTGCGAACTCTGCGAAGCAAACCCAAGCGAGCAAAGCGAGCAAATAATTCTTAATTATCGGGTGTTGAGCGAAGCCGAGACACAATTCTTAATTCTTAGTTCATCTTCATAGTAAAAACTAAAAACTTTTTCAATTTTTAACTGAATCGCAGTTGTTTAGCAGACTTAATTCCCGTCAACTTCCCTTTATCAAATACTATTTTCCCATTTACAAAAGTAGTTTGAACAGAATGTTTAAAAGTTTCACCTTCTAAAGGCGACCACTTGCATTTATACAAAAGATTTTCTTTTTCTACTTTTGTTGGAATATTTGGATTAACCAAAACTAAATCAGCAAAATAGCCTTCTCGAACAAAGCCTCTATCAACAATTCCAAACAATTCAGCAGGATTATGGCACGTAAATTTTACAACTTCTTCTTTAGAAAAATATTTTTGTTCAGCAAGTTCTAACATTACCAAAAGAGTATGTTGAACCATAGGACCACCCGAAGGAGCTTTTGTGTAATCTTGCATTTTTTCTGATAATAAATGTGGAGCATGATCACTACCTACTACATCTATTTTGCCATCTTTCAAGGCTTGTATTAAGGCTAATCTATCTTTCTCAGTTTTTACCGCAGGATTCCATTTAATTTTATTTCCCAATCTTTCATAATCTTTGTCAGAGAACCAAAGATGATGAACGCAAACCTCAGCTGTTATATTTTTCTGAGAAAGAGGCTCATTGCTTAATAATTCTAGTTCTTTCTCGGTACTTAAATGAAAAATATGTAAGCGACCACCTGTTTTTTTAGCTATTTCAATTGCTTTAGACGATGATTTGTAACAAGCATCTTCCGAACGAATTTGAGAGTGAAATTTTGAAGGAATATTACTGCCATATTTTGCCTCAAACTTTTTAAGATTTGCATTAATTATTTCATTATCCTCACAATGAACTGCAACAATTGACTTTGTTGAACTCAAAATATTTTCTATAGCCTCATCGTCATCTACTAACAAATCGCCTGTTGAAGACCCCAAAAACATCTTTATTCCAGCAACTTCAGATTTATTTATATTCCTTATTTCTTCAATATTATCATTTGTTGCTCCTAACATAAAGGAATAATTGATGTAAGAACTGTTTTTAGCTATATCAAATTTTTCTTGTAAAAGTTGATTTGTTATTGTTGCAGGATTAGTATTTGGCATTTCTATAAAAGAAGTTAATCCACCTGCAACAGCAGCTGCAGATTCAGAAGCAATATCGGCTTTTTGTGTTAAACCAGGCTCACGAAAATGCACTTGGTCATCAATAATACCTGGCAACAACCACAAGCCTGTCGCATCGATAATTTTATCAGCATGGGGTAAATTTTCATTCTCAGAAAAAATCTTTTTTATCCTTTCGTCTTCAATAAGTAAACTAGCAATTTGTGAGTTATTTTCGTTGATTAATAAAGCATTTTTAATTAAAGTTGTCATAGCACATTATTAGAAATATCATTAAATTTTACACAAAAATACATTATTCATAATTATAAAAAGATTTTTACCGAAAATAATATGCACAAAAGTATTTTTCAAAAATTTTATTAAAATAATTATTAAAAAATTATTAGTTTTGCAAAATTATGAATGTCTCGATAGAATTATTTGTATTAGTCATTTCAGTTCTCATTTTTATCAGTCTTTTGGTAGGCAAAATGGGAAGTCGGTTTGGCGTGCCTATCCTTCTCCTTTTTTTATTAATAGGCGTATTGTTTGGGTCAGACGGAGTTGGTCTTGAGTTTGATTCGCCAAAAATAGCCCAAGCTGTTGGAGTGGTTGCCCTTAACATTATTTTATTTTCGGGTGGAATGGATACCCGCATGTCTGAAATAAAACCAATTGCGGTACAAGGATTTATACTTGCTACTATTGGCGTAATGCTCACAGCTTTAATAACAGGAGTTTTTATATATTGGCTAACTAGCAATTTCTTTAATGCTGTAACATTCTCGTTATTAGAGTCTCTGTTGCTTGCCAGTGTGATGTCATCTACAGATTCTGCCTCCGTATTCTCTATACTACGTTCGCGAAATCTTGCACTAAAAGAAAATTTACGACCTTTATTAGAGTTTGAAAGCGGAAGTAACGACCCTATGGCGTATATGCTCACTATTGTACTTATTCAACTTATAAAATCTCCAGAAATAGACACTTGGGCAGCTGTGTTCATGTTTTTTAAACAATTAATTTTAGGTGGATTAGCAGGTTTCTTATTAGGGAAATATGTATTTGTTCGCATTATCAACAAAATTAACCTAGAAAACGATGCTCTTTATTCTGTTTTGCTTTTTACCCTAATGCTATTTTTATTTGGATTTACCACTTTTATTGATGGCAACGGTTATTTAGCTGTATATATTGGTGGTTTATTTGTTGGAAACAGTAGATTTGTACACAAACGTAGTTCGCTAAAATTCTTTGACGGAATGACTTGGTTAGTACAAATAGTGATGTTCCTTACATTAGGCTTGTTAGTTAATCCTTCTGAATTGCTACCAATAGCAGGTGTGGGAATTCTTGTTGGTTTATTTATGATTTTTGTTTCACGTCCAATAACAGTTTTTGCTTGCCTTCTACCATTTAGAAAAATGACAATAAGAGCAAAAAGCTATGTTTCTTGGGTAGGATTACGCGGTGCAGTACCTATTATATTTGCAACATATCCATGGGTAGCAGAAATATCACATGCAAAAACTATTTTCAACATTGTGTTTTTTATAACAATTATTTCGCTATTAGTACAAGGAACTTCAGTAAGCATAATGGCTAAATGGCTAAAAGTATCAGAAGATGCTCCGCCTAAAAGAAAATTGAAAAAATTCGATGTAGAAATTGCTGACGAAATAAAATCTTTTATGAGCGAAATAACTATAAAAGAAGAATATTTAGCAAATGGTTCAAGATTAATGGATTTAAGCGTGCCAGACAATACGCTGATTGTTTTAGTAAAACGAGACGACCAGTATTTTGTTCCGCGAGGAAATACAGAACTTTTTGTTGGCGATTCAATTTTGGTAATTACTGACGACGAAGAAGCTTTGGAAATAACACATAAAGTTATGAAAGGTAAAACAAATAAAAAAGATAAACTACCTAAGCAATCCTAACCTACTACATTTCTTTTTATAATATTTAATAACTCATTACGATTAATTGGCTTAGCAATATAATCATCAAAACCTTGGTTAAGTAATTTTTGAGCATCTTCATTTTGAGTGTAAGCAGTGCAAGCTATTACTGGAATTTTATTATTTATTTTCTTTATTTCTAAAAGAGCATCACTACCACTCAAGCCTGGTAAATTTATATCCATCAAAATAACGTCTATTTTATCGTCAAAAGTTTTTACATGCTCTATAGCTTCGCTACCTGTTTGTGCTTCTAAAGTGTTTGCCCCTGCTTTGTTTAAAATAGTTTTTAATAATAAATAATTTATTCTATCATCTTCAGTAATTAAAATGTTTAATTCTGATAAATCATTGTCTAAATTTGATTCTGTATCCTTTGCATAATCTTTTTCCGAGCTTGCATAGTCAAGATAAAAACTAAACTCCGAACCATGTCGTAAACTAGAGTTTACAAAAATTTCTGTTCCAAGC
Organism: Bacteroidales bacterium UBA5219; assembly: GCA_002412425.1. Classification (GTDB taxonomy): domain Bacteria; phylum Bacteroidota; class Bacteroidia; order Bacteroidales; family ML635J-15; genus Bact-19. The sequence continues at coordinate 41,530 of DHVB01000015.1, read as the reverse complement.
ATATCACAAAGTTCTTTAACAATTGATAAGCCAAGCCCACTGCCTTCAAATTTTTGATTGTCTGATTTTATTTGCGTAAATTTTTCAAAAATCATTTTATGATTAGTTGATTCTATACCAATACCTGTATCAGCTACAAAAATTTTTATTTTATTTTCTTCAATTCTATATCCAAGTTTAACATTTCCAAAACTTGTAAATTTTATAGCATTACTTATTAAGTTATTTAAAATCTGTATAAGTTTTTGCTTGTCTGTATAAAGTTTAATATCTTTTTGAGCTGGCTTTAAGACTACAAATTCAAGATTTTTTGTTTCGGCTAAAGGTCTATAACAAATTGCCAATTCATCTATTAGGTCAGAAATATTAAAGTATTCTTTTTCAAGTTTAGTATTGCTTGACTCTAATTGATTGATTTCAATAAATTTATTAAAAATATTGGAAACTTGTTTTGATGAAGAATTTATTAGTTTGCTAAACTCTTCTTTTTCCTTATTGCTAACATCTTTACTGTTAAGCAATTCACTATATTTAACTAAGTTATTTACTAATGGATTAATTTCATCAATAATATTTGATATAAATATTGTTCTATTTACTTCTTTTTCTTCTATATTTTCTGTTTCTTTTTTTAATTCTTCTTCAATAATTTTTCTTTCAGTAATATCTCTTCCAACAGCAATAATTTCATTTATTGTATTAGCAATAATTGCTTTACAACTCCAGCCATACCACCTCCAGCCTTTATTTGTTAAAATTCTATGTTCAATATATCCTGAATGTGGAGCATCTTTTAAAGAACTTACAAAATTAAGAATTCGTTCTTGATCTTCTTTAAGAACAAATTCCATAAAGTTTCTATCAGCAAATTTTTCATCTTCACTTCTTGAAAAAACCTTATAAAAAGTTTTACTCAAATACGTAAAATTTCCATGTCTGTCAAATTTGAATATTACCTCATTCTGATTCTCTACTAAAAGCCTATATTTTTCTTCGCTATTTTTTAAATTTATTTCTGCTTCTTTTCTTTCAGTAATATCAAATATTACGCCTTCGATATAGTGTTCTTTATTTCGTAAAACAAGCTTTCCTTTTTCCCAAACATATTTTATTGTATTATCTTTTGTAATTATTCTATATTCTAATAAAAAAGGTTCTTTTTTTGCTATACTTTCACTAATAGTAGTCCAAACCCTTTCTTGGTCGTCAATATGTATTATATCGTAATAACTTTTGATTTTATTATTTATAATATCAGCAATATCATATCCTGTTAAGTTTTTAAACTCTTCAGATAAAAACTTCATAGACCATCGCCTATCGAACAAACAACTGTAGGCAACACCTGGAATATTAGCTATTAACAAACTTAATCTTTCTTCATTTTCATGTAAATTTTCTTCTATATATTTTAGGTGAGAAATATTTGTTACAATATGAATGGTTTTTATAAACTTATTTGATTTGTCATAAATTGGAGTACAAGAAACTATATATGTTTGTTTATTAACTTCACATTCTACTGTTCGAGAATATGTTTCAACGGTTTTACCTGGACAAAATTCTGGTATAGAAGCAAAATTAGAAAATTTCTCACAACATTTTTTACCAATAATTTCATTTTTCGAGTTTACTCCAAAAAGTTTTATAGCTGCTTTATTTACCTCTAAAACAATACCATCTGCACTCAAAATAAAAATTGGATGTTCTATCGTATTAAAAACAAGACTCCATTCAAAGTCATTTTTTTTATTTTCTGCAATATCTCTAATGTGTTGATTTTCGTTTTCCATTGATTAGTAATAATTAAAAGCAAAATTAATAATTTTTACTCATTATATAGAATTTATAAGAAATAAAATTCCAAAATTTAAACGTTTTATAAAGTTGCTACATGCTTTGCTAGTGCAGTATATATTTCTACTTTAGGTTTTTTCTTATATGTTATAACATTTTTATCGCAAGCTCGGCTCAATACTAAAAACTAAAAACTCGACAACTAAAAAGAGTGAGCTTGCGAACTCTGCGAAATAATAGACGCGTCAGCCTACTTTACCTTCGGTGAGCTCGTAAACTCGGTTCAACTTTTAACTTTTAACTGATTGTGTCTTTTGTGGTTTAAAACTAAAAACTCACATAACTTTGTGTATAAAAAACAAAACTTTGTTATCACTCACAGCTTTTTTTTATAATTTTGCAAAAAAAATATATTTATGACAGAAAATACACCTGAAATTAATTTCAAGAAAAAAGATAGACTAACAAAGATTTTAATTATTTTAATTACATTTATGATTGTTGTAATTGGTATTTTAGGATTTTTACTTTACGACGTTTCAAAACAAAAACAAGAAATAATTATAAAAACAAATGAAATTGTTGTTGAAAAAGACCATTTACGAGAACAATTAACAGACCTTTTAGATGATTATTCTCAACTAAGCTCTACTAACGACAGTTTAAATGCTGAAATTGAACGCGAAAGAGAACATATCGCAGAATTAATAAAAGAACTTGACGGTATTAAAAATTACAATTATAGTATTCAGCGAAAATATGAAAAAGAGCTTTCTTCTTTAAGAAAAATTATGCGTGATTATGTTTACCAAATCGATAGTCTTGACCAACTAAATAAACATTTAATGGCAGAAAACATAAATATAAAAGACCAACATTCACGAATAAAAAATGAAATAGATGAAGTTGTTGAAAAAAACGACGAATTAGAATTACTAATTTCTGGTGCTAGCGTAGTAAAAACATCTCATATAAGCATAAAATTTTTAAATAGAAGAGGAAAAGAAACAACAAAATCGCGCAGAGTTGAAAGACTGCAAACTAATTTTACTTTAGTAGCTAACGATTTAGCTGAAAGTGGTCCTCGAAAAGTATATTTAAGAATTATTAGACCAAATGGATATACTTTTTCTAGTGGACAAACTTTCGATTTCGGTTCTAAAAAGCTAACATATACAGCTTACCGCGATATTGTTTACGAAAAACAAAACCTTGATGTTGTTATATATTATGATGTAAACGAAACTTTGGAAATAGGAAAATATATAGTTGAATTATATATGGACGAAAATAAAATCGGAGAAAGTTTCTTTAATATTGAAAAATAAAGTTTATGTTAGCTAATGCTTATTTAGAACTTCTTGATATTAGCATGCCCATAATAGAAAGAAATTCTAATGATAATTATTTAATTTTAAGCATTATTGCATTTGTAGTTTTTATATTAATCATTATAACAAAATTAACTAATCAAAATTATTTGCAAAATTTAATTAAATCAACACTCAGATTTGAAGATTTGCAAAAAACAAAACAAAAGTCCAACTCTAACGCATTTCTAAATATTGTAACTATTAGCATACCTATTTTAAACATATCTGCCACACTTATGATGATTATAACTTATTTTAAATTTCCTATATTTAATATAACAAATAGTTTTATACTCATTTGCATTTTAATATTTGCTGTGTTTTTTTACTTTTTATTTACAAAAACAAATTTAATGCTGATAGGAAATTTAACCAATATGAAATCTTATGCTATAGATTGCACATTAATAAGGCTTAATAATATTAAAGTCCTATCCTTATTTTTATCACCTTTATATTTATTATTCCCTTTTGCAAATACAAAAATGCAGTCACACCTTGTTTTTGCAGCCATTTTGATATTAGCAATAATTTTTTTAATAAAAATAATTTCATTTTTTATTTATTTATTCAAAATAAAATTTTTAAATCATTTCTCAATTTTGTATTTTTGCACTTTGGAAATTTTACCTTTACTCATTGTTTGTAAATTAGTAGGTATGTGGTAGTAACTTAATGATAACAAAAGAAGAATGAAGATAAAAAGCGTACTTATTTCTCAGCCTAAGCCTGAAACAGAAAAATCACCTTATTTTGATATTTCTAAAAAATATAATGTTAAAATTGATTTTCGCCCTTTCGTACAAGTAAAGGGAATTCCTGCAAAAGATGTCAGGCGTTCAAAAGTTGACTTGTGTTCACATACTGCTATTATTTTTAATAGTAGAACTGCAATAGATCATTATTTTAGAGTTTTAAACGAATTAAAAATCAATATAAATGATGAATGGAAATACTTTTGCTACTCAGAATCTATAGCTCTTTACTTGCAAAAATATATTACTTATCGTAAACGAAAAATATTTTTCGGAAATGGTACTTTTAATGATTTAATGGAAAGTATTAAAAGATTTCCTGAAGAAAATTATCTTGTACCACTCAGCGAAGTTCACAAACCAGAAATTCCTATTGGTTTAGATAAAGCTAATATAAAATATTCCAAAGCAATTTTATATAAAACTGTAAGTGCTGATTTATCTGATTTGGAAGACATTAATTATGATGTTTTAGTATTTTTTAGCCCTGCTGGTGTTAATTCATTATTACATAATTTTCCAAATTTTGATCAAAACGGAATTTGTATTGGTGCATTTGGTGCTGCTACAGCAAAAACTGTAAAAGACTTAAAATTAAGACTAGACCTTTGTGCTCCTTCACCAGAAAGCCCATCAATGACAGCTGCTTTAGAAGAGTTTATAAAAACAAGAAACAAATAGTTGTTGAGTATATGATTTGTAATGAGTAAACTCAAAAATAATTTAAAAAGAAAATCTTTTTTAAAGCTAAAATCAGAAATACAAAGCCTTTTTAATGAAAGGAAAAAAATTAACACTTCAAGTTTTAGGCTTTTATATCATTTTGAACTCAACTCTCAAGAATATGGTTTAAAATTATTTGTTTCTGCCCCAAAAAAACTGTTAAAATCAGCTGTTAAAAGAAATATCGCTAAAAGAAGATTTAAAGAAGCTTTTAGGCTGAATTGTCATCATTTAAAAGAGATGGCTGAAAAACACAAAGTTAAAATTTATGTGGGTATTATTCATAATAATCCAAGCTTAATTAAATATAATGAAATTGAAAAGAATTTAATCTTATCTTTACAAAAAATTTATAACGAAATATATGAAAAACTTGAACAAAATTCTTAAAATACTAAAAGCTAATATAAGCTCAGTACTCATTGTTTTAATGTTGGCTTTAAGTTCATTTACTTTTACAACCGACAAAGATTTAAACTTTGAAACAGTTAAAAATTTAGATATTTTTTATTCTTTATATAAGGAATTAAATCTTTATTATGTTGATCCTATTGAACCTGGAGAAATTATTAAAACAGGTATTGATGCAATGCTTAAAAGTTTAGACCCATATACAGTTTATATTCCTGAATCAAAAATTGAAGATGTTAAGTTTATGACAACAGGTCAATATGGCGGTATTGGCTCTGTAATTAGAAAAAATGGCGATTATGTGGTTATTATTCAACCATATAAAGATTCTCCTTCTGATAAAGCAGGTTTAATTCCTGGCGATATAATCTTAGAAATTAATGGAAAAAACATGAAAGGTGCAAGCTCTGAAGAAGTTTCTGAATTACTAAGAGGAGAGCCTAATACAAAAGTAAATCTAAAAATTAAACGTTTTGGCGAAGATAAAAACTTAGATTTTGAATTTAATAGAGAGCAAGTTAAATTAAATTCTGTTCCTTACTACGGAATGTTAGAAGATGGTATTGCATATATTTCGTTAAGCGACTTTACAAATACTGCCTATAAAGAAGTTAAAGAAGCATACGACAGTTTAAGAACAGCAAATAATCTCAAAGGAATAATCATTGATTTACGAAGCAATCCTGGTGGATTATTGATTGAAGCAGTAAAAATATGTAATATGTTTATTCCAAAAGGCGAAGTAATTGTTAGCACAAAAGGAAAAGTTGCTCAATGGGACAATGTGTATAAAGCAAGTGTTGAGCCTATTGATAAAGATATTAAAATAGCAGTAATTGTAAATTCAAGTTCGGCTTCGGCTTCAGAAATTGTTGCTGGTGCTATGCAAGATTTAGATAGAGGGGTAGTAGTGGGACAACGTACTTTCGGAAAAGGATTAGTACAAACAACTAGAGAATTAAGCTATAATGGCGTTTTAAAAGTTACAACAGCAAAATATTATATCCCCAGCGGAAGATGTATTCAAGCAATAGATTATTCAAACAGAAACGAAGACGGAAGCGTTGGAAATATTCCAGATTCTTTAGCTACTGAATTTAAAACTAAAAACGGACGTAAAGTCTATGATGGCGGTGGAGTAAAACCGGATATTGTAATTCAACCAGAATATCTAAGCAATATTTCTGCCAGCTTGCTTATTAAAAATTTAATCTTTGATTATTCCGTTTATTATAAATTTAAAAATCCTAAAATTGCTAGTGTAGATAAATTTGTGTTTTCAGATGCAGACTATAATGATTTTGTAAACTGGGTTCAAGACAAAGATTTTGACTATACAACAAAAAGTGAAGACCACTTAAATCAATTAATTGAAAGTGCAAAAACAGAAAAATATTACGATGATGTACAAGGCGAATTTGAAATACTAAGACAAAAATTAGCCCACGATAAAAACAAAGATTTACAAGTATTTAAAGATGAAATAAAAGAGCTTATTTCTCATGAAATTGTAAGCAAATATTATTATGAGACTGCTCCTTTAATCTATACTTTACATAAAGACCCCGAAATTAAAGAAGCCCTTAGAATTTTAAAAGATGATAAAGAGTATAAGGCTATTTTAACTCCATAAAAAAACTGTCTTAAAAATATCCAACCGCAAATTTCAATTGAATACTGATGCTCGCTCTCAACACCCATGATGCTCGCTCGGATTTGTAATCCGAGTGTCTCAACACCCATGATGCTCGCTC
>DHVB01000015.1:0-34505 GCA_002412425.1 Bacteroidales bacterium UBA5219 | reverse complement strand
GCTCTCAACACCCATGATGCTCGCCCTCAACACCCATGATGCTCGCTCGGATTTGTAATCCGAGTGTTGGAAGTGTTACACTCGGATTACAAATCCGAGCGAGCGGATTGAATAGCTTGACAGTCTTTGCTTTGCAACTATTTCTTTTCTACTTCTTTAGTTACTCGTTGATCCTTGCTTACTCCTTGATGTTGAGTTTTATCACCAGCACAACCAGCAGCTTTAGCACCAGGACAACCACTAGTAGCTTTAGGACAGCCAGAAGCCTTAGCACCAGCACAACCAGCATGTTTTCCATCTTTACTTTGTGGCTTGTAAACACTCGCTTGATATTTTATTTCTCCTAAAGAAGCAATAAGTTTATCAACATCTGTTTTGTCGTGGCGATATTTTACAACCACTAAATCTGTTTCGTGATTAACTTCAACAGCCGTTACTCCTTTTGTATATGACAACTGTTTTTTAACTTTTTCAGCACAATTTCCGCAATCCATTTTGCAATTTAAAACTACTTCTGAGATTTTAGAATCTGCTTTTTTTACTTGTTTTACATTCTTATCTTGAGCATTTACAACTACTATAGCCAAGAACATCATTGTTAAAACTAAAATTGATTTTTTCATACTTTTTAAATTTAATTTATTATTAAAAATTTTAATTATTTTCTTTTTTCTCTAATGCAAATCTTATTCCAATATGAAATTTACGCCCATGTATTGGTCCCCAAATTAACGATGAATCAAAATATTCTCCATATGGACTTGTTGCTGCAATAATTGGATTTTTTTGTACAAAATTAAAAATATTTTCAACACCAAGATATATTTCCCAAAATTTAAAATATTTTGTTATTTGAGCATTCATAATATAATACGATGGAAATTCTGTTTCTAATCTATATTCTGCTGGATTTTCTTCTGTTGAAGGAATTCTGCCAGGTCCATTGAGTTGTGTTGTAAAATCAAACTGCCATTTTTCCAAAGGAGTTTTATAAGACATAGTTAATAAGCCTTTAAATCTATTTGTTAATGGTGCTTCAAGTAATTTTCCGCCTATTGTTTGTTTTACATCATTATATCGAAAAGCAACTGTTGCATCTAAGCCTTTTAATATGGTATAACTTGCTTCTATTTGATAAGTATTTGAATAAGATTTTCCGTCTAAATTATAAAATTTAACTTCGCGTATTGATTCAAAATCTGCAATAATTTGATTTATAAATTGAGTTCTGTAAAATTCTGCATTTATTGTCATATCTCTATTTCCAATAGGAATATACCAAGTAATATTACTTCCAAAATTCCACGCTTCTTCTAATTTTAAATCTGGAGCAATTATAATTTTTCGAGACGAAGCCAATAAATAATTATTTTCGGCTAATACATTTGCATAACGGTAGCCTTTACCAACAGAAGCCCGCCAAGATAAAGCACCAGTGATATTATATTTTATATTTAATCTTGGTGTTATCAAAAGTCCTTCTTGATTATGATAATCGGCACGCAATCCAGCAATTAAATGCAAATTAAAAGGAAAGTTCGCCGTGTATTGAAAATATCCTCCTGGAACTATTTCTTGATTTAACATTGTAGAATCTTTAAGCAGTTGATTCAAATTTTCATATTTAAAACTTAATCCTGCATTGTATTTATGCTCTTCGTTACCTGCAAAAGCCGATTGCCAAATAATGTTTAAATATGCCGATTGCTGTGTTGCATCAAAATTTGTTTTGCCATAAATAGAATTTTGGTCGTGATAAGTAAAACTAGTTACCATAGCTAAACTCTTATAGTCTTTTTTCGGAAATACATAACCCATTTTATAAAAACCTTGAAATCTTTTTGTTCCTAAAAATATTTTGTAGGGATTTGTAATTTCATTATTTTTTAAAAATTTAGAAGTTTGTCCGCTTTTTCTTACCTCATCAATATATTGAGCTCCAAATCTAATTGTCAAATACTTACCTAAATAATCCCAACGATTAAACAAAATATTTTGCCTCATTTTTGGCATATCTATAAAACCATCTTTATTTTCATCAATTTCTAAAAAATCATGTTGAGAATGAGCAAAAATCATTGTTGACCACTTTGGATTTAAAATAAATGATGCATCTATATTTGTTTCTGCTCGTCCAGATGAACTAAATAATTGATTAAAAAAAAGAGCATCAGAAGTTTTGGGTTTTTTATATTCGATATTTATTTGTCCAGTAATTGCATCATAACCATTTATTACCGCCGAAGTTCCTTTTGAAACTTGAATAGACTCCATCCAAGGTCCTGGAATATAACCTAAAGCATAAGGCTGAGACAATCCGTATAAATTAGGAATATTTTCTGTCATCATTTGAACATATTTTCCAGCCAAGCCCAAAAGTCTTATTTGCTTTGCTCCTGTTGTTGCATCGCTATACGAAGCATCTACAGAAGCATTTGTTTCAAAACTTTCCGACAAATTACAACAAGCTGCCTTACACAATTCTGCACCAGAAATTGTTTGAACATTTCCTACCTCCATACGTGAATAATGAGTTCCTGACCTACGTTCACCGACAATTACCTCATCTAAAATTATATTGCTATTTAAAAAAACTTCTAATTTTTGATTGTTTTTTAAAACTTCTATTGTGTCTGTATTATAGCCAACAAAGCTAAAAATCAATTTATTACTTTCCTTAGGTTTTGACAACTCAAATTTACCATATATATCGCTTGTTGTACCAATATTTGTATTTTTCCACCATATATTTACTCCAAACATTGGCTTTTTATCCGAGTTGTCATAAACAATTCCAGAGACTTGTGCATTAAGTGTTAATACAAATAACACATTAAAAATAATGCTATATATTTTTTTCATATTTCATTCTGTTTTTATTTGATTAATACTAATTTTAAACTAATAAAATCGTAAAAATCATAATCTAAAAACAGAAATCAAGGTGCAAACATCTTGTCCTACAGACTGATATGTGAATAAAGAGGGGATTTTTAATAATGTTTCAACAAAACTATTAAATGAAAATAATTCCTTATTTATATCTATTGGAAATACTTGTAAATTAAAATTATCAAGAAATTTAATTTGTGGAATTTTCACAAGTTCATATTCAAAAAATAATTTATCAAAAGAATAGAAAGAAACTTTTGCATGCTCCAAGTGGTCTTCATCAGATTGAGAACACAAGCTATTTGAATGTGAATGGTCGCAAGCAGTACAATGTTTATGGTTGTGTGAATATTCTCCAAATTCAAAAAATGTAATTTCACTATGTTCCTCATTGCAAGCATTACATAAATATTGTTCAACAAAAAATCCGTTTGAAGAAACAAACAAAATTAGTGTTGTAAATAGAATAAATATGTTCTTCAACAAGTTCATTTCACTGCAAAAATATATATTTAATTCAATTTAAACAAAAGACAATATTGTTTGTTGATTGATATGAATTTTATTTTTCTTTATTTTTTAATTCTAAAAGTCTCTTTATTTCAGCTATTTCTTTATCCTTTTCAGCTATTGTCTTGTCTTTTTCAGCTATTGTCTTGGCATTTTTAACTAATTTTTTCTTTTGTTCTTCAATTATATCATCTTTTACTTCTAATTCTTTAAAGTAGTCGTCTTCCATTATCATTTCATCTCGTACTTGACTTGAAGCATAGGCTTCTTGCAATTTGCGAACAATATGTTTATGCTCTTTTGAAAAATTTTCAGAATTTACATTCAAAATATGGTTGTCTTTTGTAATATTGTCTTGGTCGAATATGCTCAACAAGTTCTCTAAATCATTTCTTCGATTTTCCTTTAATTGCCTAATCTGAACAATCCACGATTTGTGATTTAAACTTTGAATAAATTCATTTTTATTACTTAACTCTTCGCCTGTTGCTTGGTCACTAACAATATGGTCAACTTTTATCACAGGACTGTTTGACAAACCTATATCATAATTTAATAAATAAATACAGTAAATTTGCCTTGCTTTTAGTCGCTGTTTGTCAGAAGTATTGTCTGCATCTTGATACAGAACTCCTAAATATCTTCTAAAACGCATTATATCAGTTGCAAATTTAGCTTTTTGCAATTCTATAGTTACAGTTTTATATTCTCCACTGCCAGTTTTTATCTTTGCAACGAAATCAAAACGACAAACGACCAATTCTTCTAATTCTCTGTTTATATCACTTCGTTTAGCACCAGGTTTTAAAGAACGCTCTGTTGAAGCAAAATCTAATTCAACAATCTTTTCCTCTATGATAGCTGATAAAAAAATCTTTGCAACTTTAGTATCACTCATCATATATTTAAAAACTGTATCGTATATAGGATTAGCTATGAACATAAATTTTATTTATTAATTTTCTATTATTACAAAATTAAAACTTTTCGAATAAATAAACAAATAAAAACAAAATAAGAAAAAATTTATTGAAAGATCTCATTTACAACCAAAACCCCAAAATTATCTTTAGCCCAAAATGATTAGCTTGTAATTTACTTCCATCGGTATAATTAAGGAATTTGCGACCATATTGCAAACCAAGGCATAAACCAAATTTATTTTTAAATGCAAAATTATAGCCTGGCTCGATAAATATTGCTTTATGGCTATGTTTATAAAAAACATTTTTCAAATACAAGAATCCTGGGGAAATATAAAATCCTGTGGGAATATTATTTTCAAATTCGCCTCTGTGAATATAAACTGGTAAACCCACTTCCCCGCCCACACCAACTAAAGCTCCACCAGTAGTTCTAAAACCATAATTTAATTTGGAAATAAGTCTTATGTCAACATTGTTTATTATTGGAATTTCAATTGTTAATGGAAGAACATTCATATCAAAAGCTCCAGAAGGATAGTCTCTATTAAAATTTACAGAAGGATTTATTCCTAAAAACACGTGGTTTTGAGAAAACAAACAAAATTGCGAGCAAACTAAAACTAAAATAAAAAATGTTTTTTTAATCATATCAATATCTAGAAAGGATAACCTATACCAAAATTCATTGTGAAATTTCTTAATTTAAAATCTTTAAATGCCGAAAGCCATCTGTCGCCCTGTGCTAAACTTGGGTCGTGAATAGGAATTCCAAAATCAAATCTAATAACAAAAAACGAAAGGTCAAGACGTGCTCCTAAACCTGTTCCTATAGCAATTTCATTATAAAACCTGTACAAGTTAAATAAAGCACCTGCACGGTTATCATTTTTATCAACCGCCCAAATATTTCCTGCATCTAAAAACACAGCTCCGTTAACAAGTGAAATAATTGGGAAGCGATATTCGAGATTAAAAACAAATTTCATATCTCCAATTTGGTCGTAATTTCTATTTGGATTTGAATAAGTTCCAGGTCCTATAGACCTTACACGCCAAGCACGCAAATCGTTTGCTCCGCCAACAAAATATTTTTTTATAAATGGCAGTCCTGAAGTAGAATTTCCATAAGGAAAACCTACCCCAACAAAGCCTCTGTAAACTAAACTATGTTTTTCATCAAAAACTTGATAGTATCTATAGTCTAAATCTATTTTGGCATATTGAGCAAATTCTAATCCTAAAAACTTGTATGAGCCATCAACTGGTTCTATGTTTAATCCTTTGTAGGCCAAGTAAGGCAAGTTACCACTTGTTTCAAGATTTAACCAAAGGTATGAAAAATCGCGAGACTTGGTTAAACTTTGATTATTAAAAATAAAATTATAGCTAATAACAGAAAGCAGTTGGTCTTGATATGAATATTTTATATATAAATTTTCTATTTGTTTTTGAAACTCGGGATTGAAGTCTAAAATTTTAACAGAATATAATTCTATTGGATTTACCATATGAGTTATATAATTATTTTTGCCACCTTTCCACACATAACCAAAAGCAGATTTTGCAATGTAACGTGTATAATCAGGACGTTGCTGATAGTTTAAAGACATTGTTACATGTGTTTTAGGAATATGGTTTTTTGAAAACTCATAATTATCCCAAAAAGGCACTAATAGTCTAGGAATATGTACTCCTAAGTCGAAACCATATTCTAAAGTGTTGAAAAATTTTAGTCTTTCTGTATTTTCTTCAGCCTTTAAAGTTTGAAAAGAAAGCATAGCTTTAGCAGAAAACATCTGAGCCCTTTTTGCAATATTTTTATTATTATAAGTTATTGCTCCTCCCATACCAATATTTCCTGAAGTATTATTGCCTTCAAGCTCTAAAGAGTAATTTTGTCGTTTTAATGGAGTTAAATATATATTTACATCTAAAAACCTTTCTTTTTGGCTATCTAAAAACACATCTTCAGAAGCATTTAATTTTATGTTTATTATTTTAAATTGCTTTAAATTTGCGAGATGGCTATGTGTTTTTTCAACATTTACAATATTGTATCTATCTCCAAGATTTAAAAAACAAGACTGAAAAATTACTGATGGTTTTAATTGCAACTTATTTTTATAAAATAAGTTTATTCCGTCTATAGTTTGGCTTTTAAAAGAAGCCATATATTCTTCTGCATTATTTGCTGCTTGTTTTGGGTCATAATCAGTATAAATATTTATGTTTCTTATAGTTTGATAAGTAAAACCCTCTGAATTATATATATCGTCTTCTGCAAATGATTTTCTCAAAGTAATTTTTAAATCTACTTCATGTTTGTTTTTAGTTGTATCTGCAAAAAAATGAACATTATTTATTGTAAAATAATAATATCCATTTGATTTCATCATTCTTACTATTCTTTCACGCTCTGATTGAAGAACGTCTGTATTAAAATTTTTGCCAACTCCAACCAAAGAATTTTCGCTATCTAAAGTTACAAGCTCCTTTACAAGTGGGTCTAAAATATCATATTCAATATTTTTTATTACCCAAGCGTCTCCGGTTTTTATGTTGTATGTTGTAGAAATTTTTTTATTTTTAATACTCTTTAAAAATTCTATTTCTGCATCATAATAAGATTGTGCTTTCAAATAAGAATACATATTTGAAATAGATTTTTCTGAAGCAAATTCATCATAAATTACAGGTTCTTCACCAAGATTAGAAAGCCAACGAGTGATATAAAATCTATCTTTTGGTTTTTTGCCCTTTGCTTTTCTTTTTGCATTTCTTTCAGCATCTTTTACTTTACGTTTTTCTTCTCTAAGTTTTTCTTTATCTTGATTTATACTATTATAAACCATTAAATAAAATCTGAGACCAAAAACCTTTTTGTTTGGTTTTTGTCGTAACGAACTTTCTAAATCTTCTTTATCAATATCTGAAGACCCCTCGATGTTAATTTTTGTACTAGCTAGCAAATAATCTCCTTCAGCTACGTATTTTGTTGACGAGCAGGAAAATGATAAAACAAGAATTATCAATATCAGAGAAGCCCAATAAAACTTTGAATTTATATGTAAAATATCATTTTCCATTTTATGCAAATATAAAACAAAGTTTTTTAGAAGTCAGAAAAAAATGATTGAATATAATTTTTCAATTAAATTTCTGCTATCATTTGTTTAAATATTTGTGTCATCTTCGATTCTGCAGTAGCTGCTACTTTTTGCACTTCTTCGTGGGTAACTTCAACAATTTTTCCGGGAACACCCAAATCTGTAATTATCGACATTGCAAAACATGGCAATCCTAAATGACGAGCGGTAATAACTTCTGGTGCTGTTGACATTCCAACTGTATCAGACCCTATTATTCTAAAATATTTATATTCTGATGGAGTTTCAAAAGTTGGACCAGAAGTTGCTGTATAAACTCCTTGAGTTACTTTTATCCCTAAATTTTGAGCTACTTGTTTTGCTTTTGCAATTAAGTTTTTGTCATAAGCTTCGCTCATATCTGGAAATCTAGTTCCAAACTCTGGCTCATTTTTACCAATTAGTGGATTTGGCACCAAACAAATATGGTCGGTAATTATCATTAAATCTCCTATTTCAAAATCAGGATTTACTCCACCACTAGCATTCGATAAAAACAAAGTTTTTATTCCCAAATATTTCATCACTCTAATAGGGAAAACCACTTGGTTCATATCGTATCCTTCGTAATAATGGAAACGTCCTTGCATAGCAACAACATTTTTGCCACCTAATTTTCCAAATATTAATTTTCCACTATGTCCTTCAACGGTAGAAATAGGAAAGTTTGGTATTTTTTCATAACTCAAACTCGTATGAATATCTATTTCTTTTACTAATCCGCCTAAGCCAGTTCCTAAAACTATTCCTATTTCAGGCTCAACCTGAATATGCGTTTTTATATAACTTACAGTATCTTTTATTATTTCTAACATAACTAAAAATTTGATTATTAAATTGTTTAATATCTTCTTCGCTTCCCAATTGTTCCACTTTTATTGAGGCGCAATATAACATTTTTTTTGTTTCTTCTGCAAAATATTTATTATCTTTAAGTTTTACCGCATCTTTTTCTGTTGTTACAATTATGCTTGGTTCTTTTGTGTTTTTAAATTCCTTCTCAATTTTTATTATATCTCGTTTTTTAAAATTATGATGGTCGGGAAACTTAATATGTTTTACACTTTTTGAGTTTTCTTTAAAAAAATTATATAAACTTGTGTGCTTAGCAAGTCCAGAAAATAAAACCACATTATATTTTTTCAAATCAGAAATGGGTATAGTTTTTTTATCTTCGTTAAAAACAGGTTTCAAATCTAAATAATTGTATGTAGTAAAAAACAAATATTGATAAGGATAAACCTCTGATTCTTTAATTAATATACGCTTTTCAATTGGTTTTAATTTATTAGGACATTTTGTAAAAACTACTATATGTGCTCGATATGCAGAGCTTCGTGGCTCTCTCAAATAACCTAAAGGCAACAAAAAGTCTTTATTTATAGGGTGATTAAAATTATTTAGCAAAATTGACAAACCAGGCTTTACTCTTCTATGTTGAAAAGCATCGTCTAAAATTATTAATTTTAAGTCAGGAAATTTTGACATTAATTGCGAAATCCCCTTAACCCTATTTTCACAAACAGCAACAATAGCATTTGGAAATTTTTGCTTTATTTGTAAAGGCTCATCACCACTTAATAAAAATGAGTCGTCTGCTTCTACTAATCTAAAACCTCGAGTTTTTCGTTTATAACCCCTACTTAAAACAGCTACTTGATATTCGTCTTGCAACATTTCTATCAAAAACTCTGTGTGTGGTGTTTTTCCAGAACCGCCAACAGAAATATTTCCAACAGAAATTATTGGCATATCAAACTCATGTGATTTTAATATTTTAGAATCATATAAAAAATTTCTAAATGTTACCACACTCCTATAAATCAACATTAAAGGAAATAAACATAAAATTTTCAATATTTTCACAAATTCTCTCATGAGTTTAAAATGATAAAAATATAACATTTAAGTATAAAAACAAAATGTTGATATAATTTATTTAAAAATTATTAGCTAATTTAACAAAAGCGTTTTGATATTAACCTGTTTTTTCTTAACTTTGCACAACATAAAAAGTTATATCAATATGTTATTATCGGATTATGTGAAAAAAATTCAAGAATTTTTTGAAAAGTACAGAAACGAAGAAGAGGCTGAACCAATGTCTAAATACATGAGGTATAAATTTCCATTTATTGGAATACCGGCTTCTAAACGAAATGAACTTTTTAATTTATTTTTCAACACTTTTCCTATTCCCGACTATGATGAAACAAAAGCTATTGTTAGAGAACTTTTTAACTTGCCAGAAAGGGAATATCATTATTTTGCCATACATTTGTTAATAAAACACAAAAAAAAATGGGTGCCAACAGACATTGTGTTTTTTGAAAGTTTAATTTTAAATAAATCGTGGTGGGATAGTGTTGATTTAATAAGTAGTAAACTTGTAAATCCTTTTTTCTTAAAATATAGAAACCTTGAAGAAGCAATGACAGATTCTTGGTCTCGCTCCAACAATATTTGGCTAAAAAGAGTATCTATTATTTACCAAAATGGATATAAAAAAGAAACCAATTTAGATATTCTAACAAGACATATTCTTGAAAATGCAGACTCAAATGAATTTTTTATTCAAAAAGCCATAGGCTGGGCTTTAAGAGATTATTCAAAAGTTGATTATAAATGGGTAATAGATTTTGTTGTAAATAATACAAAATTAAAACCTCTGAGTAAACGCGAAGCTATTAAGTGGATAGATAATAAAGGATTAATACAATAATAATTTATACTTTTAAGTTATCTTAATAATTTTTTTAATCAGAAATCGCTTTTTTTAAACAATATTTCATTAATTTGGTATATATTTGCAAAATGTTTAAATTGAACGTTAGAAATATTTTAATTTTACTTGTAATAGTTGCACTTGCTAATTCTTGTGGCGAATACTCAAAATTAGTTAAAAGTTCAGATTATGAATTAAAATATACTAAAGCTATAGAATATTACGAAGCTGGAGAATATTATAAGGCTCAAGCTCTATTTGAAGATTTAAAAGGAATCTATAGAGCTACCGACAAAGCTCAAAAAGTTGCATATTATAATGCTTATTGTTCGTATGGCTTAGGCGAATATTCTTTAGCTGCTTATTTGTTTAAAGATTTTGTAAGAGTTTACCCAGCCAGCGAACATGCCGAAGAGGTTAGTTATATTGCTGCATATTGTTATTATTTAAACTCGCCAGAAGTTTCGTTAGATCAAACTTTTACAAAAGCAGCTATTGCAGAATTACAATTTTTTGTAGAAAAATATCCAAATTCTGAAAAACGTGCAGAAGCAGAAAAACACATTGACGAATTACAGTTTAAATTAGAAACAAAAGCTTTTGATAATGCAATGTTGTTTTACAATATAATGGATTACAAAGCTGCTACTACAGCTCTTAGAAATGTGTTGAAAGATTTTCCAGACACAAAATATCGTGAAGAAATTATGTTTACTATTATGAAAGCAAATTATCTTTTAGCAGAAAATAGTATAGTTGCAAAACAATACGAAAGATACCAAGAAACAATAGAAGATTATTATGCTTTTGTTGACAAATTTCCAAATTCAAAAAAAATTAAAGAAGCAGAAAAAATATTTACAAACTCAGTTAAATTTATAGAATCTAAAAATGGACTTTAAAAAAATTGACGCTCCGGTTTCTACCTCTACAAAAAATATTGTGGAAATAGCCGAAAAAACAGGTAATGTTTACGAAGCTGTTGTTATTATTGCAAAATTTGCCGATCAAATTAATGCAGATTTAAGAAAAGAATTATACGAAAAACTTGAAGAGTTCGCAACTTATACAGATACTCTTGAAGAAATACATGAAAATCGTGAACAAATTGAAGTTTCTAAGTATTACGAAAGACTTCCTAAGCCATCACTTATAGCTTTAGAAGAGTTTTTGGCTGATAATATTCACTATTATTACGCAAAAGAAACTGATAGCGATAATTCAGAAGAAAGACTTTAAAATAAATGTTAAAGGGTAAAAAAATCTTATTGGGCATTACTGGTAGTATAGCCGCTTATAAATCTGCAAGCATTGTAAGGCTTTTAGTAAAAAATGGTGCAGAAGTAAAAGTGGTTATGACTCCTATATCTAAAGAGTTTATAAAGCCTCTTACTTTGGCTACTCTATCGAAAAACCCAATATTAGTTGATTTTTTTGATCCCGAAAATGGAAGTTGGAACTCTCATGTTGATTTAGGTTTGTGGGCAGACGCATTTTTAATTGCTCCAGCAACAGCAAATACCATGGGCAAAATGGCAAACGGAATAGCAGACAATCTTTTGCTAACTTGCTATTTATCAGCAAAATGCCCTGTGTTTATTGCTCCAGCAATGGACTTAGATATGTTTCTGCATCCTGCAAATCAAAAAAATATAGAAGTTTTAAAATCTTTCGGAAACTTTTTTATTGAACCAAAAACTGGAGAACTAGCAAGCGGCTTGATTGGAAAAGGAAGAATGGAAGAACCCGAAGCAATTGTACAATTCCTTGTTGAGTTCTTTGAAAAAAAAAAGACCTTAAAAAATAAAAAAGTTTTAATCACTGCCGGACCAACACAAGAAAAAATTGATGCAGTAAGATTTATTAGTAATTATTCTTCTGGAAAAATGGGATATGCTCTTGCTGAAGAATGTGCTAATAGAGGTGCTGAAGTTACTCTTATCTCAGGACCAGTTCATATTCAAGCAAAACACAAAAATATAAATAAAATAAGCGTTGTTTCGGCAGATGAAATGTTTGAAGCCACAATGCAAAACTTAAAACATGTTGACATAATAATTCTTGCTGCTGCTGTAAGTGATTACAAAGCACAAAATATATCTAGCAACAAAATTAAAAGAGAGCAAAACAATATTGAAATTAAACTTGAAGCTAATAAAGACATTGCTGCTGAAATAGGAAAATTAAAAACTAAAAATCAAATTAGCATAGGTTTTGCTTTAGAAAATCAAAATGAAGTAGAAAATGCACAAAAAAAATTAAAAAAGAAAAATTTTGATTTTATTGTGCTAAATTCTATGAATGACAAAGGTGCTGGTTTTAATTTTGATACAAATAAAATTATGATTATCAACAATAATAATGAAGTTTTAAAGTTCAATTTAAAAACAAAAGATTTGGTTGCTAAAGATATTATTGATAATTTAGAAAAAATTTTAAACTCTAAATCATGAAGAAAATTATTTTAATAATAATATTATCTGTTTTTGTTTTGCTTTCGAAAGCACAAGAACTTGATTGCAGAATTAACTTAGACCATTCTAGAATTCCAGGAACTGTAAACGAAAAACTATTTCAAACTTTGCGACAATCATTGTTTGAGCTTATTAACAACACTAACTGGACAAACCACGTTTTTTCGCGTGACGAAAGAATAGAATGTAATATATTTATTACTGTAGAAGAACAAATTTCTTCAGATGAGTTTAATGGAAGAATTCAAATAACCTCATCTCGCCCTGTTTATGGAACTTCGTATATGGCTCCAGTTTTTAACCATATAGATGATAAATTTCAGTTTAAATATGTTGAAAACGAACCTCTAGAATTTAATATTAATTCCTTTACCTCAAACATAACTTCTGTAATTGCATATTATTGCTATATAATAATTGGAATGGATTATGACACTTTTGGTAATAGTTCAGGAACTCCATATTTTCAATTAGCCGAAAAAATTGTTCAAAACGCTCAATCGGCACAAGAACCAGGTTGGAAAGCATACGAAAGCCTAAAAAATAGATATTGGTTAGTTGAAAACCTTTTGAGCAGCCAATATTCAGAAATGAGAGAGTTTATGTATGATTATCATAGAAGAGGAATGGACAAACTAGCCGAAAAACCTGCAGAAGGACGAAATAGCATCGAAGAAGCAATAAATAAATTAAAAAATATTCATAGAAAAAAACCCGGTTCTTTTTTAATGAGTATATATACAGAAACTAAAAGAGACGAAATTATTAATGTTTTTTCAGAAGGATTTCCTGATGAAAAAGCACGCGTATATAATATTATGAAAGAAGCCGACCCTGCAAATGCAACAAAGTACGAAAAAATAATGAAAGAGCCTAATTATTAGTATGTTAAAATCGTTGCAAATAAACAATTACTTATTAATTGACAATTTAGAAATTAATTTTAACTCTGGTTTTTCTGTAATTACTGGCGAAACAGGTGCAGGAAAATCAATTATGCTAGATGCAATTTCATTATTGCTTGGAAAAAGAGCCGACACTGATGTCTTAAGCGACAAATCTCGAAAATGTGTTATTGAAGCAAATTTTATTTTAAATGAAGATAAATTCAAAAACGATTTTAGTAAAAATGATTTAGATTTTGAAAAATCTACAATAATAAGGCGAGAAATTTTACCCGAAGGAAAATCTAGAGCTTTTATAAATGATACGCCTGTAACGCTAGCTGTTTTAAAATCGATAGGCGACAATATTATAGATATTCATTCTCAGCACGAAAACTTGAATTTAGGTTTTATGCAATTTAGAACTCAAATTATTGATATAGCTGCTGGAACTAAAGAAATGGCTGAACAATTTGTTGAAAAATACAATAATTTGAATAAACTTGAAACTGAAATTGCTAAACTAAAAACACAAATTGCAAATAATACAAACGAAAAAGAGTTTTCTAAATTTCAGATAGAGCAAATTGAACAAGCAAAAATAAATGATGAGAACGAACTTGAAGAACTTGAAGAAAAAGCTTCGTTTTTAGAAAATGCTGTAGAAATAAAAGAAAATCTTTACGCTTCTATAAATCTTGCTAGAGATGTTGAGTTTTCTGCCGAAGAAAGATTAAAAGAAATAAAAAATTTACTTTCCAAACTCTCTCAAAAACACAAACCTGCCGAAAATCTTGTTGATAGACTTGATTCTATTTTAATAGAATTTAAAGATATTTATTCTCAAATAGAAAGCGACTTATACAAAGCTGAAATAAACCCTGAACTTTTAGAAGAAATCAACGCTAGAATAGACTTGATAAATGGACTTTTGCAAAAACATAAACTTGCTAATATTTCAGAGTTAAAGAATAAATATTTAGAATTAATTAATTTCATAAATTCTAGTGATAGCTTAGAGCAAGAATTAGAAGAAAAAGAAAAAGAATTTAAAAAATTAAAAGCCGAAACAATTGAGTTTGCTGAAAAATTAAGTACAAAAAGACAAAAAGTATTTTCAAAAGTTGAAAAAGAAATTACTGAACTACTTGTAAACTTAGGAATAAAACATGCTAATTTTATTATTGAAAATATTAAAGACAACAAACTTAGTTTACATGGTTTTGACAACATTAATTTTTTATTTTCAGCAAACAAAGCTGTTGCTCCGCAAGCAATTGAGAAAATAGCTTCGGGTGGAGAATTTTCTCGTTTGATGTTAGCATTAAAATCCCAAACAGCACATGCAGCTGCTGTTCCCACAATTATTTTTGATGAAATTGACACAGGAGTTTCTGGCGAAATTGCAAACAGAATGGGAAAAATAATGCTCGACTTAGGAAATAGTTTCCAAGTAATTGGTATTACACATTTGCCACAAGTAGCCGCTTTGGGAACAACTCATTATAAAATTTATAAACAAAGTGATGACAAAAGAACTTACACCAAAGTTAAAATGTTAAATCACGAAGAAAGAATTACAGAAATAGCTAGCATAATGAGTGGCGAAAAGCTCACTAGCCAAGCTATTGATAATGCTAGAATATTGTTAGAAAATTAATAACTTACTACTCCTCATCAAGATTTTTAAATTCATCTATTCATTCTGCTCACTCGGATTTAGTTACAATTTGCTCGTTTTCAACGCCACTGATGCTCGCTCTAACACCTCTGACGCTCGCTCTAACACCTCTGACGCTCGCTCTAACACCTCTGACGCTCGCTCGGATTTGTAATCCGAGTGTTTGGAAGTGTTACACTCGGATTGCAAATCCGAGAGAGCGGGGTTGTGCGGGAAAATCCGAGAGAGCGGGCTTATTTGTCCGTAGGACAACATGTGATTAACCGTAGGCGAAGCCAAATGAGTTAAAAGTTTGTAAAGTTTTTAAAGTTCATAAAGTTCGTAAAGTTCGTAAAGTTGAACCGAGTGGGCAAATATTATTAGAAAATTAATAACTCTCTACTCTTCAGCAGGATTTTCAAATTCTTCAATTCCTTTATTTAAAAAGTTTAAGAATTTTTCTGGATTTAATTCATAAGTCATTGGTTCTGCTAAAACTTTTCCATCTGGACTTATCAACACATAATAAGGCTGAGTATTTGTATTAAAGTTGACAATTTGAATATCAGCATTAGCATCGCCTAATTTTTTCTTTAGTTTATTATCTTTTGACGAGCTAAACCATTTTTCCTTTGGAAGTTCTATTGATTTTTCGTCAACATACAAAGCTGCTACAACAAGTTTATTATTAAAATAATCGTTTATTGTAGGGTCAGACCAAATTTCTGCTTGCATTTTTTTACAATTAGAACAAGAATGTCCTGTAAAATAAAGTAAAACAGGCAGGTTTTGTGATTTTGCACATTCAAAAGCTTGTTCGTAATCAAAATATCCATTTACATTATAAGCCATATGCAAAACATCAGCATAATCAGGAGATTCGCAATAATAACCCACTGATTCACTACTTGAGGATTTTTGTGCTGTTAAATCAAATTTTTGGGAAGTTTTTGGAGGCAATAGTCCTGCAATTGGTGTTAAGTTAGCTCCGAAAAGTCCAGGCACTAAATAAATTACAAATACAAAAGAAACCATTGCTAACAACATTCTAAAGAAACCAATATGCTGAACATCTGAGTCGTGAGAAAATTTGATTTTTCCTAATAAATAAATTCCTAATAGCACAAAAATTACTATCCAAATAGCAAGATATACATCTCTACTAAGAATTCCTAAATGATAGTTTTGGTCTATATTTGAGAAATATTTTAAAGAGAAAGCTAAAAGTATAAAACCCATAACAACTTTAACAGCATTTAGCCAACCACCAGATTTTGGCAATTTGCTTATCAATCGGGGCACTAAAGCCAAGAAAGTAAATGGAAGTGCAAAACCTAAACCAAAGCCAAACATTCCAATCAAAGGTTCTAATACGTTTCCACTGGCAGCTTCTACTAACAAAGCTCCAATAATTGGACCTGTGCAACTAAAACTTACAATTACAGTTGTTAAAGCCATAAAAAATGCAGATAACATTCCGCCTTTATCAACTTGCGCATCTGCTTTGTTTGCTAATCCTGAAGGTAATACCATTTCGAACAGTCCAAAAAGCGAAGCTGCAAAAACCAAGAATAAAACAAAGAAAATTAAATTTGGTATCCAATGTGTACTTAAAACTGTTGTAAAATTAGCTCCTGCACTTGTTAGCGAAACTATAACTCCAACCAAAGTATATAATAATGTTATTGATAATCCAAAAATTATTGCTTTTAAAATTCCTCTTGAGCGTTTTTCAGATTTATTCATAAAGACACTTATTGTCATTGGTATCATAGGAAAAACGCAAGGAGTTAAAATTCCAATTATTCCAAATAAAAACGACAAAAAGAAAAATCCTAATAAAGACGATTTCTCCTCTGTTGAACTAGCAAATTTATTTTCTTTTACAATAACAGGAGTTTTTGCTTCTATTGTTTCTTGATTTTCTATACTAGCTCCACCATTTATTTCAAACAAAATATCGTCGCCAATAGTAACACAAGCTCCATCGTCATAGCAAGCTTGACCGCTAATTTCGCCAGTTATATTAAAACCTTTGTCTGTTAAAACTTCAATTTTTTGAACAAATTTTGCTTGCTTAGCAAAATATGCAACATTTACTTCAAAAACATCGTCATATTCATGAATTACATCGCCTAATTCAGCCACAGAATCTATTAGTCTATAGTTTTCATTTTCATCAAAACTAAAATACAAAGGTCTTGGTCCACCAAAATCAAAATATTGACCATACAAATGCCATTTATCGTCAATTTCGGCTTCAAATATCAATTCGTAAGTAGAGTTTTCTAACTTTTCTATATTCATTTTAAACCTAACAGGATCTTCAACTTGAGCAAACAAATTGGATAAACTAAAAACGGAAAAGCAAATTGCTAATATACTAGCTTTCATAATTTTATTTAGTCTCATAAGTTCTCTTATTTAATTATTAATAAAATATTTCTTCATCTTTTGAATCGAAAAAATGGTATTCCATGTAGGTATAGGCTACCATAGGAAATATTTCAATTTCGCATTTATATCTTTTTTGCCATCTTTTGCGTATTGATTTAAGCCATCCTTTATTTAAAAATGCAGAAACAAAGGGATGTGTTTTAATACACAAATATTTACGTTTTTCTTTTTTAAGGATAAATTTTATATTGTTTTCAATTTCGTCGATAAGATTTACACTTGCTGTAATTTTTCCCGATCCTTGACATGTAGGACAAGCTTCGCCGGTTTTTATTTCCATTTCTGGTCTTACTCTTTGTCGAGTTATTTCCATAATGCAAAACTTGCTAAGAGGCATTATATGAAATTTTGCTCTATCGCCTTCCATGCTATTTTTCACACACTCGTAAACTTTTTTCTTGTTTTTTTCGTCTTGCATATCGATAAAGTCAACAATAATAATTCCGCCCATATCTCTGAGTCTTAGTTGTCGAGCAATTTCTTCGGCAGCAATCATGTTTACTTCAAAAGCATTTACTTCTTGTCCTTGTTCTGAATTACTACGATTTCCACTATTTACGTCAATAACGTGAGCAGCTTCGGTGTGTTCAATTATTAGATATGCTCCGTTTTTCATTGGAACAGTTTTTCCAAAAGATGTTTTAATCTGTTTTTCTATTCCATAAAAATCGAAAATAGGTTCTTTACTATTATAAAGTTTTACTATTTTCTTTTTTTCGGGAGCAATTTTTTCTATAAAATATTTTACTTCTTCATAGGTTGCTTGGTCGTTTACAACAATTTGATTAAAAGAAGAATTAAGCACATCTCTCAATATTGCTGTAGTTCTATTAACTTCGCTTATCAATAATTGAGGTGGTTTTGCTGAATTTAGTTTTTTATATATTCCTTCCCACTTTTCGATTAAAGTACTAAGTTCTTTATCAAGTTCTGCCACCATTTTTTTCTCAGCGACAGTACGAACAATAACTCCAAAATTATCTGGTCTTATACTTTCTATTAACTTTTTTAGTCTTGTTCTTTCTTCTACGGATTTTATTTTATGACTAATAGATACTTTATCGCAAAAAGGCATTAAAACTAAATTACGACCAGCTAATGAAATTTCGGCAGATAGTCGAGGTCCTTTTGATGAAATTGGTTCTTTGGCTATTTGAACAAGAACATATTGCCCGACATTTAAAATATCAGCAATTTTGCCATTTTTATCAATGTCTGGTTCTAATTTTATTTTTCTTAATTTAGAAACACTTTGCTGTTTAGTTTGTAAGCCTAAATGTAAAAATTTATTTAAGGTTTGAAATCCAGCTCCTAAATCTAAGTAATGTAGAAAAGCGTCTTTTTTATAACCAATATCAACAAAAGCTGCGTTAAGTCCGGGCATTAAACGTTTGACCTTACCCAAATAAATATCTCCAACCGAGAACTCAATGTTTGCATATTCGCAATCTAACTCGATTAGTTTTTTATTTTGTAGTAAAGCTATGTTAATTTCAGAACTGCGTACATCTATAAAAAGTTCGTTCTGTTTATCTTCTGTTTGCAAATCCACGATATAACACAGTATTTTAAAATTAATAAATCAAACCTCTGTAGAACAAAGGTTTGATTATAACAAAAAAACAAGAAAAAGGTTTATTTTTTCTTTTTGTGTCTATTCTTACGAAGACGTTTTTTTCTTTTGTGGGTTGACATCTTGTGTCTCTTTCTTTTCTTTCCGCTTGGCATAATTTCTAAATTTTATTGTGTTCTTTAACTGATGTTACAAATGATTTTGCTGGTTTAAAAGCAGGTATTTTATGAGCGGGTATAGTAATAGTAGTGTTTTTAGAAATATCACGAGCAACTTTTTTAGCTCTTGTTTTTACTATAAAACTACCAAAACCTCTTAAATATACATTTTCATCTTTTATTAAAGAGTCTTTTACAACATCCATAAACGACTCTATAGTTTTTTGAACAACTATTTTTTCAATTCCAGTGTTTTTTGAAATTTCGTTTACAATATCTGCTTTTGTCATGTCTAAATATTTTTATAAATAAATTAATACTATTTTCATTTTTGCAAGTGCAAAGATATAAACTTTTTTCAAAAGTAAATAATAATATTTGATTTTTTTAATATTATTGAACTAAGTATCAAAAACTTTGATAAAATAAACGTTTAAAAACCAAAAATCAAATTCCTTTTCCTTGGAAAATAATTTTAATAGTATAAATCATTATTTTAAAATCAATGAATAAAGAGCGATTTTCAATATAAATTATATCATATTGTAATCTTTCAATCATTTGGTCAACGTTTTCGGCATAGCCATATTTTACTTGTCCCCACGAAGTAATTCCAGGACGAACAGATAACAAGTGAATATAATGAGGTGCTTTTTGTGTTATTTGGTCGATATAAAACTGACGTTCGGGGCGAGGACCAACTAAACTCATATCGCCTTTAAGTACATTAAAAAATTGTGGGAATTCATCAAGTCGAGTTTTTCGCATAAATTTTCCAAACTTAGTAACTCTACTGTCATTTTTACTACTTAAAGCCGGACCATCTTTTTCTGCACCAACATACATTGAGCGAAATTTATAAATTTTAAAAGGCTTTCCATTTTTTCCAATTCTTTCGTGGCTATATAAAATTGGACCCGGCGAACTTAGTTTAACACCTATGCTTAAAGCAATATAAACAGGCATTAATAATATTATAGCTATTAAACTTAAAAATATATCTAAAAATCTTTTTGTGTGCTGTTGCCACACTGGCATTATGTTGTGATTTATTTCAATTAAAGGCAATCCAAAAATAGCCGACATTCTTACTTTTCCTATCAATATATCATACATATCTGGAATTACTTTAATAATAACTTTTTCGCCATGTAATTTATTTATAATGTTTTTAATCTTTGCATGCTCGCTAGATTCTATTGCTATTACAACTTCTTCGATTTTATGTTCAGAAATTATATCTTTAATATCGTTTACTCCACCCAATTTTGGCAAATATTCTTCTAGCAAATAACTTGGACGATCTTCAACAAATACAAAACCAACAAATTTTAAACCCGAACTAAGTTTTTGAGATTCAAAATCTTTTAAAAGTTTAACAGCCTTTTGATTGCTTCCTATAATTAATGTATTAAATAGCAATTTTCTATTGTGAACTTTTTTGTTCACTATTGTTGTCATTATTAGTCGAGGAAGATAAGTTAGAGTAAACTGTAAGACAAATAAAGTAAAATATAATTTGTAATATTGTTTATAATCCACAACCCAATCGTCTAACATAAATAGAAAAAACAAAATAGTAACACCCAAAAGAGTTGTAAATAAAGTTTGTCCCAATTCATGTAATCTTGATTTTCTATATGGAACTTTATAGTAGCCACTAAGCAAATGAAGAAACAACCAAAAAAATGGAATTGTTGCTAAAGCAAAATAAAACTTATAATCCAAATTAATTGGAACGTTTTCTATACGTATTTTGCGAAAAATATAAAACAATGTCCATGCTATTGTAGCAGCAAAGAAGTCAAATATTATATATTTTAAATTATGTTTAGATTTTTGCATTATTGTGTTAATAAATAAGTTAATTTAATATTGTCTATAAAAATTTCGGTTTTCTCTGTACTTGCATCTTCTGGTCTTACACATGTAAAAAACAATCTAAATTGTTTTCCTTTTGCATTTATTACATGATAATTCAAATCTATATAAATGGTTGTCCATGTGTCTCTTGGTTTAAATGTATAAACATTTTTTCTAACTTCAGATAAGCCCGTCCCCACATTCTCCACAGAAAATACTCCAAAGTTAAAATGTCCGTTTCCTTTAAAACTTATTTCTAAAAACACTCTTCCTGTTTTTGGGATTTCATATAATTTGCTTGTTAAACATTCAAATTTTCGCCTTTCGTTATCAAGAGCAAAATACATTGATTTGCCTTCTTGAGCTTCGTTTCCAGAAATTATTTGTATGGTTGTGTCGCTATTTAAGCTTGTTTCAAATTCTATCCCAATATCTTCAAAGTCTTCTATTAAATCAAAAATTACGTTTCTGTATTCAAATTCTGGTTCTAATGTCAAAACTGCTCCTTCGCTTAAATTTTTTGTAACATACCAACCTTTCATTAGTGGGTAAATTTCTCTTTTTGAGTCGCTTCCAGAATTTTTAATTCCTGGTTCTATTTGTATTTCTTGCATACCAGATTCTAAAACAGGAACTTTAAACGGAACTTCAAAAACTCCAATTAATTTATTATTTACATAAACCCAACAATCGGTAATAGCATGTTTTTTACTTCCTTGTTCAAAACCATTAGTTTTTAATTTTAGCGTATCAACCGCAATAAAAGACGGAGTTTGTTCGGAAGGATTAATAATATCACAAGCTGATAAACTTATTAAAAATATAAACGCAACTAAATAAAATATTTTAAAACATCTCGACACTATATCTTTATTTTTCTGTAAAACTAAGAACGCAAAAACATTCTCAATATTGTATAAAAAATTTCTTTATTTTAATTACCACTAATATTCAACATCAAAATCTTGTTCACTTATTTTTACTCCCTCTTTATAAACTTCTATTCTATATGGTTCATTTTCTTCAGTTTCAAAATAATATTTCCATTCGCCATCTTTCAATCCATTTTTATAATTCTGGATTATTAGAGTTGCACTTTCATAAACCTCCCATCTACCTTCTTTTAGTCCATTCACATAGTTGCCAGAAGACCCTGATTCCCAACTAGTTTCAATATATTTTCCATGTGGTTTTCCGTCTTTCATTTGAAAAACTTCTCTTATCGATTGCCAATAATGCTCAACTTTTGGTTCGTTAATAGCAGTACCTGTATAAGGTTTATTGTTGTAATAATAAACATCTCCTCTTTTTTCAAGATTTGCAAAATCAATCCCAACATTTAAACTGACCCATTCTTTAAACTCCTTTGTTGTAGTTCCTCTAAGTGTATATGTGGTAGGTATATCTGAGTTTGTTTTTTCAAAATTTCCATCTGCTCTAAATTCATAAGAAAAACTACAATCTGAGTTGCCTTCATCGTCTTGAACAACTTTCACGAAATTTTCTTCAAATTCAAAATATAAACTATACATAGCATTTTCGCATATAGAATTTGTTTGATAACTCGCTTTATTATCAATAACTAAAGTTCTACCCATAACTTCATAAATTTGAAAATCGGGTTCTCCTGTATTTTTTGAAAGATGAAAAACCATGCTTGTATCGCTATCAGGATATATTAATAATTGACCAAAAACATCTTTTTTATTTTTAAAATCTCCAAATTCGTAAGTGCCACCAATTTGAATTTCTGTATTTTCTTCTATAGCAACAGTTTGTTCAGAATCTGTTTTTGCAGCATCTTTGCAAGCATTTGCAATTAAAATAATTAGTAAAATAATTAATAAGTTTTTCATTTTTTAAATTTTTATAAAACGACAAATATATAAAAACACAAAATTTTATAGTAAAAATAAAAATTATTTACCGTCAACAAATTCTATCAAGGCAGAAATTCTTCTTATGCTTTCATCCTTACCGATAATTTCTACTATATCGAAAACATGAGGTCCTTTTCCTGCACCAACCAAAGCTAATCTAAACGGCGACATAACTCTACCAAAACCTATTTCAGCTGATTCTATCCAAGTTTTTACAGAATTTTCTATTTCTTCAGAACTAAAATTTTGTTGATTTTTAAGGATTTCAATAAGTTTTTGTAATAATTGTGTTGAGTCTTCTTTATATGATTTTTTCAAAAATTTCTCATCATAAGTTTCGGGTGCTTGGAAAAAGAAATATGATTCTTCCCATAATTCATGAATAAAATTTACTCTTTCTTTCAGCATTTCGCAAATTCTTGCAAGAGGAAAACCTGAATAATTTATATTTTTTTCGTCAAGAATTACTTTAAACTCTTCTGCAAGTTCTTCTCCTGATTTTTTAATTAAATACTGATGATTAAACCATTTTGTTTTGTCTGGGTCGAAACGGCTACCAGATTTTCCAACTCTATCAAGCGAAAAAACCTGAATAAGTTCGTCCATGCTAAAAATTTCTTGTTCAGTTCCTGGATTCCAACCTAAAAGAGCTAACATATTAATAAATGCCTCTGGAAAATATCCCTCTTCGCGATAACCTTTAAAAATTTCTTCTCCAGAATCCCATTGAGTTGGGAAAACAGGAAAACCTAATTGGTCGCCATCTCTTTTGCTTAGTTTTCCTTTTCCACTTGGTTTAAGAATTAAAGGAAGATGTGCAAATTTTGGTGCTGTCCAACCAAAAGCTCTGTAAAGCAAATCATGTAAAGGCAAAGAAGGCAACCATTCTTCTCCACGAATAACATGAGTAATTTCCATTAAATGGTCGTCAACAATATTCGCAAGATGATAAGTTGGTAGTCCGTCTGTTTTTACTAAAACTTTATCGTCTAATTCTTGGGTATTAAATTTAATTTCGCCACGAATTTCATCATACAGTTCAACTAATTGATTTTCAGGCATTTTAAACCGCAAAACATAAGGTGTTTTATTTTCTAGAAGTTCAGCAACTTGTTCTTTACTCAAAGCTAAACTGTTTTTTAAGTTCTTTCTGCTTTCATGATTATATACAAAAGTTTCGCCTTTTGCTTCGGCTTCGGAACGCAATTTATCTAACTCTTCTGGACTATCAAAAGCCATATAAACACTTTGGTTTTCAATTAGAATTTTAGCGTATTTATTATAAATTTCACGCCTATCGCTTTGACGATAAGGACCATAATTTCCACCTTCTTTAATGCCTTCGTCAAATTTTATTCCGCACCATTCCAAAGATTCCATAATATATTCTTCGGCTCCTTCGACAAAACGCGTTTGATCTGTGTCTTCTATTCTTAAAATCA
This sequence comes from Bacteroidales bacterium UBA5219, assembly GCA_002412425.1. Classification (GTDB taxonomy): domain Bacteria; phylum Bacteroidota; class Bacteroidia; order Bacteroidales; family ML635J-15; genus Bact-19. The sequence continues at coordinate 9,915 of DHVB01000015.1, read as the reverse complement.
TTTTTCCACCATTGCGTTTGGCAAATAAATAATTAAACAAAGCTGTTCTAACTCCGCCTATATGCAAAGGACCTGTTGGACTAGGTGCAAAACGTACTCTTACCATTTTTTTAATATTTAGAAGCGCAAAGATAAAAAATAATTAAGAATGAAGAATGATAATTAAGAATTATATGCTCGCTTTGCTCGTTTGGGTTAACTTCGCAAAATTCGCTTGGCTCCTGTTTTCAGCTTTGCAGCACCCATGTCGAACAATTACGTCTCGCCCGCAAGGGCACGTCAGTTAAAAGTTAAAAGTATAAAGTTAAAAGTTTTTTGTGATACATATTCTTTTATTATTTTTGTAATGGAATATTTTAAAACTTTATGCACAAACCCGAAACATTAAAGAAAAACGATAAAATTGCAATTGTCAGTCCTGCTGGTGCTATAAATCCTGATTTTATTTCATCTGCTTCTAATTTGATGAAAAATTATGGCTTTCAACCAATAATTTTTCCTTCTTGCATAAAAAAACATTTTCAGTTTGCTGCAAAAGATGAAGAAAGATTAGAAGATTTACAAGCAACTTTAGACGACAAAGATATTAAAGCAATTTTGTGTTCGCGTGGCGGTTATGGACTTATTAGAATTTTAGATAAATTGAATTTTGATAAGTTTTTAAAAAATCCAAAATGGATAATAGGATTTAGCGATATAACAAATTTGCACATAGCCCTAAATAATCATTTTGTAATGAGTATTCATGGTTTAATGGCTAAAGCTATGCACGAAGAGCCAGAAGCAGAAGCTGTAAAAAATATTTTTAAAATTCTCAATGGTGAAAAACCAAAAATTATTTGCGAAAATCACGAATTTAATAAAAATGGATTTGCACAAGCCGAAATTATTGGTGGAAATTTATCCATAATTTATAGCCTGCAAGGAACAAAATTTGAAATTAATACAGATGGTAAAATTTTGTTTATAGAAGATTTAAACGAATACTTATATCACTTAGACAGAATGATGTTAAGTTTAAAAATGGCTAAAAAGTTTGATAATTTAAAAGCTCTTATTGTTGGAAATTTTACCGACATGAAAGATAATCCAAACCCTTTTGGAAAAACAGCTTACGAAATTATTGCAGAACACGTAGCTGAATTTGATTTCCCTGTTTGCTTTAATTTTCCAATAGGTCATATCGACAACAATATGCCAATAATTTGCGGGCAAGAATATAAATTAGAAATTTCAGAGAAAGTTATTTTGTCTTGATTTTTCTTTATTTTTGCAAAATTATGGACTATAAATCAAATATACATTGCGAAGTTTGTGGAAATAAAGATGTTGACAAATTTTCACTAAAATATACTAGAGCCGATTTTCAAGTAACAGACTGCGATGTTTGCGGATTTTCCTTTATTCCACAATTTTATAGAAAACAAATTCCTTACGAAAATTACCGCGATGATGAGGTTTTAAAATCTGTTCGTGCAGGAAATAATTATATTAAATTCCGTAGGCATAAACTCAGAATTAAACTAATAAAAAAATTTCAAAAAACAGGAAAACTTTACGATGTTGGCGTTGGTTGGGGACATTTTTTACATACGGCTCAAGTTTTAGGTTTCGAAGCATCAGGAGTAGAAATTTCTGAACTAATGCATCATTATGCTACAACAGATTTAAAATTAAATGTTGTACACGACGATTTTTACAATTTAGAATTACCTGAAAACAACTGGGACGTAGTAACAATGTGGGACGTGCTAGAACATATTTCAGAACCACAAAAAGCGGTGAAAAAAATTAATAAAATGCTTAAAAAAGACGGTTTTTTTGTTTTACAAGTTCCGCAAATAGATTCTAAAGTTGCGAAAAAACAAAAGCAAAACTGGTCAATGATGTCAATTGAACATATTAATTATTTTTCTAAAAAAACTATAAAAACTCTTTTAGAAGACAATGGATTTGAAATTGTAAAAATTAAATCTTCATACGAATTAAAATTATTTTTAATGTTTACAGTTTTGCCTTGGTTAAAACGTAAAAAAACAAAAAAACAAGACGAAAAAATTACAATCACAAATGCTGAAAGACAAAATTTCTTTAATAAATTTACCAAACTACCAAAATTTGTTATTTGGCTTGGATTACTTGCCCATGATATAGTTTACAAGTTTATGTCTGCTATAAATTATGGCGAAGAAATGATTGTTGTTGCTCAAAAAAAGACAGAATAAAAAATGCTGTAAACTATAAGTTTTCAACTTTATCAACTTCGATATTAACAAATTGTTAAAAAAAACAAGTGAAAAAATTATTTTGTGTGTTTTTTAAGACTAAATTTGTCGAAATAAATTACTTAACATTTAATAAGATGAAGAGAAATATTCTTATTTTGTTTTTTATACTTTCTTTTTGTAGTGCTCATGCCCAAGAAAAAGATAGTATTCCAACGGGACAACAGATGGATATCCCGACAATCACACTTACCGAAAACGAATTAGAAAGTGATATGCAAAATCAAAACATTTCAGGATTACTACAATCCTCACAAGATGTTTTTATGAATACTGCAGGTTATACTTTTGGACAAGCACGTTTTAGAATTAGAGGTTACGGCAACGAAAACTTTTTGGTTTTATTAAACGGTTTAACATTAAACGATGCCGAAACTGGTCGTCCTTATTATTATTATTGGGGCGGTTTAAATGATGCTACTAGAAACAAAGTTGTTACTTCAGGTTTGCATTTTTATGATTATAGTTATGGAGCTTTAAATGGAGTTACAAATATTTTAACTAGAGCTTCTGAATATCGTCCTGGTACAAGCATTAGTTATTCGTTAGCTAATAAAAGTTATAGAAACAGAGTAATGGTAACTCATGCAACAGGTTTAATGAGTAATAATTGGGCTTTTACGTTTTCAGCCTCATCACGTTGGGCTAACGAAGGATATGTGAAAGGAACTTTTTATAATGCTTATGCATATTTTTTCTCTGCAGAAAAAAAGATAAACGACAAACATAGCATTAACTTAACTGCTTTTGGTTCGCCTTCACGTACAGGAAGAGCTGGCGTTGCAACTCTTGAAGCTTACGAATTGAGTGGTGATAATTTTTATAATCCAAATTGGGGTTATCAAAATGGAGTTATGAGAAATTCAAGAGTAGGAAATACTCATCAACCAAGAGTTTTATTATCACATTATTGGAAAATTAAACCAGATATGCAATTAACAACTTCGGCTTCGTATTTGTTTGGACGAAACGGAGTTACTGCTCTAAACTGGTATGATGCTGCTGACCCACGTCCAGATTATTACAGAAATCTCCCAAGCTATTACGAAGAAGGAGAATATATGTTTAACTACCTTACTGACGCTTGGTTAAATCAAGAAAATTATGGACAGTTAGACTGGGATTATTTTTATTTCGCAAATAGAAAAAACTTATACACTATTGTTGACGAATCTGGAATCGAAGGAAATAATGTTACAGGCAATAGAGCTACATTTATGGTAGAAGAAAGAAGAAACGATATAAAAAGATTTGACTTCAACTCTAATTTAAGCAAACAACTCGGCGAAAATGGAAAATTAGTTGCAGGAGTAAATTTGATGATGAACAAAACCCATAATTTTAAAACAGTCAGCGACTTGCTTGGAGCTGATTGGTGGGTTGATATAGACCAATTTGCCGAAAGAGACAATGCTGATGATAATTATTATGTTCAAACCAACTTAGAAACACCTAATAAAGCTGTTAAAGAAGGCGATATTTTTGGATATTATTACATTTCAAATATTAACAAAGCTGATGCTTATGGACAAGTTGAATATAAATTCAATAAAATAGATTTCTACGTTGCATTAAATCTTTCATATACCGATTTTTGGAGAACAGGAAAAATGAAAAATGGAAAATTCCCTCTTAATTCTTATGGCGATTCTCCTAACAAAACATTTTTCAACTACGCTACCAAAGCTGGTATGACTTATAAAATTACTGGACGCAACTTTATTCTTGCCAATGCAACATATATGACACGTGCTCCATATTTTAGAAATGCTTATGTTTCTCCAAGAACTCGTGATAATGTAGTTTCAAATCTTTCTAGCGAAAATATTTTTTCAGGAGATTTAAGTTATTTATTCCGTTCTCCTTATCTTGTTGCAAAAATTACTGGTTATTACACAGAGTTTCGCAATTCTATAGAAAGCAGAAATTTCTACCACGACGAATTGCGTACTTTTGTTAACTATATTATGACAGACCTTAATAAAGTACATTATGGTGGAGAATTAGGTGTTGAAGCAAAAGTTTCGCCAACAGTTAGTTTAAATACTGCTCTTGGTTATGGAAAATATTTGTACAACAATAGACCAAACATTACAATTGTTGCCGACAACTCTGCCGAAGTTCTTGTTGAAGAAAAAGTTGCTTATATCAAAAATTATCATCTTGGAGGTTCTCCAGAAATGGCAGCTTCATTAGGTGGAAAATATAGTGCTCCTAAATATTGGTTTATAAGTATTAATGCAAACTATTTTGCAAATTCTTATGTTACCATAAACCCTGAAAGACGCACAGAAGAAATTTTTAGCATGTTTGTTGAATCAGACCCACAAATTGAATCAATTTTAGAACAAGAAAAACTTAAACCTGTATATACTTTTGATATTTGGGGTGGTAAATCTTGGAGAATTAAAAGAAAATATACCATAGGATTTAATTTGAGCATAAATAATATTTTAAACAACACAAATTTCTTAACCAATGGCTTTGAACAACTAAGATTTGACAGAACAAAAATTGACAAGTTCCCAAATAAATATTATTATATGTATGGAAGATCGTATTTCCTAAATGTTTATTTTAGATTTTAATTAAAAAAATATAGCAAAATGAAAAATAAATTATCAATACTAATATCGCTTAGCTTAATAATTGCGGCTTTTGTGTTTTATTCTTGTGAAAAAGAACTAGATAGACCACCAATAAAAGTATTAGATGAGTCTCAAATTTTAACCATTAAGGATTTGTATGACATTCATGCTGAAAAAGGAGACGACTATGTTTTTACTGAGGATTATATGCTATTTGCTACTGTTGCAATGGACGATTCGAGTGGAAACATATACAAAGAAGCATATTTACAAGATTCTACTGGTGGAATCAATCTATATAAACTTAGTCATGCTGGAGTTTTGAAAGTTGGGCAATATGTAAGAATTAATCTTAATGGAAGTAGTATAAAAAACTATAATGGTAAAATGGAAATAATTTTTGCCAAGGTTCTTGATTTTCGCAAATCTATGGTAGTACAAAGTTACGGACAATTTATTGAACCTGTTGAAATTGACAATCTTAACCAAATTTATGAAGGCACTTGGGATTGCCAACTAGTAAAAATAAAAAATGTAGAGTTTATTCCTGGTGATACAAGCAAAACTTATGCAAATTTAGGAGGTAGTTCCGCACAAAATCGCACAGTTCAAGATTGTAATGGAAAAACATTAGTGATTAGAACTAGTGATTATGCAAAGTTTGCAGGAACAGAACTACCAAAAGGAAATGGTGATATAATTGGAATAATTACCAAATATGTAAACAGTTATACCAATACTGTAACATGGCAGTTATTAGTCCGCGACCCAAAAGAAGTTAATTTAAACAATCCACGTTGTGGTTCTTAAAAATTTAGATTATGAAAAATTTTAAAATATTATCAAAAATCGCTTTAGCAATATTTATTGCTTTGTTTTCTTTGAGTTTAGAATCTTGTATTCACGACAACTTCGAAGAACCACCTACTATTGATATTACTGAAGGCACTACGCTAACTTTAGACCAAATTTATCAAATTTATAATGATAGTGTTTTAGCTAAAGGTAAACAGTACTACAAATTTGTTGACGACTACTCGGTTTGTGCTGTTGTAACAATGGACGATAAAAGTGGAAATATTTACAAATCTGCTTATGTTCAAGATGTTAGCAGAGGAATAAACCTGCATTTAATGTCTTCAGGCGGACTTTATGTTGGAGATTCAATTAGAATTAAATTAAAAGGTTTGGTTTTAAGCGAATATGCTGGAATGATGCAAATAGACTCTGTAAAAGTTGTTGATAATATTGTGAAATTAGCAACTCTAAAAAACATACAACCTGAAACCGTAACAATAGACCAAATTCTTACTGGTCAATTTTTAGCAAAACTTGTTAAAATAGAAAACGTACAGTTCATTGAGTCTGATTTGAATACCAAATTTGCTGATGGGGAAAATTTAATTACACTAAATAAAACATTAGAAGACGAACAAGGAAGAACTATTGTTGTTAGAACTAGTGGCTATGCAAGTTTTGCAAAAATGGACATTCCTTCTGGCAGAGGCGACTTAATTGCTATTGTAGGCAAATATAATGACACTTGGCAATTATTGCTTCGTTCGATTTATGAAGTTAATTTTACTAAAAGACGTTTTGGCGATTTTGACATTATATTTAGTGAAGACTTTGCGGGTATTACAAATGGTACAGAAGTAAATTTAGCTGGCTGGTATAATATTGCTAAAGTTGGTTCTTTAAAATGGATGGGATTTAATAATACACAAGGTGCTGAATATGTAAAAATTGATGGAAATAGCACAGCAGCAGAAACTTATTTAATTCTACCAGAACAACAACTTAATAATAATAAAATGTCTTTCCGCACGCGTGCAGGTAATTTAATAGGAGCAAAATTAGAATTAGTAATTTCCAATGATTTTGACGGTTCAAATATTGAAACTGCAACTTGGACAAAAATTCCTGCAAGTTTTGCAACAGCACCAACAAGTGGTTTTGGAAGCTGGCTTGAGTCTGGCGAAATCGACCTTAGTTCATATTCTGGCAATTATTATTTAGCATTTAGATATGTAGCAGAAACTGGTCAAAAAGCTATTTTTATGATTGATGATATTATTATTTACACCAACGAATAGAGCTTTAAGTTTTAAATAAAATATGTCTTAATGAAAAAAATTATTATTTGCTTATTTTTTTTCAATTTATATTTTTCAAGTTTCTCACAAAATCATGAACAAGACATATTAAATTTAGAATTCCGTTTAATTGAGCTTAATGCTGAAATAGACAGTGTTCTTAATCTTTTAGAAGACTTAAAATTAAAAGCTCTAAAAGCTGATTTGTTAGAAAATGGTTTGCCAGAAATATTAGAAGATGAAGAATTAATATGCCATTCGGCTTTTTGTTTAGTATATGACGATAATCACAAAATGGCTAAATGGACAGCACATATTATTTCACGCGAAATTGTAAATGGAGTTGTTTCTAGAACCAATGACTTTAGAGTGGACAGCTTAATAAAAAATGGAACTGCCGAAGAAGAAGATTATTTTCTAACAAAAAAAGATGAAAGTGGAAATACTATCTATGACGGTTTTGGATACGACAGAGGACATTTAGCTCCTTCTGCCGATTTTAGATGGTCAGAAAAAGCTCTTTCAGAATCATACTATTATTCCAATATGACACCACAACTTCCAGAATTTAATCGTGAAATTTGGGCAAAAATCGAAGATTTTTTAAGACAATACATCTACAACAACCCAACAAAAGATATTTACATTGTTACAGCTCCAGTAATTAAAGATGATTTAAAAAAACAAGAAAGAAGCAAAAACAAAATTTCTATTCCTGAATATCACTACAAAATTGCAGTTGACTTAGAAGATAAAAAAGGAATTGCTTTTTTAGTACCACAAAAAAACTTAGGCAATCCTATTGAGTATTATGTTGTTACAATTGATTCTATAGAAAATATCACAAATATTAATTTTTATCCAAAACTTTCTGAACAAGATGAAAAATTAATAGAATCTGAGTCAGATATTGGCAAATGGCGTTCGGGCAGAAGTAAAAACGACCAAACTCCTTTAGATATTAAAACCCTACCTAAAAATTCTTACAACACTGTAAACGCAAGGCAATTTAATGAATATCCAAAAGAAGTTAATATTTGTGGAACTGTTGTTAGCACACACAAATCTAGAAATGGACATATTTTCTTAAACTTAGATAAAAGTTTTCCAAACCAAGTATTTACTGCAACAATCTGGAAATCAAACACTCCTAACTTTTCTTACGAACCAGAAAAATTTTTACTTAACAAAAAAGTTTGCATAAAAGGAAAAGTTAAAGATTATAAAGGAACTCCATCAACTTATCCAGAAAATGAAAAAGCAATAAAAATTTTGGAGTAATTTATTTTAACTAGAATTTTTTATTATTTAATCACACAATATTTCCTGTCTTCCGCACTTTTTCTACAGTACCCGTTAAGTCTATGATAATCAGGCAATTTATTGTGTTTAGGTGCTGCAACATTTTAAACAGCATATACATATATAATTGTCCGTAAGGACAATATAAGACTATCAAGGGTTTGTCCGTAGGACAACATGTGATTAACCGTAGGCGAAGCCTGCGGTAGATAAATCCTCAAAAGCCTTGCCCGTAGGGCAACACAATGCTTTTAACACTTCAACTACGGTCAACGCATCACTTTTAGCAGACTTTATTGTGTCGCCCTTGCGGGCGAGGGAGCTGGGGGTATCTCCACCGCAAGATAAATCTTACGGTTAATCATATGTTGCCCTTACGGGCAAGGCGTAATTGTTTGGCATGGGTGCTGCAACGCTGAAAACAGGAGAATTTTTTATTATTTAATCACGCAATATTTGTTTATTTTCTAAAAACTTGCATTCCCAAACTATTAGTATAAAAAATTTTGCTATCTTTGGAAAGATAGGAATTCGTATTAGTTATAAGAATATATGAATAGGATTTTGGCATAGGAGAGTATTCATATAATTAAACTAAAAACTAAAAATTATGAAATACTTAGTAAAATTTTCATTACTGCTTAGCCTGATTTATTTATGCAAAGCAGGTTTTCCCCAGCAAAGCACCAAAAACTGGGAATGGGAGTGGGCACCAATTGGAGCAGTATGGTGTTATGAAACAGCAAATATGGGTGCAACAGATTCGTATGCACAATATTGGTATGTGCGTTCTGTAAGCGACACTGTGTATAAGTCAGTAAATTGCCGAAAATTAGAAGTAATACGACATTTTTATCCAGATTTTGAACCTGTAAAAATGCAAGATCGCTTTACATACCAAGATGGTGGCGATATCTATTTTTACAACGCTGACAAAGGAGAGTTTGTGCTTTCTTTCAGCTACGATTTGCAACATGGCGACACAGTAACATGGCAAATGCCCATGTATGAAAATTGTATAAATTCTTTTTATCTTGATTCTATTTTCAATTGGGAAGCAGGTTTCTTATCCGGCGCAGGAATGGAATTTACTCCTTATAATGCATTTATGTTTAGTAATGTTCCTATTCATTCGTATAAAGTAGTTTACTTAAGTGGTAATTATTGTTTTGCAGGAGAAATTGGCTCTGATTCTTACAGTCTTCAGCATGGTTATGGTAATTTTTTTGATTATTTTGGAATATGGTCAGATATTTTTGAGTTATCAGCTATTCCTGAGTTGCAAACTAGTTGCATGTGTTATTATGATGGTAGTGTAACAATCAATAGAGCAACGTTCAGCATTTACAATGATACCATAATCTATTACAAAGACTCTTGCCGAAATTATTACAATAAGTTTAATAACATTTCATCGCATACTGAAGAAAAGTTGTTTAAAGTTTACCCCAACCCTTTTACAGATTTTATCCATATTGACCTTCCTGCTTCTGCAGATAATTGCGAAATTAGAGTGTTCGACCTTATGGGAAAACTAATATATTCAAAAAAAACACATAGTAACAACACTCCATTAAATTTAAGCCAACTTGTTTCAGGAACATATCTAATACAAATACAAACTGTAAAGTTTCACCACGTTGT
>DHVB01000046.1:19056-20146 GCA_002412425.1 Bacteroidales bacterium UBA5219 | reverse complement strand
TGGGCGACAAGTTACTACTAATTTATAATCTTCATATTCTCCACTACCACTATTAGTACATGGGTTACTAGGATTACTAGGTGTCAAAGCTGCCAAAATTCTCATACGCTTTGGTCCTATCGAAGTTCCTGACGGTATTGTAAAACTACCTGTTAAAGGAGAAGATTCATAGCTACTACTTGAAGCCACCTGCTCTGAAGCTTCAAAAACTCCATTTTCATTCCAATCAACCCAAATAGCTCTACCATAAGCATAAGTGCCACTAGAACATGTTATAGAATAATTAATTGTTGCACCGACTTCTGCTAATAATTCATCTGTATTATAAAAATCTTGATAACCATTTGCTGAACCTCCCGAATTTTTATTAATATTAGATATTCCACCTGTTGTTGTAAAGTTTGTTATATAATAATTTGAACCTCCACTTGTTGTTGGATTACATGGTGTTGGTACGCATGCAATAGTAAAATCAAATCCTGATCTTTGAACAGACCCGTCAGATGTAAACTGTACAGTTAAAGGTACATTTGCACCAGAAGAAACAATAATTCCTATATTCCCAATTCCTGTAAATTGTCCTAATAAAGTTCCGCTAGTTCCATTTCCATCGTATATATAAATATAATCCCAATTTTCCTCCGTATTATATGTTCCTGTTAATTGTACAGCATGTTCTGAGGTACCAGGATAGATTACAGTATATCCATTAGAATAATTCGCATAATTACCCGTAGAGCCTCCATTGTCATACAAATGTCCTGAACATGTTGTATATGAATTGCTTCCAGAGACGGGAACTTGCATTTGAATTAAAACAGTATAATCTTCTCCTTCACCAAAAGCTCCAGAAACACAAGGGTGAATGTTTATGGCTTGTTCGTTATATCGATATACTACTCTTAGAACATGACTGCCTACAGGAGCAGATGACGGTATAGTAATTGGAATTGAAACTGTAGTACTTGGATCAATATTATCCATAGTTCCAACTCTTTCTGAAGTTTCAAAAAATCCATTATCGTTAAAATCTATCCAAATAGCTGCGGCGTGTGTTCCAGAACCCGATGAGCTAGTTAAGGAAGCTGTA
>DHVB01000046.1:16824-18811 GCA_002412425.1 Bacteroidales bacterium UBA5219 | reverse complement strand
AAATTTGTAATATAATCAGTACTAGAACTAAAAGAAGGAGTGCATGGTATTACAATAGTATAATCTTCCCCTTCTCCATAACTTGCACTAGCACAAGGGGCTATGCTTGTTGCCGCTACATTATACTGATAAACTACCCTAAGTTTATGCGAGCCAAGATTTGCACTAGTAGGTATAACTATTGGTATCGAAACTGTTTCGCTAGGACCAATTCCATCTTTTGTTCCTACTCTTTCACTAGCTTCAAAACCACCGTTATCATTAAAGTCTATCCAAACAGCAGCAGCATGTGTTCCTGAGCCGGATGAGCTAGTTAAGGAAGCTGTATATGAACCAGCAGAAAGGTTTGTAGAAAGATTAGTATAATTACCATAACCGCCTGTTGAAAATCCTGTTGAATTATTTATAGTTCCAATTGAAAAATTTGTAATATAATCAGTACTATAACTAAAAGTAGGAGTGCAAGGACTAACTGTAATACGAATTGTTGCAAAGTTAGACTCAGTCTCCATTGCGCTTGCATCTCCAGGATCATTGGTATCTGCTCTTTTTTTTGTTTGCCTATCTGCTAAAGTTTGTTGCGCCATATACTGTGCACTACCAGTACCCCCATATATATCTTTTACCATAACTTGAAGATTACCACTAGAATAGTTATGCGAAGTTGTTAAATTAAGAGCTTTCCAGCCAGTTGTTGCATCTTGAGTGGTGTTTACATTATTCATACAAGTAGTGGCTCCACTAGTATAGGTAGTGGAGTTCCAAGCCGCAGTACTCGTTAAGCTGCTAGCTGAATTATTTCGCATATACACCCATGTAGGCTTTTCGCGTTCATCTGCAGTATTTGTTTTGTAATATTCTATTTTTGTAATATTCCCATAAGCTCCAATTTCGGATTGTAAATACAAAGTTGCATGTCGTTGATAGCCCCACCAGTGAGTCAAAGGTCCATAAAGATCACCTGATGCTGTGGAACCCACTGTCCATGTTGGGTCAATGGTTACTGGGTATTGGGCATGTTGCAGCCAATCCATACTTACATCAGAATAGATTTCTATACCATTTTCAACAAATTTTATGGTGTAAATTCCTTTGTGAAATGATTTTGCTTTTGCTTTTATCTCTTCTGGTATTTTATTTTTATCCTCTAATCCAAAAAACAATTGTGCATCGTCTTTATTTGATTGAGCATCAAAAACGATAAGCGGATTCAAATATAAAATTTGTCCATCAGCAAATTGTAATCCAATAAATTCGTCCGAAAAATTATTTGTAACAATATCTCCTTTTGAATTCAAAATCTGCACTCCATCGGGCAGTTCAACAAATTGCTTAAAACTTATTGTTTTTGCATTGGATAAACTTGTCCATTGTTCTTGCAAACCAGAAATTATAATATTATTTTCAATACCATTGTCAATAATCTTAATTTCATCAATTACTCCATTAAAACTTTGATATTGAGCAATATTATCTTTTACTTTTGCAGAATTATTTAATGAACTTTCTTTATGAAGTATGTTTTTGTTCACATCATAAATCAACAATTCAGGATTTTTCCAGATTTTAATGTCCATTGATTTATCACTAATTGCGATACCAGTATTTCCAGCTGTTTCAGGAAAATAAGTTTTAATAGTATTTGTAATATTTTCGTAAGCGTAGCCATTATAATTAGACTTTGTAATAGTGAAATCAATATCTTGCCATTTTCCAAAATCATCAGCATAGTGATAATTACCGCCAATTTGTGCTGTTATAGAACCATCGTAATTACGAAATTTCTTTGAGTTTTGCGTTCTCAGCGAAATATCTTCTTGTTCGGGAGAATAACCTTCAAAAATTCCACCTTTTTCCCACTTTATCTGATTTAAGGCAGAAATTGGCTTAATATTAGCCTGTGAAATAAATTTTTTATTGTTTTCTTTTTCGTTCGATTTCTCATTCTTTTTTCTTGCAACAGCTTCCTCTGCTTTTTTAGCTAAAT
>DHVB01000046.1:5970-16455 GCA_002412425.1 Bacteroidales bacterium UBA5219 | reverse complement strand
TATAGATTGCACATAAGTTTCTGGTATTTCACCATAAATATTCAAATAACAAATACGAGTTCCATTTTCGTAAAACTTTTCGGCATCTGTTTCTACTTTATTAATCCAACTTAATTCTGATACACCATTCTTTTCTTGTCCAAATAAAAAAGCATTGAACAAAAAAGAAAAGAAAATAACAATGACTATTTTTTTCATATTATAAAATAATTAGATAAATTATACTTTACTTGTAATAACCGCGATAAAGTTTCGTTTAAAAATTATACATATTAAAGAACTTCACTTAACAAACCCCACTTTCCTTTGCTTAAATATCATAAATATTAAAAAAAACGATATTTAATAATTATTATACGATACGCAAAAATTTTAAAAAGGTTGTGTAAAACATAAAAAAACATTCTCATTTTAAATTAGTTACACTTTTTTTGAATAGTATTTGTGATTAAGGTAGTATTTAATTTTATTTATGCGTATAATAAACGAGTGCTTTTGATCGTTGAGTAAAACCAAAACTTCTCATAAATAGGACATTATATATTTAAAACTTTTTATTCCCAAATTCAGAAATTTACTTATTTTTGTGCGATTAAAATCTATGCGAAAGTTTTTATTTACATATATTATATTTTGCTTGTTTGCATTATTTGTTCATAACAATGCTTTTTCACAATATGCTAATAATCGCAAATTTATTTCTAGTTTAAAAACAAATTTAAACTTACTTAATTATGATGAAAGTGATGTTTTAGAATATTGTGCAGACATAAATTTTTCTGAACTTTCTACCGAATCTGAATTTGTAAACCTAGGTAATGAAGTTTACTCCTTAAATAATATTGCTTATAATTTATATTCTGATTTGCAAAATCTCGACCATAAAACCAAATGCTTTTTACTTTATGCAATGGCAGACTTAAAAACCAAAACTAATTTCTTATATAAAGATTCTGAATATTTAAAAAACTTAGATTATTTGCCAATATTGGTTTCTGCACTTGATAAACATTTTGTAAATTCTACTACTGCTTATGGGCTTTGGGCTTTGCAATTTATGCCTGCTTTGCGTTACGGCTTAAGTATTGATACTTGCTATGACCAGCGTTTAGAACCACAACTAAGTTCTCAAGCTGCTGGGAAATATTTAATGGATTTGCAAAAAAGTTTTGGCTCTTGGGATTATGCTATCATGGCGTATGTATGCGGTCCTACTGTTGTGCGTAAAGCAATGAAAAACACAAATTCCTTTGATGAAACAGTAAATAATTTAGAAGCTAACTATAAAAATTATTTTTACTACTATCTAGCTATTGTTAAGTGGTTTAGCGAAAAAGAAATTATAAATCCTTCGTTTTTTGTTTCAGAAAAATTTTACGATAAAGACACTGTTTTCGTAAAAGACAGACTGCATTTTGAGCAAATTTCAGAATATTTACAACTTAATTTAAAAGAATTAAAAGAGATGAATCCTTTGTTTGTTGGCAATATTATTGACGGAAGAAATTCAGAAAAGGAAATTTATTTGCCTTACGGATACAAAGACAGATTTATTGCAAACAAAGATTCTATAATAGCTTTCAAAGATTCGATTTATTTTCCTGTTTTTCAAATGCCAAATGTCAGCGACAGAAGCAATGCAAACTATGTATCTATAAGTCCTGGCAAAGATTATGAAGAAATTAAACACACTATACAAACTGGAGACAATTTAGGATCTATTGCTCAAAAATATGGAGTTAGAGTTTCTGATTTGCAAGACTGGAATAATATTAGAGGTACAAATATTTATGCAGGAAAAGTTTTAAGTATTTGGGTAAAAAAAGGTTCTGCACTTGCATCAAATGCAAATTCTAATAAAAACGATAATAACAAAGCTACAAAACAAGAACCTTTCAACGCTGCTGGTTATGAATTAGTTGAAACTATAACTATAGCCAAGGGAGATTCTTTTTATAAAATCTCTAAAAATTATTCTTGGGCAAGTGCCGAAGATATTATGTATTGGAATGGAATTGAAGATGCTTCAAAATTACAAATAGGTCAAAAATTAAAAATTTATAAGAAAAAATAATGAAAGTCAGGCATGTTTTATATTTTGTTGTCTCTGTAATTGCTTTATTAGGCGTAATAATGTTTATTTTTCCTGAAGATGGAATCAGGATTAATAAAAATTGGGTTTTATATTTTCCAAGTTTTGAAGAAATGTTTTTAGATTCTAAAAAAGCAACAGTATCTGCCGACTCATTAATAAACAGTCAAATTGATATAAATGAAATTATTCCTGAAGAAAACATTAATGAAATAGATAGTATAGATTTTGAAGAATTAAAAAAATCAATCACTCCATTAGAGTTTCCTGAAGATAATCCACATGCTTTAGACAATTTTTACTCCAAGTTGCATAATATGGATAAGGAAAAGCGTGTAAGAGTTATGCATTATGGAGATTCGCAGATTGAAGGCGACAGAATAAGTTCTTTTATACGTAGTAAATTTCAAACTCGCTACGGTGGACTTGGCATAGGTTTGTGTTCGCCAGTAGCAATTTATGCTCAATATAGCTTAAAGCAAGCAAACTCTGCCAACTGGTATCGACATAATGGTTTTGCTTATAGCGAAAATATATCGCCTCACAAAAAATATGGTCCTATGATTGCATATAATCGTTTTGCACCAATACCAGATTCTGCAACTTGGGAAGCAACAACAAAATATAGTGCTTGGTTAGAATTTAGCGAGTCGAATTTAGGATATTCCAATACTAAAACTTTTAAAAATATTGCTATTTATTATGGAAATTCTAAAACTAAAGTTCAAATAAAAGTAATATCAGATGGACATGAGCTTGCTGTAGATTCTTTAGAAGCTGGCGAAGATTTATATGTTTATAGATATAATTCCGACACATATTTGAACAATGTTAGATTAGAGTTTGAAGCTTATGATAGCCCTGATTTTTATGCTATTTCTTTAGAAGATGATACTGGTGTTTTTGTTGACAATATCGCTTTAAGAGGAAGTTCTGGCACCGTTTTCACGACTACAGACGGCAGTTTATTGGCTAAATCTTTTGCTGAATTAGGTGTTGACCTTTTTATTTTGCAATTTGGCGGTAATACCGTTCCTTATATCGAAGATGCAAAAAGTGCTGAAAGATTTGCTAATCATTTTTATTACCAATTAGCATTTTTAAAAAATGTTGTTCCTGATGTTAATATTATTGTCATCGGTCCAAGTGATATGGCAACAAAAATTAAAGACGATTATCAAACTTATCCAAATTTAGAAAACATAGTTGACGAATTAAGAAAAGCCACACATAGAGCAGGTTGTGTTTATTGGGATATGTATAAAGCAATGGGTGGAGAAAATTCTATGATTGCTTGGGTAAATGCCAACCCACCATTAGCAAGTCCAGATTTTGTTCACTTTACACCAAATGGAGCAAATGTAGTCTCAAATATTTTTTACAATTCATTAATAATTAATTACGCAGAATATTTAGAAAGAGCAAAAAATGCCAAATAGTTTTAAAATATTTCTTATAGGTTTCGTTAGCATTTTTGTTTTTCAAAATAATGCTAAAGCTCAGGTGTCGAGGCATTTGTTTTCAGAATATAAATATGAATACATTCAATACGATTCTTGTTTCTTAGAAAGTTTTGGGAACAATAAAAATTTTAAAACTTTTTACTCAAAATTAGAAAAACTTAATTTTACTGGCGAAGGTCAAATTTCTATTTTACATTTAGGAGGCTCGC
This sequence comes from Bacteroidales bacterium UBA5219, assembly GCA_002412425.1. Taxonomy (GTDB): domain Bacteria; phylum Bacteroidota; class Bacteroidia; order Bacteroidales; family ML635J-15; genus Bact-19. The sequence continues at coordinate 12,691 of DHVB01000046.1, read as the reverse complement.
ATATTCAGGCAGGAATTTGGTCATGGCAAATGCGAAAAAATTTCGAAACAATGATGCCCGGGATGGAAGGTACACTTGGCTTGGTTTTCCCGTTTTGTATTGCAAAAACAAATCACCCATTTTATTATACTTCAAAAGTTGAAGGCAAGTGGGAATTTCAAAGAATTACCGACAAAGAAGTTGACGTAAATATCGGACTTTCTGGCATTACAGCTTTTACAAGCGACAGTACAGCTTCGATATTAATTTCTTTTAATCCAGTTTCAGAAATTGAAAAACATAAATTTGACAAATTCAGCATTTTTCATGATGTTGAAGATACTTGCTGGAATTTGACAGTAAAACCTGAAGAATTTTTAGATACTGTAATTGTAAATTTTGAAACTGGAGCCAGCGAATTTTATTTTACAGAAAAATTAGACTCTGTTCAGCTTTTTGTTACTAAAAAAGATTCGTCTGATAGCAAATTTTATTTTTACGGAGCATATCTAGAAAATTCAGACCCAAGTATTAATTATTGCGGAATTGGAATAAATGGTGCTTCAACCTCATCATATTTAAAAGCAGAATTGTTCGAGAAACATTTAAAACTAGTAAATCCTGATTTGGTTATTCTATCAATTGGCGTGAACGATGCTGCTAGCAAAAGTTTTAAAGAAAGTGTTTATGTTGAAAATTATAAGAAAATTATTGACAAAATCTTAAATATAAATCCCAACTGTGCTATTTTGTTGACAACAAACAACGATTTTTATTATTACAGAGGAGGAGTTAATCCTTTTTCATCTCAAGTTTATTCAAGTATGAAAACTTTAGCAATTCATTATGGCGGAAGTGTGTGGAACTTGTTTAAAGCTATGGGAGGACTTAAATCTGTAAATTTGTGGCGTAAAGATGAATTAGCAAATAGAGACAGAATACATTTTACAAGAGCTGGCTATATAATTGTTGCAGACTTACTTTTTGATGCAATTATTAAAGATTTTGCAAAATTTTTACAAGAAAATAAAACTTAGAGAATAGATTGTGTATGAGTTTTTTAGAGTTTATTAAAAACATATTTACTTATAGTGAAGAATCTCCTTTAATTTTTACAAGATTCTTTTTCTGGGGATTTTTTGCTATAGTACTTTTAGGTTATTGTTTTGTACATAAACGCTTTGCACTAAGGTCTTTATATCTTTTGATAGTAAGTTTGTTTTTCTACTATAAATCTAGCGGATTTTTCTTTCTACTTTTAATTTTCAATACTTTATTTGAATATTTTGTAGGCTTATCACTTTATAAATCCAAGTCTGAAATATATAGAAAATTACTGCTTGCTTTTAGTATTGTTGTAAACTTATTTATTCTTTCATATTTTAAATACACATATTTTTTCACTTCTGTTATAAATGATTTATTTGGAACTAACTTGGTGGCTTACAATTATTTAGCAGACTTTTCCAACCTTTTAACAGGCTCGCATTTCGACACTTCAAGAATATTTTTGCCAGTTGGAATTTCATTCTACACTTTCCAAACAATGTCATATACCTTAGATATTTATAAACGAAAGTTAGAACCTGTAAAAAATATTATAGACTTTGGTTTTTATGTTGCATTTTTCCCTCCATTAGTTGCCGGTCCTATTGTTAGAGCTGCAGATTTTATTCCTCAAATTTATAAAAAATTTCAACTCTCGCGTTATGAATTTGGACTTGCAGTCTTTATGATTTTAAAAGGCTTGATTAAGAAAATTACTATTGGCGACTATATTGCTGTAAATTTTGTTGACAGAATATTTTCCAATCCTGAAATGTATTCGGGTTTTGAAAGTTTTATGGCAATGTTAGGATATTCTTTGCAGGTATATGTTGACTTTTCTGGATATACTGATATTGCCATAGGAGTAGCTTTGTTGATGGGTTTTAGACTAAGACAAAACTTTAATTCGCCTTACAAAGCAACAAACTGCGGAGAATTTTGGAAAAGATGGCATATGTCGCTATCGTCTTGGTTGAAAGATTATTTATATATTCCTTTAGGCGGAAATCGAAATGCAAGTGTTGGCACTTGGGTAAACTTCGCTTTGATTTTAGGAATATTTGCCTTACTTGCTGCAAGTTTCTGGGTAAGTATAGGGTTGCTGATTTTTGGAGTATTTATAATTTCGTTAATGTTCATTTTTCCAAAAAGCAAAAAAAATATTATTACCAATATAAACTTAATGATAACAATGCTTTTAGGAGGGTTGTGGCACGGCTCAAGTTGGAATTTTATGATTTGGGGCGGACTAAACGGAATTGGTATTGTTGTTTATAAGTTTTGGCGAAAAATATCTCCTTGGGAAAAATACAATAATGTTTTAGCTACTGTATGGAAAATAGCTTTAACTTTTGGTTTTGTTACTTTCACACGTGTTTTCTTTAGAGCACCCGACTATGATACTGCCGCAACAATGTTACATAGAATTTGGAATAACTTTAGTCCTGAAGTAATTCCAGCAGTTATGGCAGGATACTATAAAGTTTGGTTAATTATGCTTTTTGGATTTATAACACATTGGTTAAGCAATAAATTTAAAGATAAATGGCGTGATAAATTTATAAATGCACCTCATTGGTCTCAAGTTTTAATTGCTGTTGCAATAATTTTTATGGTTTACCAATCCATTTGTTCTGAAATGCAAGCCTTTATTTACTTTCAATTCTAAAAAATGTTAGATAATTTTCAAGCAGTAATTTTCGATATGGACGGAATTTTAATTGATTCCGAACCTTTGTGGCGACAAGCAAGCATGGAAATTTTCACTTCTTTGGGTGTTGAAATGAACGAAGAACTTTTAAACAAAACATCAGCATTAAGCTCCTTAGATTTTTGTAAAGTTTGGTATAGCCATCAACCTTGGGAAGGAATGAGCTTTGAGGAAATTGATAAAGAAATGGAAAAACGCGTTCTGCAAATAATAGAAGAAAAAGATGTAACAATTCCTGATGTAAAACAAACAATAGATTTTTTCTATAATCATGGTTTTAAAATAGCTCTTGCCTCAAATTCTTCTTTGTACTATGTCAATAGAGTTTTGAAAAAATTAAATGTCGAAAAATATTTTTCTATAGTTGCATCTGCCGAACAAGTTGAGAATGCTAAACCTGCTCCTGATTTATATTTACATGTTGCTAATGAATTAAAAGTAAAACCCGAAAAATGTATTGTGTTCGAAGATTCTATTGTTGGCATTACAGCAGCTAAAGCAGCAAATATGTTTGTGATAACTTTGCCTGCACAAGAAGATTTTTCAAAACATGAATTTGATATTGCAGATAAAAAAATTAAATCTTTTGCCCAACTTCTAAAAGAACTTAAAAAATCTGCTGTTTAGTAAATTTTTGCAGAAATTATTTTTAATTTTGCACAAACAGACCTAATGAACAAAAAAATTAAAATAAAATTTTTTAAATCAAGGAAAATGCGTAGAATATTATTTATTTCTTCTTTTATAATTGCTCTTTGCACGGGCTTTGTTGGAAAAATCTTAGCCAAAAATAAAATCCCAGCTTTTTGGACTGATGGCAAATTAGAAATTTACAATTATTACTACGGACAAATTAATGATACCGCATATTGGTTTCGTTTTACAGATATAAGCGAAAATGAAGCTAAAGGAGAATATTTCACTCTTACCAACACTACTATTTATGCAGATTTAAAAGAATTTTCCTTCAAAAAAAATAAAAAAAATTATATTTTAAATTTTGACAATAAATCACTTGACTTAAAAATAGAAGCCAATGTGTCTAACAATGGTTTTGTTCTCAAGTGTTCTAAATTAAAATCAAAATTTCTATTTTTCAAGAAATATGTATTTCTAGGCAATTATTCATTTAAAAAATATTCAAAACCTGATTTTAAAACTTTTCCTAATAGATATAAAGAAGAAATTTTTAGCGACATTACCGTTTTAAAAGATGTAGAATACGGAAAAGCTGAAGGCTATTGGACTTCTTATAACACTGGTTCTGACAGATATTTGAATGTTTTAGTTAAAGGATTTTTATCTTCTTTATTTAAAGAAACTTTATCTTTAAAAATGGATATTTACATGCCTAAAACTGATGAGCTTGCCAAACGTCCTTTAATAATGTTTATTCATGGTGGTGCGTTTTATATTGGCGACAAAGAAGTAGAAACAATGGTTGAAATGTGCAAATATTTTGCAAAACGAGGATATGTTTGTGCTTCAATAAATTATAGATTGGGCTTTAAAGTTGCAAAAGCTTCCATTGAAAGAGCTGGTTACAGAGCTATACAAGATGGACATGCAGCTTTAAGATTTTTGGTAAACAAATCCGAAACTTACAAGATAAATCCCGATTATATTTTTGTTGGTGGAAGTAGTGCAGGTGGAATTACTGCTTTAAACTTAGCTTTTATGCGAAATAAAAACAGACCTGAAACTTCAAAAAAATCATTTTTATATTCAGATTTAGGCGATATAGAAACTGATAGAAACACCCTTAAAGATAAATTTGAGATAAAAGCTGTTATTAATATGTGGGGTGCGGTAAACAATTTAGAAATGATTGATAATTCAAAAGCTTCTGTAATTTCTTTTCATGGCGATAAAGATGATGTGGTTCCTATTGACCATGGACATCCATTTCAAGATATAAAAGTTGGTGTAAATAGTCTTTTCTTAAATAAAACTTATGGCTCCTTGCCTATTCACATAAAACTTAAAGAAAATGCAAATCGTGAATTTTTACATATTTTCGAAGGCTTAGGACATAGTTTAAATGTTGACGAAAATGATAAAATAAATAAAAACTTTTACACTATTTGTGATGAGTCTAAAGATTTTTTGTATGAAGAAATTGTTCCAAAAAGTTGGGGTATTTTTTCAATTCCACCTACTTTAACAAATAGAGCATTGTCTTTATATGAAGCTAAGGCTTCAGGTGTAAAAGATTATTTTTGGGATATTGATGGTGGAATAATTATCAGCACAGACAAGAACAAAGTGAGAGTTGTTTGGTTTAAAGAAGCAGACAAACATGTTTTGAAATTATCTTTCATAACAGAGCTTAATGCTGGTTTTTACTCAGAATATGAATTTTAAATTTTTGTATGCGTTTTAATAGTAAATCAGGAAAATTTTTAGAAGAAGCAATAATGCAGTTTAGCTCTTTGCCCGGAATAGGCAGAAAAACAGCTTTGCGTTTTGCCTTACATTTATTAAGGCGACCAGAAAACGAAGTTGAAAATTTTGCAAATGCAATTTTAAGTTTAAAAAAAGACACAAAATTTTGTTCTGTATGCCATAATATTTCTGATTCCGACTTATGTAATATTTGTGCTGACAAAACAAGAGATTTTTCAAAAATTTGCATAGTAGAAGGCATTCACGATGTTATAGCTCTTGAAGCAACTTCTCAATACAATGGATTGTATCATGTTTTGGGTGGTGTAATTTCGCCAATGGAAGGAATTAGTCCTTCTGATTTGAATATTGCCAGTTTATTTTCCAGATTAGACGAAGGCAATGTTCAAGAAGTTATATTTGCCTTGCCCGCAACTATGGAAGGCGACACAACAAATTATTTTATAAATAGAAAAATAGAAAATAAAAACATAGAAGTTACTATTCTAGCTCGTGGCGTAGCAATAGGCGATGAATTGCAATACACAGATGAAATCACTCTAGGTCAATCAATTATAAATAGAAAACCTTTTGAGAAATAATTTAGTTCTTATTTTTTTACTCCACTACAAACTTCATTACTTCTTCTCCAACTTTTATCAGATAAATTCCAGATTTTAGTTTTGATGTATTTACAAAATTTTGCGGTTTTTTGCTTTTCATAATCAGTTTACCTTGCACGTCATAAATCTCATAAGCTAATGCTTGATTAAAATAAAGTATATCTTTTGTTGGATTTGGGTAAACTATAGCTTGAGATTTTTGAATTTCTTCAATTTTATAACTTGGCTCGCAAACAGATTTTATATTTAAAAAAATATTTTTATAAAACCCTCCTAAACTTGCTATTAAATTTGCATTACCTGTTGATTGTAAAACACCTTTCAGTCCGTCTTCGGTTTCTTCTAAATTAATAATTTGTGGTAAATTGCTCTCCCATTCAACATTATTTTCTGTACCAAGCATAAAGTGGCAAGTTACACTATCAACTGTGTTGTAATTATCTAGGTCAGTGTAAGGCAAATATATTGGAGTAGCAGCTAGCAATACGACAGAATCATTTTCAAATGCTTTTGGAACGGGATAACGTCCTTCGGCATAAGACCAGCTATCGCCAAGAATTTCTTGTAAAGCAAAACCTGTAATATCGGTAGTTAACAAGCCTTTAGCAGCATTGTTTTCTATAATATCGCCTTGAGGACAAGGCATTTGAGGAACCAATTGCTTATCGTAAAAATTGTTTCCAAACATTAAACTATCAGGATATTGTTGCTGAGAATTGCTTATGATATCACCAAAAATAGAATACTTAGATGTTTTAGATAGCGACAAGTTATTTTTAACTACTCCACCATTATTTACTGCGACAATTCCTCCTGCAATACTGTCGCCCTGAATATTTCCAATGTTAAAACAATTTTCAACAGAGCCAACAGTATTTTCTGCAACTATACCTCCTGCAACTGCGATACCCATTAAATTACCAGTATTAACACAATTTAAAACTTTACCAAAGTTTTAAGTGTCCCCTTTTATTAG
>DHVB01000046.1:0-5666 GCA_002412425.1 Bacteroidales bacterium UBA5219 | reverse complement strand
TGTTTCCTTTCGCAATTATAACGGCTGAGGCTAAAAGCTGGCGGGCATTCCGGAGCACTTCACTATCAACCTGCGATAAAGTTTATTAGATGCAATACCTTATAAATTACCACTATCCGCCCGCTTGATTTTAGCCTTTGTTACCAACTGGGCGTTGTTCATCCTGTGGGCAGGGCAGACATACTCTTTGCTTGGCTTTGGTAGTGGGTAAGCTTGTGTGGACAAGCAATGTGTATGGCTGCGAAGGGTTGGCATGTTTGTCAATCTTTTGTTTTCAGTATTGATCTAAATGGTTCAGTAATCTTGTCAAAGAAACTTATTTTACCGCATATTAATTCTGCTTTAACTTCAATTTTATCATCAATGATTATTTCATTACCATTTTCTGATTGCAGTTTGTGGGTTAATACCATTTCTGCAATATAAAATCCTCCATTCTCTGTAATGTTAATTTTTTTGGGTATTGATTGAATTTGTACTGCTATTTTCTCATTATAGACATTCGGGATGTTATTAAATGATAATAATGCTTTTTGCCCTTCTTTTACCTTTTCAATTTCATGTGCCGGAATTTTAATCTGTATTTTTGTTGTATCTTGTGATTGTTCGATTAATGCAGTAGTTTTAATATTGTACTCATATTCAAAATAATAGCTGCCAATTAAAAAGCCAATTATTATAAAGAAAATCACTGTTATTCCAACTCGTATTATTTTTGGTGGAATTTGTCCGATGATGTTTCGTACTTTTTCACTTCTTAATTCTATTTTATCAGGATTGTTTGTCATATTAATTTCCGAGTTCCAACTGATTCTTGACTAGTTGATAATACGCCCCTTTTTTTCTAGTTAACACATCGTGTTTTCCAACTTCAACAACTTTTCCATTATTCAATACTACTATTTGGTCGGCATTCTTTACAGTGCTTAACCTATGAGCAACTATTATTACTGTTTTTCCTTTGTAAAATTCCTGTAGATTTTCTACAATAACTTTTTCATTGTTAGCATCAAGTGCATTAGTTGCTTCGTCAAAAAATAGGAAATCGGGGTTTTTATATACTGCTCTTGCAATTAGGATTCGTTGTTTTTGACCTTGGCTTAGGTTTTGACCTTCGTTGCCAATTACTGTATTGTATTTCAGAGGTAATTCCATTATAAAGTCATGTATATTGGCAATTTCGGCTGCTTGCCTTAGTTTTTCTTTATTAACTTCTCCATCTCCTGCTGCAATATTAAGTGCAATACTCTCAGAAAAAATAAATCCGTCTTGCATAACAGCCCCACATTGATTTCGCCACCAAGTTGTATTAAATTCTTTTAAATCGTTATCATCAATTACTATTTTACCTTCTACAGGATTATAGTATTGTAGAAGCAATTTGATAAGTGTAGTTTTTCCGCTGCCACTTGTTCCAACAATTGCTGTTACTTTTCCTTCAGGTATTGTTAAACAAATATTATTGAGTACAATTTTTGAATGAGGACCTTCGTATTGAAAAACAAGATTTTGAATTATAATATCCTTTTTATGAATGCTTGTCGGATTCGTTTGTTTATTAGCATTTTCATCTGCTTTATTATGAATCTCGTTTATTCTTTCAAGGCTTATTTTTGTATTTTGTAAGTCATGTAAAAAGCTAACAGCCTGTTCTATTGGTAAAGATAATTGCCCAATAATATATTGTGTTGCAAGCATCATTCCAAGTGTCATCTCATTATTAATAACAGCTAATGCTGCAAAAACAGTTATTACAATATTTTTGACTTCGTTAATAAAGATGTTTCCTGCTTCCTGTGTTTGTTCCAACTTTAATGCGGAAACATTTATTTCAAATAAATCTGCTTGTACATCTTCCCAATCCCATCTTTGTCTTTGTTCAGAGTTTTGAAGTTTTATTTCCTGCATCCCTTGAATAAGCTGAAAGGTTTTACTTTGATTTCTTGAACGAGCTTCAAAATATTTATAATCTATAACACGTCTTTTTTTCAAAAATAGCAAAATCCAAATTGTATATAGTATGCTGCCAATGAGGAAAATTATGAATATTTTAATACTATAAGTCCATAACACTATACCAAAAACAATCAATGTAAAAAATGAGAAAATGGTTTCTAATGTCCTTGCTGTAAGAAAACTTTGAACCCTTTCATGATCATCAATCCGTTGCAAGATATCGCCTGTTAGTTTAGTGTCAAAAAATGACATTGGCAATTTCATTAGTTTTATAAAAAAATCGGATAGTAATGAAATATTGATTCTTGTACTAATATGCAGAAGTATCCAATGCCTTATAAATTCAACAGACATTCGACTGATAATTAATACCATTTGAGCTAATAATACAAGATAAATAAATCCAATATTTTTGTTCGCAATACCTGTATCTACAACTGCTTGTGTGAGAAATGGAAAGATTAACTGAAACAAGCTTCCAAGCAATAAACCAATTATTAGTTGCCCAAAAAACTTTTTGTATTTTAAAAAATATGAGAATAAGAATTTAAGACTTTTTGTGTTAGCTTTATCACTTTCTTGTTTGTAAAATGCTTGGGTAGGCTCCAACAATAGAACAATGCCTTTTTCTTCTTTGTCCGACTTGGTGCTTATCCAGTGTTCGATAAATTCTTGTTCGGTGTATTTAACTTTACCGTGTGCAGGGTCGGCAACATAAATAATTGATTTTTTTCTAAAAAGGGTTTTATTTTTTATTTTATAAACTACGACAAAATGTGCTTGGTTCCAATGGACTATGCAAGGCAATAAGGCTTCTTTTTCTAGTTTTTCAAAAGTAAGCTTACCACCTACTGTTTTAAATCCAATTTGTTCGGCTGTTTCGCTAATGGCAAATAGCGAAACTCCATCTTTTGTGGTATAGGTTAATTGACGAAGTTTGTCTAATGAAAATTCTTTACCGTAGTAATTGGCTATCATTTTTAAAGCCACAGGACCGCAATCCATTGCATCGCGTTGTCTGTGGAAATGAAAATTCAACTTCATATTCTTCGTTTTTCATCAATATTACTAGGAGTGGTCGTCTCTGAAGTTTTATTATACCAGTTTCCTAACTTCCATGAGACAACTAATCTAACCATACGAGTATCAAAGTAATTTTGATAGACTTGTTTGACCCCGCCGCTTGTATAGTGATATTCTGGATTTGCGGTTTTTAAAATGTCATTTACGTAAAATCTAACTTCGATGTTATTTTTTGTGAATAAATAGTTGAACCCTATATCTAATTTAAAATAATTATTAGTATTTCTATAATTGTATAATCCTGGAGTTCTTTCTTCTAAATTTAGAACACATTGCAATTTTTTATTAATATGTATCGAATTGTACAATGTAATTGAACTTCCAAAACCATCTATATCCGTAAATTCTTCTTTATTAGATTGAAATTTAGAATAATAAAAATCCAACTGTAAAACAGTTTCCATCCATTGAAATAATTCAAAATATTTATAAATATTATATCCATAGTTATTAACATTTAAAAAATTATCTGTTTTTTGTATCTGATTAAGTATGTTAAGAGAATCTAGTACTACATATTGTCCTATTTTGTTATTTTGTGCAGAGTAATATAATTTACTGCTCAATGTAGTATTATGTAAATAAGTTAATTCGACATTTTTAATATCAGACGGCTGTAAAAAAGGATTTCCAATAGCATAATCGTATTTGCTTATATACCATTTAAAAGGATCTAAGTATTGATAAGGAGGTCTTTCTATCCTACTTGAATAACTAATTGAAATATTGTTATTATTCTTTAGTTTATGGGAGATGTAAACTGTTGGAAATAATTTCACATAATTATTCTCTGTTGGTTCATTTGTATCAATTGAATTAATGATAGTTTGTGTTATTTCGGAACGTATTCCTACTTTGAAAGACCAGCTTTGTAAACTCTTTTCTATAGAAAAATAAACAGAAGGTGTATTTTCATTATAATTATATTTATTAAAAAGGGTTGAATCCATAATTGAATAGTCATCTATCACTGTGAAAAACTTACTAATAGAGGACGTTCTAATAAATGATAATTTAAGACCAGTATTAACATTGCAACTAAATAATGGTAAAAATAAATCCACATTTGAAGTGAAAATATTATAGTCATATTTCCCCTCTGTATAAAAATCTTCAATGATTGAATTTAAGCTTCCAATTTGAGTTGTTGAAGAAAACGACCTTTTATTAATAGTATAATTGTTTAAATAAGCTAAATTTGCAGTAAAGTATGATTTGTTGTTTGAAAACGAATGTTTATAAAACCCTTCTATATTATATGTATAACTATTCTTTAATGTATTACCATTAGTATGAATGATTGAATCAACAAAGTTATTAATAGGATTGATAAAACTAGTTTGATTTTCAATATCGCTAATTATCTCCTTTTTAAACAAAGGAACTTGAAAATCAATAATGAAAATTGAATTTTTATTAAAATTGTATCCGAAAGTTGTTTGAATGTCTGAATCATAATAGTTCCATTTTTTTGGATTAAATGTTGTTATTGTTGCACCAGGAAAGTAACTGTTATATAGATTTTGATTTAAATATGAATAGTTTCCATTATTAATACTACTCTCAAAGAATATTTTTTCACCGGTATAGCTTGCAAATGCAGATACCAAGTATGACATGTAACTATTTTTTATAGAACCTGATTGAAAATAAGATTTCCATCCCGGTTGGATATTCTTTGTTGTATTTATTTTAATAATTCCGACATTGCCTTCTGCATCGTATTGAGCTGGAGGATTCGAGATTATTTCTATTGTATTGATCAAATCAGTTGGTAAAGAATTAAGATAGCTTATTAAAGCTTGACCTTCCATTCTTACTTTGTGATCGTTTATATAAATAATAACAGATGATTTACCTGAAATATTCAAAGATTGCTCAGATAACTTTATAGTTGGCAACTGTTTCAATATATCAGTAGTTTCTTTCCCCTTAGTATCAACGTTACTGCATATATTAACTATAAATCTGTCAGATTTAGACTGAATTAAAGGTTTTTGAGCAGATATGGTTACTTCAGTAATCCAAATAGGATTAGGTTGAAGATAAATATTTATTGTGGTATCATTTATTAAATTAATGTTTTTTTTAACGGAATAATACCCGATAAAATCAATCAATAATTCACAATTACCTTTTGTTGTTGTTTCTATAGAAAAATATCCTAACGAATCACTTAGTGTGGATTTTTGGTAAAGAGAATCAACTAGTAATTGAATAGTGGCAAATTCTATAGGATCGCCATTTGTTGTTTTAACACTGCCATTTATAGTAGATTGCGAATATAAACCATTGGTAACTATTACAAATAGAGTAAAAAGCATGACTCTTAATAGCTTTGTTGAAATGGGTTTTATCTTCATGATTTCTATTCTATAAAATTAATATTATTTCCATTAATAATAACTGGATAAAGTTGAATATAAAGTTCAACTATTGCTGTCCAATAAATATTGTATGTTTCACACAAGTATTTGGATGGGATGTCCGTATCTTGATTCTCTAACCATTTTATAGCAAATTTAAGTGTCCCCTTTTATTAGGACAGTTTTTTTAATTTGTTAATATTTTATTTTTCAAAGAACTTAAATCTTTAACTTTACAAAGTTAAAGATTTTTTTGAAACT
>DHVB01000013.1 GCA_002412425.1 Bacteroidales bacterium UBA5219 | reverse complement strand
CTTTGGAACTCAACTTGGCCATTCCGAATATCTTTGGTCAACTGGAGATACAACAGATTTTATTACATTAAATGCTTCTGATTTGAATCTTGGAACAAATGTAATTTCGGTTACCGTAACTGGAACAAACGGTTGCGAAGGATTTGACGAAGTAGTAATTACTGTTATGCCAGGGACTGCAGTTGATACAGAATTAGTTAACAGATTTGCAGTTTATCCAAACCCAACTTCTGGGATTTTAAATATTGCTGGTGAGAATATCGAAAGTTCAGAAATATACAATTATCTTGGACAATCTATTCTTACAACAAAAGAAAACAAAATAGATTTGAGCAGTTATCCTGCGGGTGTTTACTTCGTAAAAATACTTACAAGCGATAAAACAATTACTGTTAAGTTTATTAAAGAATAATAAAACCTTTGTAAAAGAAAAAGAGTGTAGAAATGCACTCTTTTTTTTTAGTATTGTTGTCAAGCTATTGTATAATAATGAATTATGCCAATTGTAAATATGATTGATTTGAATAATTGTTATCGTATAAGCATTTATGTCATTCTATTAGCAATTTGGTAAAATTGCAAAGTGTCTTATTAAGAAATATTATTTTATTTATCAGATTGCAATTGTCATGAATTTGAATTAGGGAACAATCTAAAAGAACAATTGACTGATAATAAGATTATAAAGTAAGCAGCAAAAAAAAGTGCGAAATTCACACTCTTTTACATTATTCATTTTATTCTAAAAATTTCATCTACTCTTATTTATCATTTTTGTTACCACCAATTTGTCGTCAAGAAATACATTTAAGAAATAAATTCCATCCGAAAGCTCTGCAATACTAATACTATTATCGGTCGCCAATTTGTGTTGTTCTATCAGAATTTTACCACTAATATCAGTCACATTTACTGTAACAATTTGATCTTTCAGAGAAATAGCATCAACAAAAACAACTGAATTTGCTGGATTAGGAAATATAGTAAAATTTCCATTAACATTCATGTATGCAATATCAGTAATAATTGTAAGATGCAATGTGACTATACTATCGCAACCATTTGCTGCAAGGAATGTTTGTGTATAATCTCCGCTTTCGGTATAAGTTGTTTCATTCCATGTGTATGTTTGGCCTGTCTCAGAAAATTCATGTTCAACAATTGGCAAAACACTTAAATCCAAATGAACAACGCTATCACAATCAAAAATTGAAGTAGTATTTAAAGTGTATTCCCCATCCGCATATAATTCATCTTCACCAAAGATATAGACATCTCCTTCGCAAATTGCATCAATAATATTTATTTCATAATCAGGATTAACTGTAAAAATAAAATCTTCGCTCAAAACCTGGCATCCGTTATCAGAAATTTCGCAATTAACTACTGCCGAGCCTGCACTAATAGCAGTAATAACGACTTCATTATCCGGTGCAGTTTGCTCAATGCTAATAATCTCCGCATTAGAATTATACCAAGTTCCTGCAACGTCCGAACCAATATTCACACTTTCTCCTACACATGTAAAATTGCTACCATTTAAAACTGGAGTAAGAGCATTCTTTATCGTTATAGTTTGATTTATTACCGCACCTGGACAGGATTCTGGATTATAAGAGCATAAACTTCTAACATCAAAAGAAATAGTTGAATTTTCTGCAACATATGGCGGAACTGTTCCACCTAATGTTAAAGTATTTGCAGTATTATCAACTGAGGTAATAATCCAATTTGGCAGCAAACTAAGATCAACAGCATCATCGTCTGCACCTATTGAATAAACAAGATTTAATTCTTCGCTCGGGCAATACTCAGTGTTTCCACTTAGAAAAGAAATTGAATTTTGATCACAAATTGTAATAAAAATGTCATCAGAAAACAAACTTGCTGGACTGTCGCATGAGCTAGCGGCATAATCCTTATGTACATCTGTATCACAGCCTTCGGCACCATTTGCAGTAAAGGTTGTAAAAAGATTAGAGCCAGAATTTGTGCATGATTGTATTTCTGCATTAAATCTATATAAACCTGGTTCGTTAAACACCATTGAGAGAGCAACGGGGCGATTACGACTCACACAATAGTTGTCAAAAATGCCTAAGGTAAAAGCTTTGTACGTTATAAACAGAGGCCTAACAGAAAGGTATCCACTACCCTCTGTAATACTTTGTGTCATATAATCCGTTCCCTGGCTACGAACAGTATATTCAACGCTTCCATACTCACTAACATTACCAATTGGATTTTCAAAATCATCTTTATAAATTGAATATTGAATTGCGCACAATTGGTCCACTAAACCATTTGAATAAACGCGAGCCGTACAAGTAATTTCTGTACCAGAGTAATAATAATCTTCAATCTCTGTATATTGAACCTCAGGAATCTGAGCGTAGCAAATAGGCGCAGATCCAAAAGATAGTGCAAAAAGAATAAGTTTTGTAAATGTTTTCATAATCTAGTTTTTAATTAATTTATATTTTACAGTTTTGTTAATTGTGCAAATGCTAACT